>JBGSIF010000237.1:0-20204 GCA_041742635.1 Phycisphaerales bacterium
TCCCACGTCCTCCCCTCCAACTCCCGACCCGTCTCGCACTTCCTCACTCCTCCCCACTGCTTGAAGAAAAACGCCACGCCGCGTTCGATGCATTGGTCACGGATGCTCTCCACCCACTCGGGTTCGATGGGCCTCGCCCCCCGGCCCCGACTCGCCGCCGACGATCACCCAGTGAATCCCCTTGAGCGGCAGTCGCCGAATCGGGCCGATCAGCGGCTCGCACGAGAGAAACCGCACCTGCGCCGGCACCGCTCTCAGTTTGTCGACGCGATCCACGTAGAGCGCGTTCTCCACGCTGGTGCCCATCCACACGTTCTTCGGCCACGGCAGCGAATCCGCCAGTTCGAGCGTGCGTTCGGGCCGCTTCGTCAGTACCTGAAACGTGTGCCTGGCACACTCTTCCATCACGCGAAACACGCGCTCGATGAACTCCAGCGGCACCGCATCGTGAAACAGATCGCTCATCGAGTTCACAAAGATCAGCCGCGGCTTCTTCCAACGCCTCGGCAGATCGAGCGACCCCTCATCGAGGTTCACACGTCCCGTGAATACCGGACGTCCATTGTGAATCTTTGACGTGCCTTCGTACTTCGCGCACCCGCTCGCCTCCCCGATGTACTGAAGTCGAAGCGCCATCCGTGCGGCGTAGCAGTTCAAGCACCCCGGCGAAACAGGCGTACACCCCGCCACCGGGTTCCACGTCGCTTCCGTCCACTCGATGCTCGATCCCTGAGCCATTCGATCACCTCTTGAGCAAGTATACCTAACACAAATCGACCGGGCAACAATGCAACCGCCGCCGGGCCAAAGCCCAACGGCATCGATTTCTCGAATCACCTCAGCCGAAGTGGATACCGATCCAATCTCTGCCGAACCTCTCGTACCCCGTCGGCATACTATCCCTAGATCCTGATTTCTAATTCGAGGTACAACCCATGAGCACTCATACCACCGAAGCCCCCACACAGACCGTCGGCGTCCTGCTCTCCGAAACCGCCGCACGCGAGATCAAGACCATCATCGAGCGTGAAGAACTCGATATCACCAAGATCCGTCTCCGCGTGGGCGTCAAGGGCGGCGGCTGCTCAGGCTTCTCCTACCTCCTGGACCTCACCGAGACCCAGAAAGATACCGACGAAGCATTCGTCCAGCACGGCATCACCGTCGTCTGCGATCCAAAGAGCCTCCTCTACCTCAGCGGCACCACGGTTGACTTCCGCGACGAACTTTCACAGCGCGGTTTCGTCTTCCAGAACCCCAACGCCACCACGAGTTGCGGCTGTGGATCGAGTTTCTCCGTCTGATTCCTCCTCTCGGTTCCCCTCCCCAACCAGAGTGCCACGCACACTCCAAAGCGAGTTTGCCTCACCGCACGCTTTGGAAGGGGGGTAGACGAGGTTAGACGGCGGCTGGTCGATCAACGTCGGCGTTCCGCGATCCGCCCTACTGGTGGATTGTTTTTGTCACGCTCGATTATGCCGTCTATATTCGTAGAATTTCCTCTTGCGTATCGCGCCCTCGATGTGGTATGCTCTTGGGTACATGGCGTGTGATGGCGGTACAATTCGATGGTTGTCGGGTCTGCTGAGGGGATCCGGGTCTGGGGTGCAATGAGAAGTTGGAAGGTCGCGCATGAGCCAGATGTCAGCCGGGTTGGAGACGGGCTTGGGGTACGCTCCGCCGAGTGTCACGCAGTTCAGCGTGTTTCTTGACAACCGGGTCGGCAAACTGCACGAACTGGTGCGTCAGTTTGATCAAGCCGGCGTGCCGATCTGTGCCTTCAGCGTGCATGATGCCAGTGACCACGCCGTCGTGCGAATGGTGACGGGCAAAGCGAGCGACGCCAAACTCCTGCTCACGAAAAACCAGCACGCGTTCACTGAAATGAGCCTGCTGGTCGTCGAACTCGCAAAGGGGCACACGCTCGAACGGCTTTGCCTCTATCTGCTCGGCGCCGAACTCAACATCCGCTTCGCGTACCCGCTCATGCTCCGCCCCGGCGGCGAGCCGGCCGTCGCCCTCGCCGTCGATGACCTGACCCTCGCTGGACAGATCCTGCGCCGAAAAGAGTTCCGGTTGCTCGGCGAGAACGAGTTGCCCAAGCACGGCCAAACCTGAGTTTCTTACCTTAGCCGTTTTCGGTCCGTCTACTCTCGTGTTGGCCGGGTCGATTCCACGCGCCGCCGCACTCGGGGCAGACGGTGCATCCGTCCGGGTCGACCGTAGCGTTTGAAAGCCCATACGCGCAGTGAGGGCAACGCCCGACTTCGAGAAGCCCTTTGGCAAACCGCTCGGGCCGCAACTTGGTGTACGAGCCTGAAATGTGCCATAAACCTAAGAACAACACGAATAATAACAATCCATCCATGAACTTGAAAATCCCGTGAGACAAGAACCTGTTGACGAATCGAGCGAACAGCAGGAAAATGATGGTAAAGAAGATCGTGTGGGAAGTCGACGAGAAACGGTGATCCTCGCGCTCACGCGCAACGATCGCGTTGATTTCGGCCCGAGTCGGTCCTTCGCGCGTGCGGCCCGGCGCCCATTCACTTATAGGGCTGTAGAGGGAGAACCGCACGCCGCGCGCATCGCGGATCTGCCACCGACCAAAGTGGAGTATGTTCTCGATCCACGCCACGAGTCCATCGTACCACGTTGATGGTGAGCGGTGGACTTTCATCGTTTGATGATTACCCTATCTGACATACCCGTTGCCCACGGGAGTTGACTGAACATGACATCTGCACATGTCCGACCGATTGACCACGATTCTGCGGCTTTCGAGTCGCTCGAATCTCGGTCGCTCCTGAGCGCGCCATTCGAGTTCGCCGCAGTCGGTATCCGATACGACGCCGGTTCTGCCCTGTTCTTCACACAGGGTACGATCGCCGCAGACGACACGATCACCGGCACCACACAACTCGCTTCGATTGCCGGTGCCGGTGCTGAGCAATCCATCGACTGGACGCGGTACAACCGCGGCGAGGGTGACGCTCGTGCGACCTTCTCGTTTGACACCCGCGACGGCTTCGGCTCGTATGCGTCCCAGTCTGGCACTCGATTCCTGCGCGATGAACGCCGAGACCTCGGCACCTTCATCGGACGCGACATGAGCGGCGCCGTCCGTGACTTTGCGGTGCTGCTCCAGAAAGACGACTTCATCGTCACGAACAATGACGTGCGCCAAGCCCTCGGCGACGGCCTCCAGTTGCAGATGATGCGTCTCACCGACGCGGGGGCCATCGAAACATTCACCCTTAATGTTATGGTTGCCCTCGACGTGCCCTTCGGCGGCGCGGGAGAGTTCACATTCTCATACGAGTTCGCATCGGGCACCGTCACAGCGATGCGACGATCGGTCAGTTTCGAGAACGGCGTCCTCACGCTCGACGGGGGCGAGCGCATCGTCTTCAACGGGTCGCGCGACAGCGTCCTGCTCACCGACTTCGATAACACCGATGGCATTCTCGGCGTCGCGTCCGGGCGCGTCCGCATCGGCAGCGCCCAGCAGAATGGTTTTTATCGCGCCGCGGTGGTTATCAACGGGCCGCAATCCGCCGCCTTCTTCGGCGTAGACCCAATGACCCTCGGACCGAACGGCACCGTCGCCGACATCGTCATCGAACTCCACACCATCTCGCTCGACACCCGTATCGGACCCACCAACGAGTTTCGGATCTATCGCGCCAGCGACTTTGACGCCGGGATGCGGTCGCCGCTCACTTCAGGCTATTGGATCGAACGGCGCGAGTTTGTGCCCGCCGGCGGGCTGATCTCGACTCGTTTGCAACTCTACCTGAGTGAAGAGGGCGAGGTTTTCAATGAAAACACCTTCGTGTTCGTTCGTGGCGGCGGCGGGCGTTCTATTCACTTCGACGAACTCCGCACCTCTCTGGACGCGCACGAAGAACTCTTCGGCGTCGGATCCACCAGTTATGTCAACGGGAATCAGATCGCCGAGTTCCAGGCACACGTCGATCCCGATGGGCGGCCGTTCGCCCACATCGATGTTCGATTCAACGCCGACCTCACCGTTCCATCGATCTATGTCGTTGACCTGATCGACGAAGTCGGCGGCGAGGCAGTCGTCGGCGATCTTGTCTCATGGGCGTCGGAGCAGGGCGGGCATTTCTGGGCCGGCCTTTCCGCTTCCGGCGAGGTCCAGGTCTGGCAGTTCTCCGCCATCGGTTTTACCTACCGCAATCTAACACAAACCGCGCAGTTCGCCCGCCCCATCGTCGGACAACTCGCTTACACATCCTACAACACCGATTCGCTCGCCTCCGATCTCTGGAAAAACCAGACGCTCGGCGGTTTCGACGCCGACGGCAACTTCATCGTTTATCAACAACTCAACGGCTTCGTTGACAACACCGTTATGAACTGGCTGTTTAGCGATGTGTCGGACGCGGGCGTGGGCGTCCCGCCCGAGTTTGTTTCCGACCTCGTTGGCTGGAGTTCAGGATGGGGAGCGATTCATTTTGCCGGGCTTGATGCCGACGGCGAAATCTGGGCGATGTGGTGGAGCCCCATCCTGACCCAGTGGCAAGTCACCAACATCACGGGCACGGTGCCCGGCGGGCAAGCCGCCCCACTCGTGGTCAACCTCTCCGTCGTGCGCACCCCTTGGGACACTTTCCATATCAACGGCACCGATGCCTCTGGAAACGTAACCTCCACCTGGTGGGCACCAGGGTTCTCGGCGTGGCGTGTCGAATACCTCTCGGTGCAGTTCGGCGGTCCCGCGCTCACCCCCGGGTCTATCACCAGCAACTTCAGTCCACTGTTGAACACGTTCAATATCGTCGGACGAGGCGTGAACGATCGCCCGATCGCGTATTGGTGGACCCCCGAGTTTCGTTGGCAGATCGATCCGCTCGGTGCCGGCATCGCACAGCAGTTCATTCCCATCCAGCCGTGGGTGATCACTTCCAGTTCTGTCTACATCAACTTGGGGCCGGACGAGCCGTTTGCACACTCGCAATCGTTGCTCGGGCGCAACAGCGACGGGCGGCTCGTGCGGCTGCTCTGGCGGTCCGACGGTGTTGATGCGTGGAACTTTCAGGACATTACAAACATCAGCCAGCCGTACTTTTTATAGTCGAGGTGAGCGAGCCCGCGCCTCACAGCAGCCCGGCGGATTCATCCAGCCCGAGCATGAGGTTGGCGTTCTGCACCGCTTGGCCCGACGCGCCCTTGACGAGGTTGTCCTCCGCCGCCACGAGCACGACTCGCCCGCACACGACCCGTCCGTTCACATGCACCATGTTGGTGCGTTGCACATCGCGCAGCGAGGGTGGTTCATCGCGCACGACGACGAACGCCTCTTTCGCATACGACGCACGCAAGCACGCCATCACCGCGGCGGTATCCATCCCGCTCGATCGTGGCACGGCATAGATCGTTTCGAGGATCCCACGCTCAATCGGCAGCAGGTGCGGCGCAAACAAAATGTTCGGCGTCGCACCCACCATGCCAGAATATTCATGCAGCGACTGCGCGATCTCCGGCTGGTGCCGATGCACGCCCACGTTGTACGACGAGAAGTTCTCGTTGGCTTCCGGGAAATGCAGGTTCGGCTTCGGGGTGCGTCCCGCG
Organism: Phycisphaerales bacterium; assembly: GCA_041742635.1. GTDB lineage: Bacteria > Planctomycetota > Phycisphaerae > Phycisphaerales > UBA1924 > JTS-AC122. Next base: position 5,599 of record JBGSIF010000237.1, read on the forward strand.
CCGCTCACCCCGCTCGCGGCGTTGATAATGATCGAATCCGCGTCAATCAGCCCAGCCCGGAGTAACGGCACCAGCGCGATCGCCGCCGCCGTCGGGTAGCACCCGGGATTCGCTACCAGTTTCGCTCGCCGTACCGCTTCGCGGTTCCACTCCGTCAGTCCGTACACCGCCTGTTCACGCCCGGCGGGATCGGTGTGCGCGTGCCCGTAGTACTTCTCGTACACCGCGGCGTCCTTGATCCTGTACGCCGCCGACAGGTCCACGACCTTCACCCCGCGTGCCAGCAGCGGGGGGGTGTGTTCCATCGCCGCCTCGTGCGGCAAGCACAGAAACGCGAGTTGGGCGGCCGCCGCGATCGCGTCGTGGTCGATCGGCCCGCACTCGGGCGATGCGCCCCCGAGCCGCGCCTTGAGGCGTGGAAACTCGTCGTCGATGCGGGGCGCGGGAGTGCGTGCCGACGCGAGGTACGCCACGCGCATCCATGGGTGCCGAGTGAGGATCTCGATGAGTTCCACACCGGTGTAGCCCGTGGGGCCGAGGATTGCGACCGAGTTCGTTTGAGCCATGCGGTACGGTACGACGGTCGCTCGCCGGATGTACCTTCCGTGTCGCTCCCGGCATGCATTTTCTTCGGTCTACCCTGTACGATGCGATTGAACTATTGGCTCCGCACCCGCCGGCACAACGTCGGTCTTTGGTGCATCGTTACCGGATTCACGATCGTGCTCCAGCAGGCTGCGTGGGCACAGGAGACAACTACACCCGCGGCTCAATCGCAGTACACCCGCGAGCGCCCGCGCGATACCGCGGGCCGCGTCACCGGCCCGACGCGCACCGGTTGGTGGAACGACGCCGTCTTTTATCAAGTCTTCGTCCGTTCGTTTCAAGATTCCTCGGACCCCGCAAGCCCACTCGCGAACGACGGCGTCGGCGACCTCCGCGGCCTCATCAGCCGACTCGACTACCTCAACGACGCCGACCCCGCCACCACGACCGACCTCGGTATCACCGCGCTCTGGCTCATGCCCATTCAGCCATCTCCCAGTTACCACGGCTACGACATTACCGATTACGCCGCCGTCCACCCCGACTACGGCTCCCTCGACGACCTGCGTGAACTCACGCGGCAGTGCCATCAGCGTGGCATCAAGGTCATTCTCGACCTCGTACTCAATCACACATCCAGCCGGCATCCGTGGTTCGCCGAATCGCTTGATCCGGCTTCGCCCAAGCAGCAATGGTACCTCTGGCGTGACGCCGATCCGGGGTACCGCGGACCATGGAACCAGCGGGTTTGGCATCGCCCGTCTCGCCGGGTACTCGGACAGATTCCCCCGGAGCGACTCGCTGCAAACTCACAGTATTACTACGCGATTTTCGGCGCCGACATGCCCGACTTGAACTTCACCCACCCCGCCGTCACCGACGAGATGCTCCGTGTTGTGCGATTCTGGCTCGATCGGTCCCCCACCGGCCCGGCGATCGACGGTTTCCGACTCGACGCCATCCGCCACCTCATCGAAGCCGATCAGCAGCAAGATAACACTCCAGAGACCCACCGCTGGCTGGAATCGTTTTACGATGAACTCAAAGCTGCGAACCCCGACGCTCTCGCCATCGGTGAAGTCTGGGCCTCGACCGACGTCGCCGCTTCATACGTCGGCGACCAGATGGACCTGACCTTCGAATTCGACCTAGCGCAGGCCATCATCGAATCCGCGCGCACCGCCGACGCTTCGCACGTCATCAACGCACAAGCCGCTGTGCAGCGTGCATACCCACCCAATCAATACGGCCGCTTCCTCACGAATCACGATCAGCAACGCGTTGCGACGACGCTGGCGAACCACCCGGGCAAACTCCGCACCGCCGCTGCGATGCTCCTCCTTGGCCCCGGTGTACCTTTCATCTACTACGCCGAAGAACTCGGGCAGCCCGGCTCGAAGCCGGATCCCGATCTCCGCACACCGATGCCCTGGACCTCGACTTCCGTCGGCTTTTCTGCCGCGAATCCGTGGCGACCACCGACCTCGGCCCCGGCACAGACGAACGTCTTGGCCCAAACCACCGACCCCGACTCACTCCTTTCTTTCTACCGTTCCCTTATTCGTCTCCGCGCCGCGAACCCGGCACTCGCCCACGGCGGGTTCATCCCCGTGCCCTCCTCTTCGCCCGCGGTGTACGCATTCCTCCGCACCGTTCCGGCCGCCACGCCCGGCGATCCGGCCGCCGTATTCGTCGTCATCAATCTCTCTGACGCTAAGATCGATACGGTCCGCCTGACGGCCGACGCAGCCTCTCTCGACTTTGGCGTGCCGCTTCATGCCAGCGACGCACTGAACCGCGGCGACGATGTATCCTTCACCCCCGACGCTGTCACCGGCGGCTTTACGCACACGATCCGTACGCTCAACCCCCACGCCGTTTGCGTCTACGTCTTGCGACCGCTAAACAAATAGCCATTCGAAATAGAACACGCCGTGCAGCCGGAAGGCTGCACGGCGTGGGAGAAACGACCCCACAAGGGGCCGGTTGGGATGGCGATCTCGAAACTCTACAGGCACTCTGCACTCGACGAAACAGGTGCGATCGGCGCGAACCAACCATACCACACCCCGCCGTGAATACGAACGAATCGACCCCGCGCACGACTTCGCATGGCGGAAGTTGGCCAAGACGCTCGGTCTGCACCGCCGCTACGGGCCATTCACCTGGGTTTTGGGGTATACGGACGTTCGCTTCTCGTTGCTTCCCCATATCTGTTTGGGTTCGTGGTACGCTGTCGATTCGACCCGTGCCACGCCGTGTTCGCGTACACTCGCTTGTATCGCTTTGAGTAGCCTGCATCAATGCGGACCTCTGTAGTATTTGGCCACGCTATGCCCGACTCGATCCCACACTCCGCCGTTTCATCACCACCCGCCGTGACGCCCCCTGGGCTGGCCCTCGGCTCCGGCTTCGTCCATCTGCACCTCCACTCCGAATACTCCCTTCTCGACGGCGGCAACCGCGTCGATAAACTCGTCCAGCGCGTCAAGCAACTCGGGATGGACGCCGTCGCCGTCACGGACCACGGCAACATGTTTGGTGCCGTGGCGCTCTACAACACCTGCAAAGAAAAAGGCATCAAGCCCATCCTCGGCGTCGAGGCATATGTCGCCCCCGGCGATCGTACCGATCGCACTTACACCGGCGTCTCCGACGGCGGATACCACCTCGTCCTCCTCGCTGAAAACCGCACCGGTTGGGACAACCTCCTGCACCTCTGCTCCGAGGCCTACCTCACTGGGTTCTACTTCAAGCCCCGTATCGACCGCGCGTTGCTCGAACAACGCTCCGAAGGCATCATCGCCATCAACGGCCACTTAGGCTCCGAGATCGGCGAACACCTGCTCACCTACGAACAGTCCGGGGATTCCAAGCATTGGGACCGCGCCGTCGAGAGCGCCGCGTGGCACGCCCGCGTCTTTGCCGGGTCGCCGGACCCCGCCGCCTCGCGATTCTTCTTGGAGATGCAGCACCACATCCCCGAGCAGAACTCGATCAACAAGCACATCATCCGCCTGGCAAAGGAACTGAGCCTCCCGCTTGTGTGCGATAATGATTCGCACTTCCTGAATGAAGAGGACCACGACGCCCACGACACCCTTATCTGCATCTCGATGGGCAAGGTCAAGAACGACGAGTCGCGTCTTCGCTATCCGCGGGAACTTTACGTTAAGGGTCCGCAGGAAATGCGTGCGCTCTTCCACGCCGAGTACGGATCCATCGGCGACGAAGCCTGCGACAACACGATCCGTATCGCCAATCGTTGCAACGTCGAACTCCCACTCGGCGTCAACAACTCTCCCATGGTCCGTATCGCCGTTCCCGACGCCGCTTCGCTCCCGAAGCACGACGACCCGTCGTACGGCGGCGACCTTTCGGCGTGGTACAAAGCCTACTGCTTGAAGTTCGAACTCCAGCCGTTCACGACGCAGCCGACGCCCGAAGAACTCAACGACGCGAAGATGCAGTGCGATCGAGCGCTGCGGATGCTCGCCGAGGCGGGATTCATATGGCGATACGGCACGCCGAGTGCCGACCGGACGATGGCGAATGCCGATTCTTGCTTACCCGCCGACGAACTCATTGAAAAGACGCAGAGGCTCGAACGCGAACTCAAGATCCTTGCCGACAAGAACATCTCCGCCTACTTCCTCATCGTCTGGGACTTCGTCAACTGGGGCCGCCAACGCGGGATCCCCGCCCTCGCCCGCGGCTCCGGCGTCGGCACCATGGTCGGCTACGTGCTGGGCCTCTCCAATGCCTGCCCCGTCAAGTACGGCCTCCTCTTCGAGCGATTCACCGACCCCGACCGCTCCGAATACCCCGATATCGATATCGACCTCTGCCAGGACGGCCGCGGCGATGTTATTAACTATGTCCGTCAAAAATACGGTCATGTCGCGCAGATTATTACATTCGGAACGCTCAAGGCCCGCGCCGCCGTTCGTGACGTCGCTCGCGTGCTTGAAATGCCGCTCAGCGAAGCGGACATGCTTGCTAAGAAAATCCCCGAAACGCTGAATATCACACTCGACGAAGCGATCGAAGCCGAACCGGAACTCAAAAAACTCTACACATCGCGTGACGATGTGCGCCGTGTCATCGACAACGCTCGCACCCTCGAAGGCCAGGCCCGGCACGCCAGCGTCCACGCCGCGGGTGTCATCGTCGCTACCCGCCCCCTCTCCGAAATCTGCCCCCTCTACAAGCAATCAGGGGCCGCCGAGAACGAAGTCGTCACACAGTGGGACGGTCCTACCTGTGAAAAAATGGGCCTCCTCAAAATGGACTTCCTGGGCCTCCGCACCCTCTCCATCATCGAACGGTGTATGAGGCTCATCCGCGAAGGCATGAGTGAGGAAGCGATCTGGCACGCGACGGGTCGTGGAGAGGAATACCAGAACACAATCCAGTCGAGTACACTGGCCGTCGAAGTGCGGGGGAGTAGACGGCATCCGCTGGATCTTGAACGACTGTCGTATGACGACCAGTCGGTGTTCGAGTTGTTCCGCCGTGGCGATACCACCGGTGTCTTCCAGTTCGAGTCCGGCGGCATGCGACGCCTCCTCCTCGACATGAAGCCCGACCGCCTCGAAGACCTCATCGCCGCCAACGCCCTCTTCCGCCCTGGACCGATGGACCTCATCCCCGACTACAACCGCCGCAAGCACGGCGAGGATTCCGTCCCGCAGGTCCACCCGATCGTCGATCAATACACCGCCGAAACCTACGGCGTCATGGTCTATCAGGAACAGGTCATGCAGATTGTGCACGGCCTCGGCGGCATCAAACTCCGTGATGCGTATTCTCTTATTAAGAACATTAGCAAGAAAAAACTCGACAAGATTGAAAAAGAACGCCCCAAGTTTGTCGATGGTGCTCATAAGCAAGGCCTCACCAAGCAGGCCGCCGAAGACCTCTTTGAACTGATCCTCAAGTTCGCGGGCTACGGCTTCAATAAATCTCACTCCACCGGCTATGCCATCGTCGCGTACCAGACGGCGTATCTCAAAACCTACTTCCCCAATCAATACATGGCCGCCTTCCTCACTTTCGAGTCCGGTGCCCAAAAGGTCAGCGACTGGGTTCCCTACCTCGAAGATTGCCGCAAAACTCGCTTTACCTCCGGCAAAGTTGGTGTCGAAGTCCGTCCCCCCGATGTCAATCTCTCGACCGCCGATTTCACCGTCGTCTACGACCCCACCGAGCCTCACGACGCGCTCCACGGGCACGTTCGCTTCGGCCTAAAAGGCATCAAAGGCGTCGGTGACAAAGCCATCGAAGCCATTCTTCGAGAGCGTGACGCCAAGCCGGCAGTCCCCGCCGGTGCTTCCCCCGCAACCCTCGCCCGCGGCGCCAAAGCGTTCTCGTCGATCTTCGAGTTCTGCGAGCGAGTCCTGTCGCAATCCGTCTCCGGCTCGGGCGGATCGGTTCTGAATAAAGCAACAACCGAGTCACTTATTAAGTCCGGCGCCATGGATTCGTTGCACGGGCGAGACCAGCGAGCAGGCATGATCGCCACGATCGAGCAGGCTATGTCCGCCGCTCAAAAAGCCGCTGCCGACAAGGCCTCCGGCCAGGGCAGTCTTTTCGGCTTCGGTCAACCCGCACCCGCCGCCGCACCCGCCGCCGACACGCTTCCCAAGTCCGCTGGTTCAACACTCGTCAAAGTCGCCCCATGGACCGAGGCTCAGATCCTCGCGGCCGAGAAGGAAACAATCGGTTTTTACGTCTCCAGCCACCCGCTCGACCGCTGGAGTCCTTGGACAAGCGTCTTCGCCACCGCCGATACGCAGCGCGTCAAAGCCGCTCGCCAGGACCAGCGCGTCGTCATCGCCGGCCTCGTGCAAGCCGTCCGCACGCTCGTCGTTCGATCGGGCAAATCCGCCGGCCAGAAAATGGCGATCGTCACCATCGAGGACACCCACGGCACCGTCGAAGCCGTTCTGTTCACAGACCCGTACGCCGCCTTCTCCGAGTTGCTCGCGCAGGACGCCGTCCTGTTCATCCTCGGCCGGATCGACCTTTCCCGAGGCGACCCACAGGTGCTCGTCGAACGCGTCGTCCCGATCGACGGCACGCCTCTTCAACCGGGCGCGCTCCGCCTCATTTTTCACGAGAGCCGACTCAACGGGTCTGGCCCATCCGCGATCGAAACAGTCGCCAAAGTGATCGCCGCGGGTGGTTCGTTCGCCGCACGCGACGACGCTTCTCTCTCCGCGCTCGGCACGCTCGTCGGTGCCAGTGCCGTCGGTGTCGATGTCGCACCCTCGTTCCCACTCGAGATCGTCGTCGATACCGGCGACTCCTATGTCATGATGGCTGCCGACCGCTCAATCAGGGTTCAGCTATCGCCCCAACTCGCCGATACCTTGACCAATGTCCTAGGCGGAAACTGTCTCCGGGTCGTCGGCGGCGTCGCCGTCGAAGTCGCCGGCAAGCGCGCACGTCATGGCGGCCCTTCCGACCGCTTTGCCTCCCGCGCGGGGTAGAGTCCGCCATCCTCGCGCCACTCTACCTCTCTTCCACGCAGCCCGCTCGGCAATCGATGCGCATTTCCTGCGCTCGATGGCCAGGTTGTTCGCTCGCAACTGTTTATCCCATTTTCGCCAAGGCTCCCGCTTCCTGCGTCCGATACATCTTCATCATGCTTTTTAGGAGATCGGCCATGACTGCCTTCGTCCAACTCGATGTCGATGCCGTCCGTTCCCTCCCCGGCGAGCAACTCCTCGTCTTCCGCGTTCTACTGGGCCGCAAGGTCGCTCGCGTCATCGACGCCGAACTCGATCGGCGTGCAACCCAAGCCACATGCCCCGCGGCCGTCATCGAGCCGCAGGGTTCACACGCCGCCAAACCCGCCCGTCGCCGCCGTGCGGCATAAGCCGCGGTCGACTTTTTGGTCGATCAACGTACACGAATCGAGCGCTGCGAACAGCGGTCGGTATCCACGTCGTTCTTACCGCATCACCGCGTCCATCAACTTCTTTTCTTCAGCGCTCGCCCCTTCTACAGGCATCGCTTTCAGCAATCCCTCGACGATCTGGTCCGTCGTTACCTGATCCGCCTCGGCGTTGAAGTTCGTCAGAATCCGATGCCGAAGCACCGGCTTCGCCACCGCCTGCACATGCTCCGGCGTGACGTGCGAAGCCCCCGACAACACCGCCTTGGCCTTCGCCGCGAGTATCAAGTACTCGCTCGCCCTCGGGCCCGCGCCCCAGCCAACGTAATCCTTGACGATCTTCGGGCGCTCCGCCATCCCCTCGACAGGCTCGCTGATGCGCGTCGCCCGCACCAGCCGCAGCGCGTAGCGGATCACATAATCCGCGACCGGTGTTGCTCGCACCATTTCCTGCACGCGAGAAATATCCGCTGCCGTCATCACAGCCTCCGGCGTCCCGCGCGTCCCCGACGTCGTCCGGCGTACGATCTCCAGTTCCTCCACCGCTGTCGGATAACTGATGCGGATCTGAAACATGAACCGGTCGAGTTGCGCCTCGGGCAACGGGTACGTTCCTTCCTGTTCGATCGGGTTCTGTGTCGCCAGCACAAAGAACGGCTGCGGCAACTTGTGCTGCCGACCTCCCACCGTCACCTGATGCTCCTGCATCGCCTCTAGCAGCGCGGCCTGCGTCTTCGGCGGCGTCCGATTAATCTCATCCGCCAGAATTACATTCGCAAATACCGGCCCCTTCACGAACCGCAGTTCCCGCGTCCCCGTGCTCTTGTCCTCTTCGATCACTTCCGTCCCGGTAATATCGCTCGGCATCAAGTCAGGCGTAAACTGCACCCGGCTGAACCCCAGCGACAATGTCCGAGCGATCGTCGAGATCAGCAGTGTCTTGGCAAGCCCAGGCACCCCTTCCACCAGCGCGTGCCCACGGCAGAACATCGCGATCAAAATCTGATCCACCACTTCGTTCTGCCCCACGATCACCTTGTGGATCTGCTCGCTCAGTTTATCGTGCGCCTGCCGCACATGCGCGGCAGTCTGCTCGGCAGTCAAAGTGCCGGCTGTCATAGTTGCCGCCGTGTGTGATGCGAGGGGATCGGGCATGTTGTACTCCATGAAGAATCACAGAAACTAGGCATGAGGCGCGAACCATCGAGACCAACCGTCATCACCATTCATCGTACTTTTTGCAAGCGTGAAAAGGTATACCGACGCCGACGGGTTCGGTTGGCGTTCTCGGTGGCCCGGTTTTCAGAGCCGATCCGTGTCTGGAGGCTGGTGGCCAAGCCGCCTTATGCGATTCTACAGGTTCCATCCGGCGACGCCCTTCCTCCCATCCGCTCGGTGTCCACGACGTTTCGTTTACGAAGCCGCCTCGTCCCCATCGCGCCGAAACACCGCTACCACATCCTCAATCGGAATCACAAACAGCCGATTGTCACCATCGAACTCGACCGGGATCGCGTGTTTCGGGTTGAACAGGATCCGGTCGTACTTCTTCACCGGATAGTTTTCGTCTCGCTCGACCTGTGCCGAGATCGCCACGACACGCCCCGTGAGTGTCGGGATCTCGATTTTGTCCGGCAGGTGGATCCCCGCCTTGGTCTGCTTGCGGTCTTCATCTTTCCGGATCAGCACGCGAGCACCGATCGGCTCCACGATCTCGAGTTTGGCGGAGGCTCGCTGGTGAGGGTCTTTGGCCATGGGTCACTCTATGCGCCGCACAATGATCGGTTTTTCGCAATCGGGTCTGTGGGTGGTGTGGCGGCGACCTTCGACCCGTTCTGCATTCTCGCAAATTATTCAGAAAATCAATGAACCTTTCCACCCCTTGCGCACTCCCTTCTTGGAGCCAACCAATGTCGCACGACCCTGATGCACAACCCTCGCCCGATGACGCCATTCCCCCGCGGCTGCACCATGACCTGGTTCGGCTTCATCGCCCCGATGGCTCGCCGACAGTCCCCACCGATATCGATGATCGAATCCGCTTGATCGCCCGCCATCGCTTGACCCAACTCGGCCCCGTTCGTGTACACGTCCCCGCGGCACGCGAGGTTGACACCGACGTTCGCTGTCGCCGCCTCGCCGCGATTCGTTGGATCGCCATCTCTGCTTCCGCCGCGGTGCTGGCCCTTTCCTCCATGCTCATCCTTCCACGCTTCGGCTCCTCCCGCGGCGCAAGTGGCCCCGGCGGCGGGCTGGCCAGCCGCCCCCTCTCGCCGGACGGACTCGCTCTCGTGCCCCAAAGCCCACTCCCTCACGACATCAATAACGACGGCGCCGTCGATATCCTCGACGCGCAACGGCTCGCGTTCGTGCTTCGCACCGACGGCCCTCGGGAACAAGGTGGGGCTTCTTGGGATATCAACGCCGACGGCAACATCGACCAAGCCGACGCCACGGCGATCGCGCAGCATGTCGTTGATACCAAGAAACCGGGAGGCACGGGTTGATCTACAAACTAATAATCAGTGCTTCGCTCTTCATTTCGACTTTTGTACTCGCGACGAGCACGTCTGTACCCCAGCCGGTGCCCGCCGTATTCACGCCCACATCGATCCGCTTCCAAACCATCGATCTCTACGCTGATAGCGAGGACGAACCCCTCGCCGCCTATCAGATCGAAGTCATCGCCGAGTTCCCATCCGGCTCCGTCTCCCTCGTCGGCGTAGAGGGTGGCGACCACGCCGCCACCAAAGGTGCCTTCGCCCAGCCCCCGGTCTACGACCCCGACGCGCTCACCCACAGCCGAATCATCCTCGCCGCGTACACGTCCTGCGATGCTGCCAACCTTCCGATCGGTCGCGTTCGCATCGCTCGTCTGCATGTCCAGATCGAAAGCACCGCTGGCAATGCCGCCAACCCAGCCAATGACCTGAACCAAGAACGTAAGAACATAACCAATCCAACATACCGCGTCCGCGTGATCGCGGCCGGCCGTGCCGATGGAACCCGTATCACCGCCGACTTTGAAGCCTTGCCAGGAGAACATCGATGAAACGTTGGAATATTGTATTAGTCTCGGGACTCATCGTCGGGCTATTCACCGCCACGATTGCAATGTTGCTCCCAGCCTGCGGCTCAAGCAGAGGCTCCGCTCCTTCCGCTCGCTCAACGATGTCTGAGTCCTCATCGCGCCCGGCCCGCAGTGGAATCATTAATCCAAACGATACACCACAAGAAAAATCCGTCGAGTGGCGACGCTTGCACGCATTACCTGACTACGTGCAGAATCGCACGGCGCTCGCCGACCCCTCCTGCCTTCCATCTCGCGACGAAGAACTCTGGATCATCCAGCGCCCGGGCGAAGCCGCCCGCTCCCGTGCCCGCGCCGCCAGCGACGACATCCCCGGCGGCGGCTCCCTGATGACCACCACCCGCGATGCCGCCGATAACACCGACAAGCAAATCCCCGTCCCGCTGCGCCACACCGATGTCCACGGCTCCATCAACGGCTACCTCTCCAGCGTCACCGTCACCCAGCAGTTCCACAACCCCTTCAACGGCAAGATCGAAGCCGTGTATGTCTTCCCGCTCCCTGAAAATGCCGCCGTGAATGACTTTGTTATGAAAGTCGGCGACCGCACGATCCGTGGTATCATCCGCGAGCGAGAGCAGGCCGAGCAAATCTACAACGAGGCACGCAGCCAAGGCTACGTCGCGTCTCTCCTCACCGAGGAACGCCCCAATATCTTCACCCAGAAAGTCGCCAACATCGAGCCGGGCAAGTCGATCGACATCGCTATCACATATTATTCAACGCTCGCTTATGTCGATGGCGCTTATGAGTTCGTTTTTCCGATGGTCGTCGGCCCACGCTTCAATCCTCCCGCCACGCTGCCGGCAGATGCCGATAGCGACCGCGATCTCCGTGCTGGCAGTATCACCGGCTCACGCGATGGCATCGGTGCCGTCTCACGCGGTGCCCACGGCTCATCTGGCCAGATATCCGAAGTCCAGTATCTCCGCCCCGGCGAGCGCAGCGGGCACGACATCTCCCTCGTTCTCTCGATCGACGCCGGCGGCGCACTCATCGACAATATAACATGTAAAAGTCACGTCATCGAATCCCGCCGCGACGGCTCCCGTGTCGATGTCCGACTCCGCCCTCTCGATGCCGTTCCGAACAAAGACTTCGTCTTGCGTTACTCCCTCGCGGGCGATGGCGTCCGCTCGGCTCTCCTCGCCGCGACCGGCGAACGCGGCTCTCATTTCTCACTCATGCTGGTTCCCCCTGATGAATCGAAGAACCTGCGCCGCCACCCGCTCGAACTCGTCTTCGTTCTCGATTGCTCCGGCAGCATGAACGGCGAGCCACTCGCCCAGGCGAAACGTGCCATCGAACGCGCCCTCCGTCAACTCCAGCCGACCGACACGTTCCAACTCATTCGGTTCTCGAACAACGCCGATTCCCTCGGCCCCGCGCCGCTCCCTGCTACCCCCGACAACATCCGCCGCGGCCTCGCCTACCTCCGCACCCTCTCCAGCGAAGGCGGCACCATGATGATCGAAGGCATCAAAGCCGCGCTGGACTTCCCCCACGACCCAGCCCGTCTCCGCTTCGTTTCTTTCCTCACCGATGGTTACATTGGCAACGAAGCCGAGATCCTCGGCCAGATCCAGCACCGCCTCGGTCCCACTCGTATATTCAGTTTCGGTGTCGGTTCTTCCGTCAATCGCTACCTCATGGATTCCATGGCCCGCGTCGGCCGCGGCGGCGTCGCATACGTCGCCCAAGGCGACTCTTCAACCGACATCATCGACGCGTTCATGGAGCGCATTAGTCGCCCCGCCATGACCGACCTCTCGATCGATTGGGGTTCACTGCCCGTTGATGCCTCCGAGGTCTTCCCACGCCGCCTCCCCGACCTCTTCGCGGGCAGGCCCGTTGTTATCGCCGGCAAACTTATGAATAGTTCTTCTCCCGACGGCGCGGCTGTCCGTATCACCGGCACCATCAACGGCGAGCGCCGCACGATCACCGTGCCCGTTCAGTTCTCATCAGCGCACGCCTCCAATCATGCCGTCCCCACTTCCGCGGCTGAGTCTTCCTTCGCTTTGCTCCCGCTCCCCGACTCCTCCGCCGCTCTCGCCATGGTCTGGGCACGCCGCAAAATCGCCGACATCGCCGAAGCCGCCACTGCTGATACCGCTGTCAACGCTACAGACTTGATCCGCTCCCTCGCGCTGCGTTACGGCCTCCTCTCCCGTTACACCGCCTTTGTTGCCGTCGATTCACTTACCAGAACCGAAGGCTCCTTCGGCACCAGCGTCGCCGTTCCCGTCAACATGCCCGACGGCGTGAAGTACGAAACCACCGTACCTGAATATAAATAGTTGTTGGTTGAGCAATGCATCGACTCGAACATCGCCCTCGGTTATTATATAGTACACACAGCCTTGTGTGCAGCTGGGTCTGTTGTCTATCCTAACATCGGCACTGTGCCACCCGTCCGGCTGATGGCGTGCTTGTTCACCCGCGTCCGGTGAACGCATCAAACGATTGGCCCCGCGATGCGAGCAGCCCTCCCCTGCATCATCTTCCTGACGCTCTTCTGGTTCCTATTCGCGGCTGAGCACGCGTTGGCAAACCCTCGCACCGCGGAAATCATCCGAATACAGCGAGGCCAGCAGCGGTTCGCGGGCTTCATCTTTGCACACCTGTTTCTCGGCGTCGTCGAAGGACTGGTCTTATACCAAGCGCATCTAATTCTCGTGCAGCCAGCGGACGCGGCAAAGGGAGCGGAGCAGTTCGGGGGCGAGGGTGTTCCAGGCGTCTACGCACGCGCGGTCAGTTCGGCCTGATCCGCGAACGTGCGGTTGGACAGGGAAAGCTCGCTCAGGTACCGCCACACCAGTTCCACCGGATTGAGCCCCGGCTTATACGGTGGTAGGAACCCGAGGGTGATGTTCGCCGGCACGCGTTGCTTCTTGCTCACGTGCCATCCAGCGCCGTCCAGGAGCAGCAGCACGTGCTCATCCTTGCGGATCTCTTTGCTCAGCCACCACAAGAACAGGCCCATCATCTCCGTCTCCACGCAGGAGGCGATCATGCCCACGCTGGTGCCGGTCGAGGGCTCGACGGCTCCGTAGATGTACGCCCATTTCTACTTGGTCTGCCGCACCACACCCGAGTGAGCGTGCCCTGCTGCCCGCGCCGGGCTTCGTCCATCAGCATGACGCGGAGCTTCTTGCCCGGGTGCCGCGGCGCTTCCTCATGGACAAAAAGGGGGCGTCGTTCTTGAACGCCTGGGCACGGGCCGGATCGCCGCCTACTCAGCCTGCTTCTTCGCTTCGTCCGCCTGCTTCTTGGCTTCTTTCTCGGCCTTCTCCTTTTTCAGGCGCTCGATGGCGGCCTCGACGTCCGCTTCCCAGTCAAAGGGCGGATCCTTCGCGGGGTCGTAGGGGGGCAGTTCCGGGACCGGCTCGCCGAGGCGCGCCAGCAGTTCCGCAGCCTTGGTGAGTTCGTAGCGGCGGACGAACGGCGCGCCGTCGGCCCACGCCCATTTGTACCCCGCGCGGGCGTGCTTGATGGCCGCGGCGCGGTCATCAAGAAGCAACCAGAGTTCGGCGAGGATGCGGTGCGCAGGTTCCTTGAAATCGCCGAGTCGCTCGGCCTCGTGCCGGGCTTCGTCGTAGGTGGTCAACAGCTTGATAAGATAAATGCTGACTGTGCAACGCGCGGCAGTTCGTACGGAAACCCTCCGATGAAGACATGGCAACATCAGGTCGTGACAGCGGAATCGGGCCGGGTGAACTGGCGGGTTGAGGCAGCTTGGGTGCTGTTGCCTGTGCTGCTCGCGCTGCTGGTCTTTATCGGCATCCTCGACGGCGGGTTCGTGTACGACGATCATCTCCAGATCCAGAGCAATACGTGGATCCAGAACCCGGACCTGTTCGTCCGCGCGCTCGCGTCGGACGCCGCGGCGTTCTCGTCGAGTGATGGGAAGGTGGCCAGCCCGTACTGGCGGCCGACGTTCGTCGCGTGGATGATCGCGCACGCCGGGGTGTACGGCGTGGAGGACGCCTATGGGTGGCGGCTCAGTAATGTGCTGCTGCACGCGGGGGTGACGGTGCTGGCGTTCGCCGTGTGCCGGCGGCTCGG
>JBGSIF010000238.1:0-27963 GCA_041742635.1 Phycisphaerales bacterium
GTGCAGTACATCATCCGTGGGCAGCGCCCCTCCTCCCGCGCCGCCGCGGTCAATCACGCCGGGGGGTGCAGCGACGCGATCGTGGTGCAGTTCGGGACGGACCTCGGCGGCGCGTCTTCGTTAGCGGGAACATCCGCGTCATCGACCCACGCGCCGGGGTCCAGCGGGGCGGCGTGAATCCTTCGAGCGGCATGGAAGAACTCTTACGTCGGCGGGGCCGCGTCGTCGTCTTCACTCGCAGCCTTGCCCGGCTTCAGGATGGGCGGACCCAAGGTCGGTTCATACGGCGTCGCCTCCCTCGTAATCAGCGCGACCTCGCTCGGCAGCATCGACGCCACCCGCGTGACCACATCGCCTTCGAGTTTGCGCGCGAAGATGCTCCGCTTGGTCTTGCCCATGATCAGCGTGTCGCACCCGTACGTCACGGTGTAATCCAATATCTCCTCGGCGATCTCCGGGCTGCTGACATAAATCGGCACGAACGCCACCCCCGCCCGCTTGGCGATCACCGCCGCCGTCCCCAGTGATTCCAGCGCGGACGGATCGTCCTCGACGCGCGGGACCGCCCCCGGCGTCACGTCCATCAGCCGCAGCGTGCGGACGTAAATGGTAAAGAGCGTCGCCCCGCGCTTTCGCGCCAGGTCCACCGCGAACTCCGCCTGGTACCGCCCGCGGGCCGCGAGCATGATCCGCGGCTTGGACGCATCGATCCGCTCGCTGGCCCCCTGCACCTCGGCGAGCCACCCCGCCTTGGGCACCGGCAGCGCGTCGTCCGCCGCCTGGACCCGCGCGGTGCGCTTGGCCACGAACCGCAGCCCCAGCACCGTCACGATCAGCACCCCCGCGAAGAGCGTCGCGTTGGGCTTCACCACGATGATCGTCAGTTCCGCCAGCACCATGAACCCGCCCAGGATCCGGATCCCCCATCGCTCGTACGGCTTGATCGGCAGCGTCTTGTTGATCCCGATCGAGATCATCTCAATCGCAATCGCCCCCACCACCCCGATCGCGTACAACTCCGACAACGCCTTGGCGTCGGACATGAACATCAGCACCACCATCGGCGCGATGCACGCGACGATCAGCCCGATCCACGGCACCCCCGAGTAGTTCAGTTTCGTCAGCGAATGCGGCAACTCGCGGTCGTGCGCCATCCCGTACAGCACCGACACCATCGCCATGATCGCCGTGTTCACCGCCGACAGCAGCAGCAGCCCGAAGATGATCGACGTGATCCGCGCGAAGATCCTCGCGCCGTCCGCGCCGAAGACACCCGTGCCGGCGTCCTCCGCGACCAGGTGCATCGCCGTGTCGCGGTACGCCTGCACGTTCTCGGGGATCGCCGCGCTCGTGACCCCCTGCTGTACTTCGTACGTGATATGGTCCGGCACGGTCACGCCCTGCAGCGCGGGGTGCGCGCTCAGCGCGAGCACGAAGATCATGTTCAGCACGATCACTTCGATTAGCACCGGCCAGATCGTCCGCTTGGCCGTGCGCTCGACGGGCTTGGTCATCAGCCCCGTCATGTTCGCCACCGCCTCGATCCCCGAGAGCGCCAGCACGATCCGCACCAGCGATTCCCACCGCGTCCACCATCCTTGGATGCTCGGATCGCCGAGCGAGACGTTCTGCAGCCCCTCCGCCGCCCGCGGCAGCGCGAGCACCCCGATCAGCCCCGACGCCGCGAGCGCGGCGACCGCGATGATGATCGCCAGCCGACCCGCGCTCCGCGCCCCCAGCCAGTTCACCCCGCCGATCAACACGATCGTCACCAAGCAGAGCGGGAGCACCCACCCATCCGGTGCGTGGAAATAGTGGAACCCCTCGACCGCCGACAACGACGCCGTGACGATGTAGTCGCACAACAGCAACGTCGTCCCGACTACCGCGAACGTGCGGTTGATCGGGCGGGCCGCGGAGTACACACCCCCGCCGTCCGGGAAGCACCGGCACGCAACCGTGTACGCCCACGCGACGACGATCATGATCGCCGACATCACCGCCAGGAAGATCGGCGAGGCGTGCCCCGTAAAGTAAAACGCCAAACCCAGCACGTACAACCGGCTTGTCCCCCAATCGCCGAACAACAGCGGTCCGGCGTGGTACCAGCGAAGCACTCGGGGTCGGCTCTGGGTCACTAGCATCGTCGTTCGCCTGCTCCGCCCCCCACCATCGACCAACCCTCCCTCAACCCCGGCTACTAACCTCCCACCGACCAAGCACACCGCCGTCGGTGAGGGGCTGATGGTACACCATTGTGCTTCAGCGTGCCGGGAGTGATCCCTCTCTCCCGTCCGCCTACCATTGGCCCCTCATTAATCAGTAGCCCCATCCCTCGGCCCCCTCATCACACGCACGCGATAGACCACCATGAAAGCAATCGACACCCGCATCGGCATGGGCATCAAGATCGACGGCAAGTTCTGTGTCCTCGTCGGCTACGAGCACCGGACCCCCGGCAACCTCCGCGCCTTCATCCAACTCAAGTACCGCAACGTCCAGACCGGGCAGACCGTCGAAAAACGCTTCAACCCCTCCGAGGAAGTCGAGGTCATCGACCTCGACCGTCGAACCATGGAGTATCTCTATAGCGATAGCAGCGGCGCGACCTTCATGGATGTCGAAAACTACGACCAGGCCGTCATCTCCGCCAGCGTCCTCGGCGATGCCCTCAAGTTCCTCCGCCCCAACGCCCAGACCGTCGTCCTCTTCAGCGGCGAGCGTGCGCTCTACGTCGAACTCCCCGCCTCCGTGGTCCTGCAAATCACCGACACCCCGCCGGGCATCAAGGGCGCGACCGTGACCAACCAACTCAAAGACGCCACCTGCGAGACCGGCCTAGTCACCCGCGTCCCCCCGTTCATCGAGATCGGCGAAAACATCAAGATCAGCACCTCCGACGGGTCGTACCTCTCCCGCGCCTGATCACCGCTCATCGCCATCATCGCCAAGTCGGCGTGTTTCATTGCCTAGGTACGGCGTGCGCGATCATTTGTTGGCACGGATCTCTTTCGCCTATAGGTAGAATCGTCGGCGTCGTGGTACTCGTGCATTGGCACACAAGGCCCCGCCCATACCCACTGCACTTCCCTACTTTGCAACAACAACACGGCGTGCGCGGGCACGGCGACACACCCGACCGGAAAATGTACCTGGACGACGACACCGAGCGGCGGACTCTGATCTTGTCTCGAATTGATATAACACATTACTGAGAAAAAAAACACCCGCGATTCATCGCGGGCGTTTTACTTAGATTACTGAACAACGATGCGCCTGAAAGTTATATTATATAGAAACGATTAACCGCCCTTGCCGCTCTTCAGGAACTCCGCCTCGGCCTTGCGGCGGGCCTTCACTCCCGGGTCCACGTCGATCGCCTTCTGCACCGCCTTGGCGAAGTTCGGGTCGTGCGGGTTGCCCTGCCAGCGGACGATCCCGTCCGAACTCACGACAACGCACAGCGGGATGCCCTTGATTTCGAGCGACTTGTACATCGTCTGCTTGGTATCGACGCCCATCGAATACGCGTGCTTGTGGTCGGCAAGGAAGCCGCTCACCGTTTTCTCGCTCTCATCGCTGATGCCGATCATCGCGAGGTCTTTCTTGTTGCTCTTGTACATCTCGTCGAGCATGGGCATCGCCGCCTTGCACGGCCCGCACCACGTTGCCCAGAAGTCCAGCACCATCACACGCCCCTTCGTGCTCGGCTCCTTCGTCAGCCACTGCTCGACCTTGAGGGGCACGGGTAGCGCACTGCCTTGCACATTCTTGGAATAATCCACGTTGGTATTGGCTTCCCACCACCCGGCCGCCGTGAACTCCGCCGCCTCGGGCATCTGGAAGGGCACATCAAGGATCGCGCCCGGCTTAAGCGTCGAAGAAATGGCGGTGGTCTTGTCCGCGTCCTTCATCGCCTTGGCCTTCGCATCGGCGAGTTTCGCAGGCACTCCCTTGGCCTGCTCCGCCGTCTCTTTCACCGACGATTCCACGGCTTTCTCGACCGAACTCGAAACAATGTCCACATACCGGAAGTTCCCGGCCCGATCGATCACGAAGAAGTCCGGGTCCAAGTCCCACTCCAGCGTCGCACGCATCTTGTTGCTCGCGTCGTGCGCGTACAAGAACGTCGCTTTGGAGTCTTCCATCACTTTCTTGGCATTATCCCAACCCTGATCATGGTGGACGCCGACGACGATCAGGCCGTCTTTCCCGTATTTCTTGGACAGGTTTTCCAGGGTACTCAGCGCGCTGTGTGAGGTCTTGTACGTGCTCCACCACGTACCAATCAAGACGACCTTCCCGGCGGTGTTTTCGGCCGTCAGCGCTTCGCCGTTGGTCCAATCCGTCAGTGAAGACCAGAATGTGCCGGGCACGGCGGTCAGTTCGAGTTTATCGCACGCGGCCCGGTGCTGACCGGAACCTTCGCGGGCGATGTCCGCCTGACCGAACGCCGCACCCGCCGCCAGAACGAGAGTCATGCTTGCCACCGCGAACGTGCCCAGTTTCATCCGAGTTCTCCTGAAGTTGAGGAATGAGTACAGAGTGCTTACCGCCGAAACATGCTTGTTGATTCAGTATCGCTGAGATTCGTGATAAAAACAACCTTTATCCCAGCACGAGTACCAAATCCGATTCATCGTATCGTATCGACCAACTTGGATCCGGGCCTGTCAAACCTCGGCCTCGAAACACACGACGGCTGTTTCCTCCCCCACCTCGGCTTGCCCGCCAATCGTGACCGTTGCCACCATTCGCGCATCGCTCGCGCGAAACAGTCTACTCCAGACTAACCGCACGGCCTCTCCGATCTCTTGCAGAATAATCAGATATCTTTGCCCGAAGACACGGAATACAGCCGGTGCAGCGCGATCGCGCACGCTACCGACACGTTTAACGAATCGACTCCCTCGTTTGTTCCGGTTCCGGCGGCGTCAATCAGTGATTGGTCACAACCAGCCTTGTCCGCTACACGACCGGGCATGTCAATTCTGACATGTACGTCGGATACTCCGATTGCCTCGGTTGTCAGCCCAGGCCCTTCCGATCCTAATAAAATCGCTATTTTCGATGATTTTGGACCCATTTGCGTCGAAAAAACACCGATTTCAACCGCCGATTCGCTCGGCGTCATCGCCGCGATGGTGTATCCACCAGCTCGCATTTGTTCAACACCATTCTTCAAGTCTGATAACCACGCAAACGGTACCTGCAGTGCCGCGCCCATCGACACCCGAATCGATTTTCGATACAGCGGATCCGCGCACCGCGGCGATAACAGTACAGCAGTCTCCCCAAAACACCCAGCACCCAAACCCGCTACATTCCGAAATATTCCGCCCACATTATCGTGATTTGTCAGGTCTTCTAGAAGTACCACGCACCGACTCGACCGGAGCAACTCCGAGACATTCGGCTCCGGGCCACGTTCGCCGATCGCAAGCACGCCGCGGTGGATATTGAACCCAACCACGCCGTTCATGGTGGCTTGGTCCACCACATACACGGGAGTATCCTGCGGGAGTCGCTCGACAAGATCGGCAAGCGTTCGCAACCTGGCGTGTGTCGTCAGGATTGACCGCGTCTTGTAACGAGAACCAAGCAGTCGTCGGACGACGAGTTCGCCCTCCGCCACAAACAGCCCGCCGGGCGCGTCGTAGCGGTTTGTTCGCAGTTCGGCTTCACGTACCTGCGCATAATCCGCGACCCTGAGGTCGGCGATGGATTCAATCGGGATGATCGGCATGGAATATGTTACTACCGCTTCCAAAGCAGATAAGTCAGATTCCGGCGTCTACCCCGCTCTGAACAGCGGCAACAACCCGAAGAAACTTGCAACCTTCTTGAGATACGGAGTTCGTTGATGGAATGGTGGGGTTGGCTTATTCTGATCGTGTTGAACGTCCCGGTGTTCATCGCCATCGGCTGGGTTCTCTTTTCGACTTGGGACGAGTTCTTCGCGTGTGTCAAGTTCTGGCTGATGCCCGATATCGTCTCTCTGTTCCGCGGCGAATGGGTCGAAGATTGGTGGGCGGAGTTCAAGTTGTTTGTCTGGGCCGTGTTCTGCGCCGGCTGTGTGTGGGCCGAATGGTGGGCGCTGACGAAGTACATCCTGCCATAATCGGCCGATCGCTGCCCGCGAACAACACGTACTGTGTCTGGTAGACGCTTGTCGCCGAGCGGCCATTGTCGTGTACCCGGCGGGGCGGCGGGCGTGATTCAGTTACTCAGGAAGTCTCACCATGACAAGTGTTGCTCGGCTTCGGATCGCTCTCGTTGTACTCGCGGCCGGACAAGCCTTGCCCTTCGGGTCTATGACGTCGGCACGAGCCGCGTATGTCCCGGTGTCCTACTCGACAGGAGAGGTAGCCGACGAAACCGCCGTCCCAGTTCGTAAAATCACGCTCTATCGCTCCGGCGTCGGTTTCTTCGAGCGTGCCGGCGACATCACCGGCGACGCCACCCTCGACCTACGGTTCAAGACCGAACAGATCAACGACATCATCAAGTCGATGGTCCTGATCGACAAAGGCGGGCGGATCGAATCGGTTTCGTATGGATCTAAGGAACCGATCGCACGCCGGCTTGCTTCGTTCGGCGTCGATATTGCCGATAACCCCGCCGTACCCACACTCTTGAACCGTCTGCGCGGGGCGGCATTGAAAGTATCGGCTGGTGGAGAAGTCGTGTCGGGGACGATCATGGGTGTCGAGCAACGCCGGGTCGCGGGCGGAGCGAACCAGCCTGCCTTCGATTCGTGGTTCTTGAACCTGCTCACGGCGTCGGGGGTGCGCTCCGTCGGGGTGAACGACATCGCGTCGTTTGAGTTGCTCGACAAAGACCTCGCGGGCGAGTTGACCAAAGCGCTCGCCGCGCTGGCGGAATACCGCGCGGATCGGACCAAGAGCGTTCAAGTGCGATTCTCGGGCAACGGCGTCTCCGGGTCGCGCCCCGTCGTTGTCGGTTATGTCCACGAGATGCCGGTCTGGAAAACATCCTACCGATTGGTGCTGCCGGATGATTCGGGGCGGGTTATCCAACCGAGCCAAAGCAGCATCCCCGGTGCAAATGCGAACGATGCCAAGCCTGCTTCGGCCAAGGGGGTCAATCTGCAAGGCTGGGCGATCGTCGAGAACAACACCGACGAAGATTGGTCGGGCGTGCGGCTCGCGCTGGTATCGGGGCAGCCGGTGTCGTTCCAGATGGACTTGTACGAGCCGCTGTACGTCACTCGGCCATATATCCCGGTGCCGACGATACCGGGTGTGTCACCGCGGGCGTATTCGGGCGGGATGGATGTGTCGCTGGGGCAGGCACTGGCGCAGCAGGCACCGGGTTCGCCGGCCGCGCCCGGCTCGGGGCCGCGGGGAGGGACTGGTGGCGTGATGTTCGACCGAAAAGACTCGCGTGCGATAGCGGAGCGCGACGCGGCCGGCAAACCCGGAAGTCCCGAGATGGCCAAGCGTGCAGAATACTTCGGCCTCGAAGCCGGTGAACTGGTCGGGCAAGCCGCCGCCGCACGCGCGACCGCAGGTGAGGTCGGCGAAGTCTTCCAGTACGAACTCGACTCGCCCGTCACCATCGAACGCCAACGCTCCGCGATGCTCCCGATCCTCAATGCGAGCGTTTCGGGGAACCGCGTGAGCATCTTCAACATCAGCGACGGCTCCGAGCACCCGATGCGCGGCGTGGAACTCACAAACGATTCATCGCTCCAACTCCTCCCCGGGCCGCTCACAGTGTTTGATTCCTCGGATGGCAAATCGGCTTATGCCGGCGACGCCGTGATCGGGCACATCGCACCGGGTGAAAAACGGCTGCTCGCCTACGCTGTGGACCTCGATGTGGATGTCCAGACCAAGTTGGAGAACTCGTCGAGTATTTTGAAACTGCGGATCGTGCGCGGCGCGATCGAGCAGACCCTCAAGAGCGTGACAACCACGACGTACGCCTTCAAGAACAAAGACCAGCAGCGCACCCGCGCGGTGGTTATCGAGCACGTCAAGGGCGACGCCGCGTGGCAACTCGTCGCCCCCAAGTCACCCGAAGATCAGACCCAGACACACTATCGATTCAAGATCGCGGTGGAGCCGGGGAAGGCCGTCTCGTTGCCGGTCGTCGGCGAACGCGTCGATCGGCAGAGCGTGGGCATTCTGAACTACGACACCGAAACGATGGTGCGGTTCGAGCGCGATGGGCAGTTGTCCAAAGCCGTGCTCGACGCCTTCCGTCAGGTGTCACAGAAGCAAGCGGACATGCACGCGATTGAGCGCGGGATCGGCGAGATCGACCGGCAGACACAGGAGATCACCACCGACCAGGCACGCATCCGCGAAAATATGGCACGCATCGACGCGGGCAGCCAGTTGTACGCTCGATACATGGCCAAACTCACCGAGCAGGAAACCACACTCGAGAGCCTCTTCGAACGCCGAAAGAATGAACAGAAGCGACTCGAAACCGACCGGGCGGCGTTCGACCAGTTCGTGCGCGGGCTTGATGTCGAATGATCGCCGCTATCGGCTGAGTGCGTCCCACAGATCCCGAACCACCCATGACATATTTCGATGTGCCGTCCGCGTCGCGGATGCGATGTGCGGCGTAAGCCTCGCGTTCGTCACGCCGAGCAGCGGATACTGGTCGTCGAACGGTTCAGGCTCGTGAACATCAAGTGCGGCGCGCGCGTCTGGGTGTGTACGAAGGAACGCCGCGAGTGCGTGCGGGTCGATCACGAAGCCGCGTGATGTGTTGATCACAAGCACATCGGGCCTGAGTTGATCGAGGAACGATGCACCGACAAACTGCCGGTTGCCGGCGCGGCCATCGACATGAATAGTCAGGACGTCGGCCTCGTGCAGCAATACGTCGAGCGGCACGGGTGACGCCCCGCCACGCCGGTCAGGCGGAATCTCGGCCAAGTCGTTGTAGACCACCCGCATGTTGAACGCTGCGCCGACACGAGCGACCTGCGAGCCGATCCGCCCGCATCCAAGTACACCGAGCGTGAGATCCGAAAGTTGCCGTGGGGCTATGAGCGATTCCCGCGCGGCTTTCCATTGCTTCGTCGGGAGCGCCGAATCAAGCGGCCGACGTGGACGCAGCACATCGAGCATCAGCGCCGTGACGTATTCAACGACCGCGCGAGTGTTCGCGTCGGGGGTTGAGAGCACCGCGATGCCGCGAGCCCGACAGGCTTCCTGATCCACGTTATCCAGCCCTACCCCAGCGCGGGCCACCACTCGCAGCCGCGGCGCACGCTCCAGCATCGCGGCGTTGACCTGCGTGTACGTGCGGATGACCAACCCCTCAGCCTGTGCCAGCAACTCCCCGAAGCGAGGCTCGTCTTCGGACGCGCACACTTCCAGCCGGCACCGCGTGCCGAGCCACGACGCCGCCTCGACGTCCAAATGCTCTGTCTGGATCACGAGCGGCGTTTCGTAACCCACCGATAGGGACGAAGGACCGGCGCCGGGCTTTTCTGGGTTCGTCTTCATGTACCACACAGGGTTGGTCGCTTCGAGCGTGTGTTCCATGCTGCCTATCGAACAAGTTCACACAGGCCCGTCCCCCCTCCACACTCCCGGCTCCGGCTCAGACGGTTTCCACTGCGATTCTCGCGGCTGATGACCGATTCGATAAAAATATATGATATATGTCAACAATAGTTGACTTATTGTTTTTGTCAGATATATTTGACACCGTGTCTAGTTTGTCTGTCATTGACGTTCACATTACAGGAGGCCCAATGGGCGCATCGTTTGAAGAAAAGAGCGTATGGATTCAACTCGTCGGCATGACCCTTGGGCTTGGCGCGTATTTCTTCGTGGCTGGCCGGATGCTGCTCTCGGGCGTCACGGCGATGCCCGCTTACGCCGCCGTGTTCATGGTCGCCACCGCGCTAATGGTGGTTTTCCTGGTCGCGGGGCACCTCGTCGCGGCCCTCGCAAGCCGGCCAGAAGGACGTGACGAACGCGACCGACTCATCGAATGGAAGTCCGAAAGCGGTTCTTCGTGGATCCTCGCCGTCGGGGTGCTCGGTGCCGTCACGGGTATGTGCTTCTCGGTCAGCATCGTCTGGATCGCCAACGCGCTGTTGGTGTCCCTCTTCCTCTCCGAGATCGCCGGGTATGTCCTCAGGCTCGCGTACTACCGGCGGGGAATGTGATATGAACCACGATACCTTCGTGATACACAACCGGATTCGCGCCCTGCGCTTCGGGCACCGCGAGATGACTCAGCAGCAACTCGCCGACCGCGTCGGCGTCAGCCGGCAAACCGTCAACGCAATCGAGGGCGGCAAATACTCCCCCTCCCTCGAAGTCGCGTTCCGCCTGGCCCGTGTCTTCGAGAGACCCCTCGACGACGTCTTCCAATGTGTCCCAACCAATGGTTGATCCGTGGACGACCCGGCTCCATCATCCGAAGCACACTCCGTGGTGGCCGGTTACTGTTTCGGCATGAGCCACCAAGCCTTGCTCATCCGTCCCGCGAGCGACTCCGATTTCCCCGCGATCGCCGACCTCACCAACACCTACATCGTCGGCACATCGATCCACTTCGGGTATGAGCCCGTCACGCCCGCCGAACTCGCCGCGGCGTGGAAAAAGGGGATCGACCGCTTCCCGTTCCTCGTCGCAGAAACAGGCGGCGTCTTCGCCGGTTACGCCAAAGCCGGCGTCTGGCGCGAACGCGCCGCCTATCAATGGACCACTGAGGTCGGTATCTACATCACGCCGAGCCATCACCGCACCGGCATCGGCCGCACGCTCTACTCACGCCTGCTTGATGATGTGCGGGCACGGGGGTTCCACTCCGCGATCGGCGGGATCACACTCCCCAACACCCCATCCATCCGCCTCCACGAAAGCCTCGGCTTCTCCCACATCGGCACCTTCCGCCACGCCGGGTGGAAGTTCGGCGCGTGGCACGACGTGGCGTTCTATCAACTATTACTGCGTGACGCCACACACGCCGTGAACACAACTCACTTTGGGCCTTGGTAAATCCACAACTCGTTGGCGCCCGGCTACTCGAAACGTCCCCGGTTCAAAATCCGGAAGTGGTACAACTCCGCCACGTCCTTCGCCGATTTCTTCTCGAGCGTGCCGATCCGCTTGATGATCCCCGCGGCATCATCGCTCGCCAGCGCACCGAGCACCTTGAACTTGTGGCTCAAAATGTCCTTCAGGTCCTCCGTTGTATTCCGCGCGTGCCCGCCGGGGTACATCACCAGCCCCGAGTCGAACACCTCGCCCGACTCATCGGTGATCTGAATCGAGGTCGGGATCCCGTCGGGGTACTTCGCGTCGTACTCAGGCCCGCCGTGCTGGAAGGTCATCTTCTCCATCAGCGCGCGGGTGAGCGGATCGTGGATGGCCTTGGCGTCGAAGTCGTGCGGCAGGAGCATCAAGTCCTTCCAGTCGAACCCACGCTTCATAAGGATTGCCGCCCCTTGCTCGTTGTGCGCCAGTTCCAGCGCCTTGCGGAGTTTCGTGCAGACCAGGTACAGCATCGAGTGGTCGGCGGACTGCCGCGTGCGAGGGTCGCGCTTCGCCGGGTCGCCGATGATCCCGAACGCCGGCTCGTACGCCGTTACAACCATCTTACTGATCGCGTCGCCCGATTGATCCTCCAGCAGGTGCGGGTGCTTCTGAAGCAGCGTGATCAGCCCCTGCAGCGCCCCGGCGGACTGATGCTCGTACAACCCCAGTTTGAAGTGCATCCCCATCACCGCGAAATCATCCCCCGCATACGACAAGTACAAATCAAACGGCGAGGCGTGCGCCTTCTTGGTGGCACTGCTCTCCAGAGCAGTGTCATTGCTTCTTCCCACCTTCACAAACATCTGCCCCGGCCCCTCGAAGATCCGGAAGATCGCCTCGGGATTCCGGAAAATATCCTTCGGCCCGATGAACCCCGCCATCGATCGCTTCACGCTCAGGATCGCCGCTTCCGTCGAGATCGCCGCCGACGCCCCCTTGCTGTCCGACAACTGCTTCCCGGCCCGGATCGCGCGGAACGGTACATAGTGTGCCACAACCATCCCCACCGCCGACTCGATCTGCTCCGCGGTTGCGCCCATCATCGCGCCGAACGTCACCGCCGACGCGATCGCGCCGTGCATGACGTGATCGATCTTGTACGTCTTGAGACTGAACACTTCGCCCAGACGCCCGCGGATTTCGTCGAGCAGGATCATGCCGCGCAGCGCGAAGTCCCCGTTCATCCCGCGCATCTGCGCCGCGACGACCGCAACGCTGTAGTAATCATTGTGCCCAAACTCCCCGGCCCGATGCTCCGGGCGCTCTTCGGAATATCCGAAGTTCGTGCCGTTCGAGTCCCACTCTCGCACCGCGGCGTTGTTCGCCACGATCGCCTTCTCAGGCATCACATCCATATCCGAACCAAACACCGGAGCACCGGCGCGCCTCGCGCCGCCCAGACCGGCCAGCGACCCGATCCCCGGCGAGCCGACGCGGTACTGCATCGCTTCCTTACGAAGCACCAGCGGTGCGTTGGTCCCCAGGGCAATCGCTGAAATCCCGCACAGTACCGCATCGGTATGAAACAAGTTGGTACGTTCCAGCACCGACGCACCGGGGACACCCAGCCCGCCGCGCGTCGCGCCGGTCGTGCCGCCGCCGGGTGCTTTCGTGCCATACATGAAGTTGATCGCGTACTCCGCCAGCCCCAGCGCCTGATTCGAGTCGGCGGGAAGATGCACGCGCGTCGCGGAATAGTTGAGTACGCTGGAAAGGCTGGCAGAATGAGAAGCGTCGGCCATGGCGGGATCCAAAGATTGAGGATGTGGGGATGAGTTTCGTGTTGCGTCTGACAATCCGATCGTGTCCCGAAGCACGGGACCGAAGCCGCAAGGATATGCCGCCGGCAGCGTGATGTGTCGCTCTTGGTACCATCAGATGTGCCCATGCTCGGGTTGCACGCCTGTGACGTTCGCGCGTTGCATGCCGACGATGAGCGGAGTCCTCGCAGCGAATCGTCGCGCTTCCGCCGTGTGTCCAAGCAACGTGCGTTTCGAGTAGGACTCCGCACTTCATGACATCCAACACTAGACCAAAAGACACGGCTTGCCGAAATCGGCAAGCCGTGAAATCGATTCGATACAAGCCACGCAACTGGCGTTCACCGCACCGTCATCAGCACCCCGTGAACAGGACGTTCAGGTAGTCGAACAAATCCCGTGAATCGCGCGATCCATCCCGATTGAAATCGCTCCGAGGCGATTGATTGATGAAGTTCTCCATGAACTCGTAAAAATCCTGCGAGTTGATGGAGGAGTCGCAGTTGAAATCCGCTGGGCATGACGTGCAATCCGCGTCGAGCCACGCGACGAACCCGAGAATCTCCCCGAAGTACACGCCGGTACCTGTGAATGTGCGTGCATCCGCGCTCACGCCGCGCCCCTCGAAGAGGTACCACCCGTCGAGGTTCACGCCACGCGCGCTGAGGTATTCATTCAAATCCACCATCCCGGTGTCGGGCGTCCATACAAACGCCGTCGTGGCCGATTGAAACCGCGTCGTCCCGACGACCGTGTTTCCATCGCCACTCACGCCTACGGCGAGCGCACCAGTACGGATCGGCAGCGCTCCCAAATCTTCCATCCCGCCCCCCGGCGTCCATCGGAACGCACGCGACGTTCCGTCGGGTCGTTCGGCTCCGCCGACCACCGCGGTCCCGTCGGCGTTCACCCCATACGCCAGCGACGATACCGCGCCGGATGGCACCCCAAGATCGACCATCCCGCCCCCTTCGGACCACAAGAACGCGTGTACCGAATCCGGCCCGGCTTCGCTATAGCCCACGATGAACTGTCCGTCCGGACTCACGCTGTACGCGCCCGAGTTGAACCCGTTCGGGAGTGTGCCCAACGATTCAAGCCCGCCGCTCATCGTCCAGCGATACGCCCGGTCGCCCAACGCGGTCGAGCCGAACCCGACGATGACGTTGCCGTCGGCACTGATCGACTGTGCGAACGTATAAAACCCGTCGGGGAGCAGCCCGAGGCTCTCCATCCCCGCCGCAACACTCCAGCGGTATGCACGGATGCCATCACCCGAGCCACTGGTGCCGACAATGAACTCGCCGTTACCGCTCACCACATTGCCGAATGAGAATGTTCCGCCTGGGAGGGTGCCCAGGCTGACCGCGCCTTGATCACGCACCCATCGGAATGCGCGGCTGCCGCCGGGGGAGTCGGCGTACCCCGTCGCCACCTCGCCATCAGAACTCGTTCCGTACCCGCCGATCGAATACGTTCCGCCGGAGATGCGTCCGGTAGGAGAAATCGCCTGCCCGAGGGCGGCGCTGGATAGGCCGGCAAACGCGAGCAATGCTGCCGCGCCGACTTTCAATAGGGTGTTCCGAGTAACCGACAGTTCGCCCAGTCCGCCGCGGCTCATGGCCGCTCCGGTCGTACAACTAATCGAGTTCATCATCGGGGATGCAACCTCAGTGTGTGGGCTTCTGTGTTCCGTTGCCCCCATCGGCAAGGTTCCGTCGCCTTGATAAAAGAATATCATACAGCCGACTCCTTGGAACACGATCACACGCCCAGCATGATCGTGACCCTCAGAAAATCGGGGATGCAAGAACCGAGATTGACTCTTTGATCCATGAACGCGCAAGTTTTGCCTGTTTGAGCGTCACACAAACTGTGCAGTTTAACATCGGCTCTACGCAACCATCTTCATAGAGTCATCGCTTTTGATCACGCCCCAACGATATTGTCACGCCGATCGATATTCTTCATCGCATTGCGGGTGTCCACGATCAGTTTCGAGTGCTTGGCGATCATCGGGTAGTCATACACCGAGTGGTTGGTTGAGACCAACACGGCGTCATAACTCGCCAGCGACTCTGTGGAAAGTGCAACGCTCTGCATCCCTAGGTCGTGCTTGCGCATTTTGTGGGTGCGGGGGATGTGCGGGTCGTTGTAATCCACATGAGCGCCGAGGTCTTGGAGTTTCTCAATAAGCACGAAACTGGGGCTTTCGCGGACATCGTCCACGTCGGGCTTGTACGCCAGTCCCAAAACGAGGATGCGAGATCCCTTGATCGAGCGGTTCCGGTCGTTCAAAGCCAGATTGAGCCGGCTAATGACATAATCGGGCATCGAATGGTTGATTTCGCCGGCGAGTTCGATGAACCGGGTGGACATGCCGACTTCCCGGGCTTTCCAGGTGAGATAGAAGGGATCGACGGGGATGCAGTGACCGCCGAGGCCGGGACCGGGGTAAAAGGCCTGGAACCCAAAGGGTTTCGTGCTGGCGGCCGCAATGACTTCCCAGACATCAATATCCATCGCGGCTAACAAGACTTTCATCTCGTTGACCATTGCGATGTTGACCGCCCGGTAGATGTTTTCGAGGAGTTTAGCGGCTTCGGCGACCTCGGCGGTGCTGACTTTGATGACGGATTTGATGGCCGTGCGGTAGAGATCGGCGGCGACCTCGCCGCTGACGGGATTGATGCCCCCGACGAGTTTGGGGATCGTGGTCGTTTGATGGTCCTTTCGACCCGGATCTTCACGTTCGGGGGAGAACGCGAGGTAAAAACCCTTGGCTTCGTCGGATTCACGGTCGATGCACGAGAGGCCGGTCTTGAGGAGCACGGGCAGGACATCGTCGCGGGTCGTGCGCGGGTAGGTGGTCGATTCCAGAACGATGAGTTGGCCGGGTCGGAGCGTACGTGCGATGTCTTCGGCGGACTGGATGACGTAACTCAGGTCCGGTTCGAGGTGCTTGCCCAGCGGTGTGGGGACGCAGATGAGGATGGCGTCGGCATCCTTCATCAGGCGATAGTCGGTGGTGGCCCGGAGACGGCCGGATTCGCGCATGGGGCGGACGAAATCGTCGCCGAGGTGCTTGATATAGGACTTGCCGGCAGCGATGGCGTCGATTTTGGACTGATCGATGTCAAAGCCCAGGACGTTGAAACCGGCGTCGTGGAAAGCGCGGGCGAGGGGGAGGCCGACGTAGCCCAGGCCGACGATACCGACGACAGCGGAGCGGTTTGCGATTTTCTGAGAGAGTGTCATAGGGGCGGATTGTAACTGGTAAGGGGACGTTGTCTGTGAAAACGATGAGTGTTGGTGGATCCTTTATCGGGCGGATCGGGGCGCACCTGTATCGGGCGGAGCGAAGGGGTGTTGGGAAGTAGGTATGGCTGTGACGGCACAGGCGGAAGACACTGCTCTAGAGAGCAGTGCCACCGAGGAGGATCCGGTACCATTCAGCAACACATGCGCGATCGATGGGCACAACTCTGTGGGCGGGTGGGGGCGTTTCGGTCGGCGGATGAAGCGGACCTGACGTTCGAGACGATCCGGACGCTCTACGCCAACCCGGCGCGCGCGTACCACGACCTGCGGCATATCGAGTCGTGCCTGAAGTTATTCGATCGAGTGCGGCTGCTGGTGGACGACAAAGACGCGGTGGAGTTCGCGGTGTGGATGCACGACAGCGTGTACATAGCGGAGCGGCCGGATAATGAGGCGCGGAGCGCGGACGCGGCGGGGATGGTGGCGGGGCTGCTGGGGTGCAGCCCGGTATTTGCAGAGACCGTGCGCGGGTTGATCGCGGTGACGCGGCACAATGTGACGCCGGGTCGAGGGGACGAGTCGATGATGGCGGACATCGACCTATCGATACTGGGAGCCGACGCGGTGGAGTATGAAGAGTATCGGCGTGCGATCCGGCAGGAGTTTTCATTCGCAACGGATGAGCAGTTTATGATCGGGCGGATCGCGTTTTTGGAACGGATGCTGGATCGGCGGACGATTTTTTGGACGCCGATGTTTCAGAATGAGTATGAGTGGCGTGCGCGCGCGAACTTGGAGAGCGAGATTGATCGTCTGCGGGGCGGGGTGTTGTGAATGGGAAGGGATCGAGGGAAGAGGGATCGAGGCATCGAGGAGGCGTTCTGAATCGTGGGATCGGAACCGAGGCGTGAGCGGGTGCGAAGAGTGATGCAGCGCGGCACGGGGGTGCCGCGCGATCGCATGGGAACCGGGGTACACTGAACGCTTGCCGACGGGAGCGAAGCGGCGATGTTTGTGGTTTGCTTGTGTGCGTGCGGGTGAGAAGGTGCCGATGAGGGATCACCCGGCGAAGCGTTGGCCATGACTGAGACGCGACGTGTCCGATAGCCGAATGGAACGAGTTGCTAACCGAAAAACAGTTAGGGATGGAAGCGACCATGAGCGTAGCGACGGACACGACGACGACGGAAGCGCCCGCGGGACAAGTGAGCCTGGATCCGGACCGGAAACACGATCCGCATGAGACGCGATTCGGAACGTTCTTGAAGGCGGCGATCAAGTTCGAGGCGTCGGACTTGCTGCTCAAGACGGGCAAGCCGCCGGTGATCCGGTTGCGCGGCGTACTCAAGACGCTGGAGGCTCCGCCCATCACGATGGACGAGTTCCTATCGATCTGCAAGCACATTCTGACCGATGAGCAGCAGGCGGACTTGCACAAGTTCGGGTCGGTGGACTTCGCGTACGACTACGACGAGAACAATCGGTTTCGCGTGAACCTGTTTCAGGCGCGCGGCAAGATCTCGGTGGCGGCGCGTCTCATTACGAGCAAGATCCGACGGTTCGAGGATCTGTACCTACCGGACTCGATGGCGGAAATCGCCATGCAGCCGCAGGGGATCGTGCTGCTGAGCGGCGTGACGGGTTCGGGCAAATCGACGACGATCGCGGCGATGCTGCAGTACGTGAACGAGCGGAAGAGCGTTCACATCGTGACGATCGAGGATCCGATCGAGTACATTTTTAAGGATTCGAAGGCGACGATCAACCAGCGCGAGATCGGGATCGACTGTTTGAACTTCAAGATCGCGCTGCGGGCGCTGGTGCGAGAGAACCCTGACGTGGTGCTGGTGGGGGAAATGCGGGATCAGGAGACGTTCGAGGCCGCACTGCACGCGGCGGAGACCGGGCACTTGGTGTACGGAACGATCCACGCGTCGTCCGCGACGCAAACGTTCAGCCGAATCTACGGGTTGTTCCCGCCGGAAGAGGTGGAGCAGGTACGGAAGATTCTTGGGTATCAGATGCGGGCGTTCGTGTATCAGAAGTTGCTGCCGACGCTGCACACGAATATTCACCGAATCCCTGCGCTCGAGATTCTGATCAACAACAGCGTTGTGCGGAAGCACATTCTGGAGAGCCGGGAAGGGGAGTTGCGGGAATATCTCAAGACGATCGAAGCGCAGCAGACGGGGATGAAGGACTTCAACCAATCGTTGGTGGAGTTGGTTGAGCAGGAGTACATCCATGTGCGGGTGGCGATGGAAGCGACTCCGAACGCGGACGAACTGACAATGCGGCTGAAAAAACTGGGCTGATCCAAGTTTTGGGTCGTTCCGGGTGGTTCATTCCGTCTGAGTCATCCCCACCCCCGGAACGTGTGGAAAATATTGGATCTCGGTACCACAAGGGCGAAAATAGACGAGTCAACGCGCCGAGACGGCGCGTTTTTAATTTGCCGGTATGGGCGCGAACTTCGCACAAGGAGGAAGAAAAGCGGCGAAGGGAGCGGTCGAGGAATCCGTAGCCGAGCGGGAGCATGGAAGGCGAATGGGGTGTATATTACAGAGAGACGGGGCCGAAGGGCCGTAAAGCGGGAAGAGGAGCCGAAGGCATGGCGCCCGGCGGCCCGTACGGCAGCGTCGTCGAGTAGAGCGTCCCTGCCCCAATAGGCCAGAATCGGCCCGAGGTGAACATGCCCGCCGCATCAAGTCGAAAGCAGGCTACTCGCAAGATCGCCGTGGGCTCGCCGCTGGGTGAGGACAAGTTGCTGCTGAAGAGTTTCACGGCGACGGAGCAGATCGGGAGATTGTTTCGGATCGAGTTGGAACTGCTGAGCGAAGACGGGAGCATCGTTGCGACGGACGTACTCGGCAAGAACATGACGGTGCGGGTGGAGTCGCCCGGGGGAAGTGGCGAGGCGGGGACAACACGGTATTTCAATGGGTATGTGGCGCGGTGGCATCAATCGCCGCCGAGCGGGGGGATGGCGCGGTATCGTGCGACGCTGGTGCCGTGGATGTGGCTGATGTCCAGAGCGGCGGACTGCCGGATTTTTCAGGAAAAGACAATACCGGAGATCGTGAAAGAAGTGTTCCGAGAGCATGGTTTTTCGGACTTCGAGGACAAACTCAACGAAACGTACCCGACGCTGGAATACTGCGTGCAGTACCGAGAGACGGACTTGAACTTCGTGTCTCGGCTGATGGAGCAGACGGGGATCTATTACTACTTCAAGCACGAGGAGGGGAAGCACACGATGGTACTCGCCGACTCGATCAGCAATCATGTGGTGGTAGAGGGGTACGCGGAGATCGCGTACCACGAGCCGGAGCCGCAGGTGGTGGGGAAGGAGTTCATCACGGATTTTTATGTCGAGCAGCATGTGCAGACGGGGCGGTACATGCACACGGACTTTGATTTCACGAAGCCGACGACGAATCTGGAGACGAAACTGGAACAGGCGGGGGCGTACACGGCGTCGAACTTCGAGATATTCGACTACCCCGGGCAGTACAACGTGACGGCGGACGGGGAAAAGTACGCCAAGGTACGGATGCAAGAGTTGCAGGCGGACTATGAGTTGGGGCACGGGCAGTCGGACTCACGCGGGTTGAGTGTGGGGAGCAAGTTCGCGCTGGCGGCGTTCCCGCGAGACGAGTTGAACAAAGAATGGCTGGTCACGGGGACAACGATCCACGCGGAAGCGGACTCGTACCAGGGGGCGGGTGGTGGCGGGGGAACGGGGTTGTATTCCTGCCAGTTCCGGGTGCTGGACGCGACGGTGCAGTATCGCACGCCGAGGGTGACGCCCAAGCCGCTGATATCGGGGCCGCAGACGGCGATCGTGTGCGGGAAGTCTGGAGAGGAAATCTGGACGGACAAATACGGGCGAGTGAAGGTGCTGTTCCACTGGGACCGGATGGGGAAGAACGACGAAACGGCGTCGTGCTGGGTGCGAGTGGCGCAGGTGTGGGCGGGGAAGAAATGGGGTGGGATGCACATCCCGCGGATCGGTCAAGAAGTGATCGTGGAGTTTTTGGAAGGAGATCCGGATCGGCCGATCGTGACGGGGCGAGTGTACAACGGGATTGAGATGCCGCCGTATGCGCTGCCGGATAACGCGACGATGTCGGGCATCAAGTCGAACTCGAGCAAAGGCGGTGCGGGGTTCAACGAGATCCGGTTTGAAGACAAGAAGGGGGAGGAGCAGGTCTTCACGCACGCCGAGAAGGACATGCACACGCGGGTGAAGAACGACCGGCTGTCGATCGTACTGAACAACTCGCACTCGATCGTGAAGAAGGATTCACACAGCAAGATCGAGCAGGACCAGCACGCGATGGTGACGCGGGACCGGATCGAAGACATTGGGCGGGACCACAGCCTGACGATCGCAGGGGACGAAAAGGTGCGGATCGACAAGACGATGTCGCTGACGGTGACGCAGGACGTGGCGGAGGTGTTCAAAGCGAACCACTCAGAAACGACGACGGGGAAGATATTTTATCAAGGGGACGAAGTGGTGATCGAAGGGAAGTCGAACGTGACGATCCATGTGGGCGACTCGTATATAGCGATCAACTCGGATGGGATCAAGATCAGTACGCCGGGGGATGTGGTGGTGGAAGCGACCAAGAACATCACGATGGAAGCGACGCAGAGCGCGGAGTTCAAGGGAACGACGGGCATGACGATCGAATCGTCGGCGACCACGGACGTGAAGGGCACCCAAACGAGTGTGAACGGGGATGCCCAGCTCACGCTTAAGGGCGGCATGGTCACGATCAACTAGTTGCAGGAGGCGAGGCTATGGAAAAAAAATCCGGCAACACATGTACGGCGAAGGATCCGCAAGCGCCGAAGGATCCGACGGAGGCCGCGAACGCCAATCCCGGCGAGGTATCGACGACACAGACGCGATCTTCGTCGCGGCAGACCGTGTCACTGGGTACATCGACGATCGCGCCGACGGAGGACGTGCCGCCGGATGAGACGCACTGGATCAGTATCGAACTCAAGGACCACGAAGGGAACGCGATGCCGAATGAGCAGTACCGGGTGAAACTGCCGGACGGCTCGATCGTGTCGGGGTATACGGACGCGGAGGGGAAGGCGAAGGTGGAAGGGCTGCCGGACGGCGGGGAAGCAGAGATCAACTTCCCACGGATCAGCGGGGATGAATGGGAACCGGCGTGAACTGAAAGGTGCCCGCGATGCCGACGAGACACGTTTGTAAACAGAACGACCATATCAGCAAAGTCGCGGACCAGTACGGGTATCGGAACTGGCAGACGGTGTGGGACGCGAACAAGGATCGGCTGAGCCGGTCAAGCCCGAACACGCTCTACAAAGGTCGCACTCGCGCGGGCAACGGTGACTATCTGGATATTCCGGACCCCAGCACGCTGCCGGCGAGCGGCGGGGTGGACGCGCACCATCCGTTCACGGTCGGGACGGACACGCTGCAGTTGCGGGTGAGGGTGTTCAAGGACGATATGACGCCACTGAAAAATGCGCCGTATGAACTGCGTGTGGCAGGCATCCCAACGACGTACACGGGGAACACGACGGACGAGGGGCTGATCGAGCATGAGTTGCGGGCGGGTTCGGCAACAGCCGTGCTGACGGTGCAGATGAGCGCGGAAGATTCGGACGCGACGGCATCGACCTCGGGAGCACCGGCGTCAACAACGCCGGCATCAACTCCCGCGCCGCGGCGAGGAGCGGTGCCCGTGACGTGGCACCTGGAGATCGGGGGCCTGAACCCGATCAAGGAATCCGCGCCGGATGAGTTCTGCATATCAGGGGTGCAGCAGCGGATGAACAACATCGGGCTGAACACCGGGCCGATCGACGGCTTGCTGGGTCCGAACACACGGGCGGCGATCGGGGCGTTCCAGCGGATGTATGGGCTGCTGGGACAGCCGGGGGTGGAAGAGGGTGTGCCGGATGTGAGTCAGACGCAGACGAAGTTGTACGATTTTCACGATGGGCCGACGCCGCCGGCGTTGCCGGGGGCGGCGGCGTCGAGTTCGAGCAATGGGAGCACACCAAGTGGAGGAAACACGAGTGGAACCCCAAGTGGAGCGTCGCCTGCGACGAACTCTCGGGGGCAGACCCCCCCACCGGTTCCACCTCGCCCGGCGCGTACGCCGCCGTGATCGTGGCGCTTCGAGCGAAGTTGAAGGGTCGGCGATGGGGATACACGAAGGTAGACTGCGGAAGAACCATTCACGAACGCAAGCGAGGAAGACTTCATGCCAGCCGATCCTGGTGCAAACCTGGGTGCTTCGAAACTCCCGACGACCGGGCAGGACATCGGGCACGTCCAGCCGAGTTTTGATAGTGCCAAGCGGTACAACACGCTGGTGGTGCGCGCGAACATGCGGATATCGCTTCGGCTTGGCGACATCGAGAAGTTATTCAAGCACCCGCCGAACACCGCACTGGGTCGGATGGAGCGGATGCAGGTTCTTGGGTTGTTCTATTTCCCTCTGAATCATGCCCGAGCCCGCGTGGCGTTCGATGGCGTACCGGCGGAGACCACCGGGACCGATCCAGCACCGGCGTTCCCAGGGGCGTGGGAATACTTCAAAACGAAGATTCTGAATAGCGTGGACGACGCGGCGGCGGACGCGGAAATTCAGCGGCTGCTGCGAGAGTGGATTGTGGATACGGGCGCGTTGCCGCAGCCGGCGGACGATCCGGCGGCCCCGACGCGGGCGAACTTTGCGAAGATCCGGATACCGGGCGGGTATTCGTTCATGGATTCGTGGCAGGGTCCGAAGGGTCTGAATCTCAACCAAGATCCCAGACCCGCCTATAGCGACAGCACGCTGGGAACAAACTCATACACGGTAGAGACGAGGTTCCGGACCGACAACCCGATCTTGGGGAAGATCCCGCTGATCGCGCTGGTGGAGAAGCGCGACCCGGCGACGGCGCAGTGGGTGCCGATGGCGAACGCGCATGTGTATTTTCAGTTGCAGCCGACGTATGACCTGCCGGCGTTTGATCCAGCGGTGTCGGTCGTGGCGCAGATCAATCGCCCGCCGATTCGGAATACGACGGTGGGGCCGCCGCTCGCGAGTCCCGGCGGGCCGAGGGTAATCATCGATCGTGAACTCAACCCGACCGGCGGACGAGCGCAACAGGCGACGGATCCGCAGCGAGGAAACGCCCGGCACGACCGCGGCGGGCTGCAAGGGCAAGGAAGTCTGACGGCGGGGACCGACGTTTCGAGCATCGTTTTTTCGACGACGTTGCCGTTGCCCGGATTCAACGGGACACCGCCGAGCACCCGCACGGACCTGCCGCAGCCGCATCCGCCGCCGTTTCCGGTGGCGAGAAACGCCGCGGCGGGTTCTCGCCATCTGCACGCGGTAAAGGCCGAGACCAACTCGATGGGAGAGGCAGGTGTGATCTTCACGCCTTCTCGCGTGGGCGGGGATCGGTATCGGATCAAGGCGTATGTGGGTCCGACGTCGATGAGCGGTGCGGGATCGGACGGGACGGGGATCGCGGCGGTGTCGGTGGAGACCGGGACGTTGGTGGTGTGGCGGAGCCTGCGAATCAGCCGGATTATCCGGCAGCCGATCGGTGCGCCGGATGCTTCGCTGAAGGCCGAACTGACGGACCCGTTCTATGCGTGGCTGAACACGGATGCGACGTACCCGGCGACGACGGACGTCGGGTATCTTCGCAAACTGAATATCATCGGGCCGGCGGGGACTTCGATCCCCGCGGCGCTGCCGGCGGTGGATTTTTCGTTCATGTTCAACCCGGCGACGCAGGCGGCGAATCCGCCGACGGCGTTTGACAGCCTGCCGGTGACATGGGCGAAGGCGTTCGTGGAAGTGGAGGTCGATCGGGCGGCGGCGGGGACGATCCCCGAGACGCTGACGCAGGCCGATTGGCAGGCCGCGCGTGAGCAGGCACGGCGCGACGCCCGGCAGGGCCAGATCGATCGTGGTATGGACCTGGATCTGGACGTGATGATGAACATGGACGCGAGTTCGACGGTGAACGTGAACAACGCGGTCACGCACCTGCCGCTGCGGACGTGGGTGGCGTACAACAACTGGACCGGACCGATCGACCCCGCCGCGGGCTTTTTCGGTAATGGAAACAACACGGATGCGAACGTGGGCATCCTTGTCAAGTCGTACATGTTCCCGGGGTTCCTGCGGCGGCTCAGCAACAACGGGTTCATGCCGGGGCTGACGATCATTTCGGGCGGGTATGGCGCGTCGTATTCGCTGCACTACACAGTGGCGGTGGGGACGAACAGCGGGTGGTCGCTGGAGTACCGCGGCGGATTCGTGTGGGCCGGTGCGCCGTTCTATTCCACCACGGTGGCGTCGCCCCCGGTGCCGACCGCGTCGCGCCCGCCTTGGTCCGGTTACAGTTTCACGAGCAACACCTGCCACGAACTCGGGCATGTGATGTTCCGGCTGCACGGGCCGGGGAACGACCCTGGGATGTCCGCGGGCGGTGGGAACAGCGTCGCGGTTCACGACCCCATCAACGACAGCATCTGCGTGATGAGTTACATGACCTGCGAAGGGGACTTCTGTGCGCACTGCCTGATGGCATTCGGCGGGTGGGACATTACCAACGTCTAGTACCGTCTTGCATACGGCTTCGACCTGACTTCCCCACTTCGATGATTGACACGCGATCAGACTCACGGAGAAACGAGCACCATGCCACTTGAAGTACGGCTCGAGATCGAACGAACGGACCTGCTGGTGCAGGAGAATCCGTACGCGACGATCGCGTTCACGAATACTGGAAAAGCGCCGATCCAGTACCTGCACCCGGCGGGGCACGAGAACTCGCCCATGATGCGGGTTATTGACGTTCGCACCGGGGCGGAGACGATGCAGGTGGGGCACTCGCCGCACGCCGGGGAGCAGCCGACCCCGCTGCTGCCGGGGCAGACGGTGACGCACCGGTTCAAGTTGCGGACCCGCCTGAATCTGACGCTGCCCGGCGAGTACCAGGTCTCGGCGATCATGCTGGGCGACCTGGGCAAAGAGCGCGGCGAATCAAACAAAGTGACGGTGAAGATCAAACCGGCGTCGTCGCGCGCGATCTCGATCACATCGGTGTCGGGCGGGTGGGCGTCGGTTTCGTACCTCTTCTCGATCAACC
Organism: Phycisphaerales bacterium; assembly: GCA_041742635.1. GTDB lineage: Bacteria > Planctomycetota > Phycisphaerae > Phycisphaerales > UBA1924 > JTS-AC122. The sequence goes on from JBGSIF010000238.1 coordinate 25,220, forward strand.
CGATGGTCGAACCCACGCAGATCACGCGGCACGTCGTGGGTTTCACGAACGAATCGGGCGTGGACGACGCCCGGCTGATCTGCAAAGCGCCGATGCTGGCCGAGCCGGTCGGGTCATCGCCGCGGAACCGGAGCGTGGCGACGAATCACTGGATTGCGTGGATCGAGGACGACTCGATGCGATTCGTGTATTTCGACGGGGACAAGGGGGAGGCAACCTCGCCTGGCAAGTGGACGCTGCCGGGGAAGGAATCGATGATTGTTGCGCCGCTGAATATTGAGCCGCGGACGGATCGGACCAAGCCGCCGGCGGGGGCGGCACTGGTGTGGACCGGCGATCCGGTAAGCCGGACGAGTTTCGTTCAGGTCGTCGATCTGCCGTCGCCGGGCAAAGCGACGGCGGGGTCGAAGGCGGTGCTGACGTCGTATCGCCCGCTCGATATTGCGAGCCATGCTCGTTCCGACGGGAAGCGGCTGATGACGTACATCGAATCCAGCGGGGCGGGGATCTCGCTGCACACGATGCCGTGGCCGGACCAAGCGCTCGCGAGCAACCCGCCGAAGAAACTCGCGGAGTGGAAGGCGGAGTTCGTGCCGGGGGGCGCGGGCGCGGTGTTGGACAAGGAGGACACCGTTCGCGGCGCGACGCTGATGCTGACGGACCCGGATACGAACCCCAAGCCCGTGATTGTGAAGTGGTCGCTGGATTCCAAGCAGCAGTTCACGCAGGAAGCGGCGGACCCGGTCGAGTGGCCATATGCGAAGGTCATCCGGCGTGCGATCGTGCGAGTGGGACCGGATGGGACACCGGCCGCGCTGCTGGGGGACATGGAAGGTAACTGGTTTTTCTATGATGGGTATGAAAGTGTAAAGCCAGTGCCGGCGGAACTGGCGATGACGGGGATGCCGCTGGAGATGGTGTTTGTGGATCGTGGTCGTCCGATTTTGATCGGGTCGGTGCCGAGTCGTGGGCTGAAGTTGTTGTATCCGGATGGGAAGGGGCTGCCGCACGTGTGCGGGTAAGGGGTAGAGAGAGGAAGAGAGCGATGCCACCAGCCGCACGGGTGAGTGATATGCATGTGTGCCCGATGTTTACGGGACCGGTGCCGCACGTTGGTGGGCCGATTTTGCCGCCCGGCTGCCCGACGATCATGATCGGTGGCTTGCCCGCAGCGCGGGTGTCAGATATGTGTACTTGTACTGGCCCGCCGGACTCGATCATCGTGGGTTCGACAACGGTACTGATTGGTGGGATGCCGGCGGCGCGGATGGGGGATTCATGCGCGCACGGGGGGTCAATCGTTGGTGGGTGCCCGACGGTGATTATCAACTGATACGGATTCGGGCGAACCGATCGCGGCGCGGCCCGCTCCTCCACGGGCACGGGCCCGTGCCCGTGGAGGAGCGGGCGATGTTCGATGCGATGGTCACGGATGATGAGGGGAAGCGGGTGGTGCTGGTGCGGTTCAATGCTTCCAGAGTGCCTTGGCCGTATGGCCCGTTGCCGAATGAGGTCCAGACAGCGATCCGGCGTGAGATCGACGACGCGGCGTGGGACCGGGACGAAGAGATGAAGCCGCAAACGCATCGGCGGGTCGCGCGGGTCGTCGTCTATGGGCTCGTGATCGCCGTATTTGTTTTGCCGTTGATGGAATCGGGGAGCACCGCCGGGAAGTTCGGAGCGATTGTGCTCTTCTTGGTGTGTGTGTACCTGCTTGAACGAACGGCGGGCACGCTGATGTTGTGCGACCGAGCGCGGCACGCCGCGGCGCGTGTGGCTCTCGCGGCCGGTTACTGCGGGTCGTGCGGGTACCCGCTATCGAGCGGTGCCGAAGAAACGAGCGGGGGCGGGAGTAAAGCCGGGACTGGGCTGCACCGCTGCCCCGAGTGCGGGGCGGCGTGGTGGAAGGGGGCGGTCGAGTAGATGCTGCGTCCAACGGTCACCGATCATGCGGGCACGCGGGTACCGATGGTGTATGTCGGGGTGTGGTTCCCATTCCGGGGCATCGGCCCGATCCCGTTTGCGGTCCAGCGCGAGATTGAGCCGCGGCTGCGCGAGCGTGATTGGGGCTCCGTCGCGGTGTACTTCCGCAGCGGCTACCCGTACGTCAGCGCGGTGGCGATGCTGGGCTTGGGGGTGATCCTGGTGTCGAATCTGTTGTCCGGGAGGGTTGGCACATTCATGTTCGCCGCGGTGTTCTTGGTCGGGCCGATTGGGTTCACATCGCTGTTTCAGTACTACTTCGGCGCGGGGCTCCTCACGCGGCGAGACCGGCAGTTCGTGACGGACTGGCTGACCAGCCGCGGTTACTGCGGTTCGTGCGGGTATGCGCTGCCGAGTGCATCGAATGCCGATACGGGGCTTTGCAACTGCCCCGAGTGCGGAGCGGCGTGGCGGAAGGGAGTGGCGGCGTAGATGTTCCGCGCGATGGTCACGGATGATGAGGGGAAGCGGGTGCCGCTGGTGCGGTTCGGCCTCGGGGTGTGGCCGCTTGACGGCGGGCCGCTCCCTCGCGAGGTGCAGCGTGCTTTGCATAAGGCCACACGCCGGGCCGGGGACTCCGCGAAGATCATGTGGAGTATGCGGGCGATCGTGCGAATGGCGGTCGTCGGGGTGCTGCTGCCGCAACTGGTGTGGGTGCCGTTCTTCGCGGCGTTCGCGCTCGGGCGACTCACGGGGAGCCTCGGCCCCTGGCTGTGGCTGATGTTCGCGGGTCCGGTGGTCGCGCTGCCGCTGATGGTGGT
>JBGSIF010000239.1:0-6441 GCA_041742635.1 Phycisphaerales bacterium
TCGCGTCCGCCTCACGCAACTTGTTCACGATCTGTTCCGGTGTGTGCCTCGTTCGCTTCATGGTCCAGAGTCTCCTGGCCGCTGCCGGCGGCCCTCGGGACTCTCATAGTTGCTGGATCAGGATTCGGGGGGCAGGTCAGCCCTTCGCCCCGGTCGTTCATGCCCCTAGTTTTTCAGCGACATAACCGCTGACCTTGTCGATCCCGATCCGCTCCTGCGACCCCGTATCCCGGTCGCGCACCGTGACCGTCTGGTTGGTGAGCGTGTCGCCGTCGATGGTGAAGCAGAACGGGCACCCGGCTTCGTCCATGCGGGCGTAGCGCTTGCCGATCGATTGCTTCGCGTCGGTTTCGATGAACCCGGTGCGGCCAAACTTCGCCGACAGTTCGTCGTAGAGTTTCTCCGCGACTTCGGGCATGCCGTCCTTATTAACCAGCGGGAAGATCGCCGCTTTAATAGGAGCCAGCCGCGGGTGGAACTTCATGATCTCCGGCGACGGGCGCGATTCGTCCTTGGTGTACGACTCGCACAGGATCGCCAGCACCCCGCGGTCGAGGCCGGCGGCCGGCTCGATGCAGTGCGGCGTGTACCACTCGCCCTTCTTGCTCCCGTTCGGCAACAACTCGCCGCGATCGGTATCGAAGTATTTCATCTTCACCTTCGAGTGCTTCTCGTGCTGTTCGAGGTCGAAGGAGCCGCGGTGGGCGACGCCTTCGAGTTCACCGAAGCCGGGGTAGGTGAAGGGGAAGCGGTACTCAACGTCAGAGCCGGCCATCGCGTAGTGGGCAAGATCCTTCTTTGGCGTGTCGTACAGCCGCAGGTTCTCGCCGGCGAGGCCGAGGGACTCCCACCACTTCATGCGGAACTCGCGCCAGAACTCGAACCACTGCATCGATTCGTCAGGATGGCAGAAGAACTCGAGTTCCATCTGCTCGAACTCACGCGAGCGGAAAGTGAAGTTGCGAGGCGTGACTTCGTTTCGGAAGGACTTGCCGGTGTTGCCGATGCCGAAGGGGATTTTCACGCGGGTCGTGTCGACGACATTCTTGAAGTTGATGAACACGCCTTGGGCCGTCTCAGGGCGGAGATAAACTTTGTTATCCTCATCGAACACCGCACCGGCGTATGAAAAGAACATCAGGTTAAACTGTTTGGGCGCAGTCAATGTGCCGCTTTTACCGGTGAACGGAGATGGAATTTTGTCGCTCGCAGACTTCTGCATTTCCATGGAAACAGGGGTGACGAGAACAACAACTGCTCGCCCTTTCCAGTTAGCAAGGGCGACTGCACGAGGCTCCTTGTCCAACGTCTCATATCGCAAGATTTCAAAGCCAAGCTGCTTCTGCAGCTTCTTCTGTTCCACCAGTTGCATCAACGCTTCTTGCTCGTTGTTGGCAACGATTGTTGCTGATGGCAACAGCGTGGAGTGTTCAAGCAGTTTTTGTTGAGCAAATGTCGGATTCTCAGAAAAACTACGGATGAAGTTCGCAAACAGCTGCTCTGGGGAAACAGTATCGTCTGCCTTCGCAAGGTGTATGCCCTGAAGGTCTTCGCATCGCAAGCCTTGCAGATGATCCGCCCGAAACCTCCCCTTCGTCTCCTTGTCATCCACCATCGGATCATTGAACCCCCCGATGTGCCCGCTGGCCTCCCACACCTTGGGGTTCTGGATGATGCACGTTTCGACGGGGACGTTGCGCACCTTCTCGCCCCCCGGCCCCTTGCGGCCCCAGCACGGCAGCATGATCATGTCCTGCCACCACGCGTCGCGCAGGTTCTTCTTCAGTTGCGCCCCTAGGGGGCCGTAGTCCCAGAAGCCGTTGATCCCGCCGTAGATTTCGGAGGCCTGGTAGATGAACCCGCGGCGTTTGCACAGCGACATGATGTCGTCCATGCTCTTGGGAGCACCAGAAGCAGAAGCGGCAGTGGCGGGCTGGGGGGTGGCAGGCAGATTAGCGGCGTCGGACATCGAAACAACTCCCTTCAAAGATCCACAAACCTCGGCAAGCCACCAGTATAGGAATCCGCCGCGCTAGACCATCGAGAATCGATTGCCCGTTCCTAATCCGATTCCTTACGCCGAGTGCCGAACGCCTACCGCCTATTTCTCATCACTACGGGTGTTCACCATGGAAAAACCCCCGGCGAAGGCCGGGGGTTTTCGTAGAACGATCATGTCGAGGCATCAAGACGTGCTCACGGGCAACCGGAGAACAACGCGGTGATGAAGTCGAAGAAGTCTTGTGAGTTGACGAACCCGTCGCGGTTGAAGTCGCCTTCGAGGTTGAAGAAGTCGCCGACGAAATCGAAGAAGTCCTGGGAGTTCACAAACTGGTCGCCGTTCCAGTCGCCGGGGCAGGAGACGCGGCCCTGGAAGTATCGGCGGGCGAGTTCCGCCGCGTTCTTGCCGACGCGAGAGCCGTTGATTCGGCCGGGGTAGTCGTCGACGAAGGGGTGGATGCCGCCCCAGATGCGGGAGATTCCGGCTTCGTCGGCGGCGTCGTAATAGGTAGCCCAGTTGAGGGTGATGGTTTCAGTCGGCCCGAGTTCAAAGGAGAGGTATTGGTTCTGCTGGAAGGTGTAGCCACCGATGCCGCCGGGGAAGTACTCGGAGCCGGTGAACTCGGCCATGACTTCGGCGGCGGAACGGCTGTAGGTGCTGTGGCCGGAGTAATACCCGCCGAACGGGGGGGTGACGAAGGTGCTGGCCTGATAAGGCCACCACAGGGTGCCCAAGACCCAACCGACGCCGCCGATTTCGGTGTCGGGGCTTAGGGGTTGTCCGCGCCAGGCGCGGACGGCGATATCGCCGACGTGGTCGTCGAAGATGTCGCCGTTCATATCGCGTTCGACGAGGTGCTCGAAGCGTCCGCCGGGCAGGACTTCGGGGGCGGTAATCACGGCGACGAGGTTGTCCTCCAGTGGCAACCCGTTGGGGTTGTAGGACGGTCCCTGCGGGTCGCTGGACTGCCCCTGACTGGCCATCCAGCGGATGGCGGAGATTGGCCGGGCGGAGTCATAGATCCCCTTTGCACCCCAGCAGGCGATAGCGGCGTCGTGGGTCGCGCCGTTCATCGTCAGGTACATTTTGACGTCCCACTCCAGCCGGGGGACGATCGGCCCTTGGCCGAACAAGCGGTGCTCGAACCCCGGCGTGTCCGAGACGTCGTTTCCGACGACGTTCCAGTGTCCGGGCGGGGTTTCGGATTGCGGCCCGTCGGCCCAGAACTCCGCCAGGACGCGCGCGTAGTCGCCGCGTTTGACGATGTTCGACTGGTACGGCTGGCCGGTGACTGGGTTGATGGTGTACCCGGTTCCGTCGTTGGTGCCGAGCGGGTTGTTGTGGCGGACGTTAAGCCCGATATCGATGAGGACGCCGTCTTCCGGGGTCATCATAGAACTCTTGCGCAGCACATCCATGTGCGTTTCTTTGAAGAGTGGATCGGTGTGCTGTGGAGGCGGACCCGGGTCGAAGTAGGGCAGTTCCGCCGGGCCTGTGCGGACCAGTGCGAAGGGGGTTACGTTGTTCCAGTGCGGGCAGACGAAGGATTGGATCGCGGCACCGATGATGATCCCGTTCTGTTTCACCAGGTACGCCAGCGCGAGCGGCTGCCAGCGGCTGGGGTCCGCCATGGTGATGGCTGGTAGAGCGACGATGAGCGGGGAGTTGACCGGTGCGTAGCCGTTGTTCGGTGCGTAGTTGTTGGCTTCGTTCCCGCCATCGAGCATTTGCGTGTCGCGGATGTGCTCGTAGATGCGGTTGCCCAGGGCGGCGGGGGTGTTTCCGACGGTCGAGGTGTTTCCGATCACGTAACCCTGCGCGGTAAACGCGGCGTCCAAGGCCGGGTGGATGATGTCAACGTTCACCGACGCGGCGAAGCGGTGGCGGATGAGCCGATAGGCGGCGTAACTGATTGCCTCGGCACGGGCGGCTTCGATATCCGCCGCGGTCGCTCGCTCCTGATACAACACCTGGTCCGATTGGGTGTCATACGCGGCCCATGCGTCGTACATCGCCACCGATGTGTGGTACAGGTTGCGTGCGTGGATCGGCGGGCGCGGGCGGTCGAGCCGGATCGCGTCGAGCAGTTGCTCGTTCCAGTACCGAGCGGCTGACTCCTGCGCCATCGATTGCCCGGCGACGCTGAGCAAAGCACAGACCCCTACCGCCGCCGCAAGTTGTTTGAGCCTTGAACGTGCCATGGAACTCTACTCCTCTAGTTATTTCGCCCACGATCCGAGTCGAATTCTGTGTTGCCGAATCCGACTTATAACGACGAGTTGCGTCTCAAAGAACTACCCCAAACACCCACTGTCGGCAGACGCCGAAGGGTGTGATGTGAAACGGAGCCAATCGACCAATCGGTCTTTTTTTTAGATTGCGTCTTGGTCGCGGGAATAAAACGGCGACGATTCAAAATACTGGATTCTCGTCCCCTTTGCAAGTGATTTCCCTAAAAATGAAGAGAAAAAGAACCGCGAACGTGCCCGATCAGGATCCGGATGTTCGCGTCGATGACTCGATCCGCGTCGATCTCGATTTATCAGTTAGTCACTTGCAGTTCGCGGTAGTTCGCTGGCTTGACAGCGGCCCGTGTTTCGACGACGCTGTTCTTCGTGCCCAGAGTTCCGTTTGATCTTGTGCCCGAGCCACGCCTCCTCGGATCCTCGGAGTCTCCGCTGGGGTTCCGGCCCGCGAGGAGATCGCTGGTCGTGTGTGCGATGCTCGCGGCGGGTTTCGTGATTGCGCGCGAGTGGCCCGGCGTACCCGCCACCGGCTGGTTTGCCATGGCTGGGATCGCCGCGGTCGTGGCGATAGTGGCGAAAGGCTGGCTGTGTCGTGTGTCGCTCGCGCTGGGCGTCCTCTGTTTCGCGGCGGGGTGGTTCGGCTGGCGGATTCACGGGACGTTGTCGAAGATGCATCGAGATTTCGCATCGATCGCGGGCCAACCGTTGCGCCCGGACACACCCCTTTGGCTGGATCCCGTCTTGGTTCGGGGCCAAGGAGTGGTGCTCGAGAATCCTCGGCTGTCTCCCGCCCCGCGCGGATCGATGGCATCGTTTTTTCGCGTGGGCAGGTCGGTGAACTTCACCGTTCGGGTGGCATCGCTGGCGGGGCCGGCGGGCGAGTTGACGACGGCGTGGCGCGTGCGGGTGAGCGTGCCGGCCGAGGATGCCACGGGTGTGTATGAGCGTGTGCGCGCGGGGAGTGTGGTTCGGTTCTCCGGGCACCTATCGATGGATCATCCCGCGATGAACCCGGGGGAGCCGGATCGGCGACTCATCAGCGCGCAGCATGGGGTGATGGGCCGGGTGCGGGTACCGTCGGCGAGGCTGATCGAGCCTGGGGAATCACGGGGCACCATGGAGCGGATTGTCGGGGCGGTTTCGTGGGGTGCTGAATCGGCGCGCGGGCGTGCGCGGCGTGCGCTGGACGCCATCATCGGGACGGACGAATCGGTGGGTGGCGAAGTGGGATCGCCCGGACGCGCGCTGTTGGCGGCGATGCTGCTGGGGGAGCGGGAGCCGGGGTACGACGAGGCCGACCGTGCGTTCCGAAGGCTGGGGTTAGTGCATTTAGTGGCGATTTCGGGGTTTAATCTCGCGGTTCTGGCAGGTTTGGTGTTGTTTGTGGTTCGATTGACGGGTGATCGCGGGCGGCTTGAACCGATCATCGCCGCGGGGATGGTTATTACATATATGGTTGTGGTACCGGCGGAGGCGCCGATACTGCGAGCCGGGATCACGCTGGTGGTGTTCTTGATCACCGAAGCGATCGGGACGAGGTACGACCGGCTGACGTTGCTGGGCTGGACCGCGGCGGGCCTGTTGCTTTGGCGACCGATGGATGCCTGGTCGCTGGGGTTTCAACTCAGTTTCGGGATTGTCGGGGTGCTGCTCTGGCTGAGCGATCGCACGAACGCTCGGTTGTTCGGGGTCGAACTCGGGGGCGTGGTGGAGCCGCGAGCCTATGGCTTGTATGCCACGCTGCGTGATGGCGCGGCGTTTGCAGGTTCGCATCTGCGGGTGCTCGTGTCGTCGAGTCTATTGGCGTGGTGTGTGGCGATGCCGGTGGTCGCGCATCACACCGGGGTGGTGAGTCCGCTGGCGGTATTGAGTACGCTCGTAGTGCTGCCGTTGACGGTCGTGGTGCTGTGGGTCGGGTATATCGTGCTGCTGATCGGCGTGGTCTGGCCCGGCGCGGGCGAGGTGCTCGGCGGGTTTCTGCGTGTGCTGAGTGATGGATTGGCGGGGATCGTGATGCGGTTGGACGACGTACCGGGGATGTCGCTGTCGCTCACGAACATCTCCGCGGGGTGGGCGATGGTCGGCACGCTGTGCGTGATCGTGTGGTTCCGGTGGTGGAGGGCGCGGGATCGCACCGCGATACTTGCCACCGTGCTGGTGCTGGCGTGGCTTGGGACGGAACTGCACCGCGCC
>JBGSIF010000240.1:0-13382 GCA_041742635.1 Phycisphaerales bacterium
CGACCTGTTCGTCTGCATCGACGGCGGCTTCCTCAACAACTCCAACTGCTTCATCGATCCCTGCGCGGGCCTGATCCCCGCCAACGATGACTGCGCCAACGCCCTCTCCCTCATGGTCGGCGCCACCATCAACGGTGACACTTCCTGCGCCGGCGTCGACGCCGTCGCTTCCTGCTCGGGCCTGGCCATCGCCCCCGGCGTGTGGTTCACTTTCACCGGCACGGGTAACACCATGACCGTTGATACGTGCTCCTCGGCCAACTACGACACCGCCCTCGAAGTCTTCTGCGGTCCTTGCGACAACCTCGTCTGCGCCGGCGGCAACGATGACTTCTGCGGCCTGCAGTCGGGCGTCGCCCTCTGCACCACCGCGGGCGAAACCTACCGCGTCCTGGTCCACGGCTTCGGCGGTGGCACCGGCATCTTCGACATCTCCCTCACCGACGACGGCATCGCCTGCAGCACCGCCCCCGACTGCACCCCCTGCACCGGGATCACGATCCCCGGCGGGGCGATCAACGAGCAGGAAGTTTGTGGCGGCGACGCCAACGGCGGCTGCAACATCGACCCCAACGCGTTCGAGGTCGTGACCTGCGACGCCGTGCTGCATGGCACGTCGTTCGCGGCCGGCGGGACGCGAGATACGGACTGGTTCCGCGTGGTGTGCCCGCCGTCGGGCAACGTCGGCGTGTCGATGACGGCCGAGTTCGGCGCGACGTGCTTCATTCTCGATGTCCCCAACGGGGACTGTGACGCGATCACACTAGTGGCGCAGGGTGCGGTCCTGCCATGCGGCTCGACGTCGATCTCGGCGAGCGGGCTGGTGCCGGGGAACAACTACTATGTCTTCGTGGCACCGTCGGTGTTCGAGGGCGTGGAGTGCGACGCCGACTACGTGCTGACGTTCAACGTCGGCGTGCCGTGCGGCCCGGTGTGCCCGTGCGACTTCAACAACGACGGGACGCTGAACTCGCAAGACTTCTTCGACTTCATCGTGGCGTTCTTCGGGACGCAGCCGTCGGCGGACTTCAACAACGACGGGATCGTCAACAGCCAGGACTTCTTCGACTTCCTGGTGTGCTTCTTCACCCCGCCGGTCGGGTGCTAAACAAGACCCGAAAGAGTCGCCGGCAATGAGCGACACATGATTCGAGAACCCCGCCGAACTGGCGGGGTTTTTCAATTCGCACATCGGAAGATCCCGCGGCGTCGTACCCTTGTACATGGATGATTTGTGGGCTGGGAAGCGACGAGAGATGGTGCGAGCGGTAGAGCCGCTGGCGGTGCGCGTGCGCCCGCGCACGCTGGACGAGATCGAGGGTCAGGAGCACATACTGGGGCAAGGGAAGTTGCTTCGGCGGATGCTCCAGTCACAGGGGGGCGCGGTGCTGACGAGTTTGATCCTGCATGGCCCGCCGGGGACGGGGAAGACGTCGCTCGCCGAAGTCGTCGCGCTGCACACCAACCGACACTTCGAGCGAGAGAACGCCTCGGCGGTCGGCGTGGCACGCATCCGCGAGATCATCAAGCACGCCGAGGAACGGCTCGGCAGTAGTGGGCGGCGCACGGTGCTGTTCTTCGATGAGATCCATCGGTTCAGCAAGAGCCAACAGGATGTGCTTCTGAGCGATGTCGAGCGCGGGCTGATTACATTGATTGGGGCGACGACGGAGAACCCGCTGTTCGCCGTGAACTCGGCGCTGGTGTCGCGTTCGACGCTATTCCGGCTGGAGTTGCTGTCGATCGACGCGATCAAGCGGGTACTCCGGCGAGCGATCGGGGATGTGGATCGGGGGTACGGGAAGTTGGCGCTACGCGTGGACGAAGAAGCGCTGGACGTGTGGGCGATCAAGAGTGATGGCGACGCGAGGCGGGCGTTGACGGCGTTGGAAGTGGCGGTTCTCAGTTCGTGCGAAGCCCCGGCTAGCGACAAGGAACAGCGAGATGCTGATGGTGCTCTTCGAGATATTCGCGGCACTGGCGGACCTGCTGAACCTGGTGAGCCTGGCGCGGTGGTTTCGAGAGCGACGGAACGAACGCCGATGATTGTGATCGACCGCGCCGTCGCTGAGGAATCGATCCAGCAAAAAGCGGCAGTGTACTCGGGGACGGGCGACGAGCATTACGACTCGATCAGCGCGATGATCAAGAGTGTGCGGGGGAGCGACCCTGACGCCGCGGTGTATTGGATGGCGCGGATGCTGGACGCCGGGGAAGATCCAAGGTATATCGCTCGGCGGCTGGCGATCCTGGCGAGTGAAGACATCGGGAATGCGGACCCGCGCGGGATCATGGTCGCGGCGGCGTGCTGGGAACTGGTCGAGCGCATCGGGATGCCCGAGGCGCGGATCACGCTGGCGCAGTGCGCGATATACCTATCAATGGCACCCAAGAGCAACGCGAGTTACATGGCGATCGAAGCCGCGACGGCGGACGTGAAGGAAGGGCGCACGATGCCGGTGCCGATGTACCTTCGGGATCCGAACTCATCGCCGGTGTCGAGCAAGAGCGAGTCGGGCGTGGCACAGCGGACGAAGAAGGTCGAGGGGGAGAAGTACGTGTATTCGCACACGGTAGAGGGCAACGTCACCGGCCAGGATTATCTGGGCGTGGACAAGGAGTATTACAAGCCCACGCAGAACGGCGCGGAGAAGGCGATGGCCGAGCGGCTCGGGCAGGTCCGACAAGCGCGGCGCGAGAAGCGAGCATGAGCCGCGGGCTGGTCGGTGATGGGATCGGTCATCGGGCTAGAAGATGTTTGCGGCAATCTGTTTGGCGAGGGCGGTCCCGGCGGCGTGGTCGAACGGGCGCGGCGTCCACTTGATCCCGAGGCCCGGGCCGCTGGAGGGATCGTCGAACATCGGGATGATGTGGAAGTGAACATGCATGACGGCCTGGTGGGCGGCGGCGCCGTTGTTCTGCAGCACGTTGTACGCCTTGGCTCCTGTTGTGTGCATGACCGCGCGGCAGAGCCGCGGGAGCACGCGCCCGATCGCGGCGGCGGCATCGTCGGACAACTCGCCGAGCGTGGCCTTGGCTTCTTTGGGGATCACCAGCGTGTGCCCGATGCTGATCGGGCCGATATCAAGGAAGGCCAGCACATGGGCGTCCTCGTAGACGTTGTGGCAGGGGATCTCGCCGCGGATGATTTTGGAGAAGATGGTCTCGCTCATGCGCGGATTGTAATCGGCGACGAGGGGCGTGCCTGCGTGGTTCGGCTCAGATTGCATACGATCGGTACCCGAGAAGCGATGCTCGGGTAGCACCGGAGTGAATTCATGCGTACTCAACTTGCTCGTTCGGCTTCGCTTTTTGGGTTGTTCTTGGGCGGCGTGTTTCTTGCGGGATGCCAGACCGGCTATTCCGCGATTGTGAACAACAACACGTCCCAGCCGGTGATTGCGCAGTTGATCGACACTCAGGGGAAGCGGCTGCTGGCGTCGGCGCGGATCGGCCCGAGCAGCAAGACGGAATTGTCCGCCGGGAACGTGCCGGAGGGGAACGAGGTGATTCTGGAAGTGGATAACCAGGGGAACCCGGGGTACCCGCCGACGCTTCGGCTGCTGCCTGGGCGGACGGTGGTAAACGTGGCCGAGGATTCGCAGACGGCCAAGTCGCGGATCCGGCTGGAAGTGGTGCCGCGCTGATCGACGCCCGGGGCTTACGCGATGGCATTACGGCGTGAGTTGTAACTTGTAGCGGTTCAATCGTTCGTCGAGTTGTTTCTTGTTGGGCACGAACCGGTCGTCGTCCGGCCATTCATCAATCGCCGAGGTCAGAAGTTCGACGGCTTCGGCGAACCGTTGCTGCGCCGCGCGGATATCGGCCGCGATGATGTGAGCGGCGGCGTAGCGTCGTTGCTCCCCATCGGCGAGGAACTGTTCCCATTCGCCTTGGGGAGTACGAGCCTGTGCGTTTTGAACGACGGCGATGGCTTGGTCGGCTAGGCGGGCCGCTTCGTCGAGTGCGAGTGGCTTGAGGGATTCGGCGAGTTGGGCGAGTGCGTAGGCGTCGTCGGCGACGCCTGGCGTCTGTGCCGCCGCTGCGGCGACGGCCTTGGCATCCTCGATCCGGCCGAGCCTGATCAGGCACGAGGCCTGCACAGTCCACCCCCAGTAGTCGGGGCTGAAGCCTTTGCAGTAGCCGACGGGGAAGGCGGCCGCCTGCTGGGCCGCGGCGAGTTCGGCCTCGACGTTCTTGGACCGAACGGCGGTGATGTAATCTTGAACGAGTGCTCGGGTACGGATCGCCGCGGCATCTCGGGCCTGCTGTTCGAGGCGCGCCGCGGCAAGATCCCACATACCCGAGAGCACGGCTTCCAGCACGGGCGCGAGGTCCGCTGGGTGTCCCCACCAGGCGAGGCGGCCTTCCTGATCGACGAGGAACGAGCGCGGGATCGCGGTGTCTCGAACTGCGATGGGATAGAACCCGGTGGTGCGGCCGGCATCATCGATAGCGATCCGGAAATGGATATCGCTTGTGCCTTCATCCAACACACGACGGATGTCGTGTTCTTGGTTGTTCTCGTCGAGGTTCGTCACGCCGATGAAAACGACGCGGTCGGCGTGCCTGCGCTGCAACCGATCAATTTCAGGCATGATCGCCAGACACGGACCGCACCAACTCGCCCAGAAGTCCAGCACATATACCATGCCGGGCTGAAAGGACTCGATGGGTTGGCCTTGAACCCAGCCTAAGACGGCGAGCGGCGGAGCGGGGTCGCCGGGGAGGAGCGTGGCGGGTGAGGATTGCTCGGCGGGTGTGAGCATCCGGGGAGGCGGGTACGAAGCGCACGCCGCGAGCGCACACGCCACGGCTGTCATGGCGAAGAATCGAATGCACATCACGAGATTATACCAAAATGGAACAGGGCCACCAATCGCCCGTTGCCACTATGATCCGGGGAGTCGGTACACTCTCGCTCGCCGAGGCCGGGAGTGTTCGCGGCCGCGATGAGGAATCTACGGAGTTCACGATCCATGCCAGTTCATCGAACCTGCCCGATCAACGCCCGACGATGTGATGCCGGCCGATTGCTTGCGCGTGCGTGCGTCGGCGGTGCCGCGATGTTGGCGGTGCTTGCGGGCGGCCGGGGCGTGGGGGCGCAACCCTTTGACGATCCTCGGATTGATGGGCAAACCGGGCGAGATATCGCCGTGTACCCGCCGAGCCGCTTGTTTGACTATCTCCATATGAAGTTGGAGATGGTGATCCCGGACATGAGCGTGTCGGCGTTTGACGCCGTTTCGACGAAGACGCTGAGACCGATCGGGACGGCCCGCGGCGGCGTGACGCTCGATGCAGGGCCGGGGCTGACGTTCTCATCGATCACGATGAACGGATCCGCGGCGACGTTCGAGCACGACAAAGAAGCCGAGAAACTGCAGATCGTGTTTGGTACGTCGCTTGGGGTGGGGCAGGTGGGCACGCTGGTGCTGACGTACAGCGCTCTGAAACCGGGTGGGGGCGGGAAAGGACTGACGTGGTCGCGCGACAACTCGCGCACGCCCGAAGAAGACTTCATGTTTCACTCACAGGGGCAACCGGAGACGAATCATCTGTGGTTCCCGTGCCACGATTTTCCGAACGAGAAGTTGACGACGGAGATCCTCGTGACGGTGCCCAAGGGGTACGACGCGCTGTCAAACGGGCGACTGGTGCAGGTGAAGAGGTTCCCTGATGGGCGCGTGAAACTGCACTGGCTTCAGGACAAACCGCACCCGAACTATCTGGTCTCACTGATCGTGAGCAAGTTCGATGTGGTGAACGTCGGCGGGCCGGATACGGCGAGGCCGGGGCTGTGGATGCCGGTGTATGGACCGCTGGGTTCCGGGGACCGCATCCGCGACTCGTTCAAGCGCACGGCGGAGATGGTGGCGCTGTGCGAGAAACTCTTCGATGAGCCGTACCCGTGGGACAAGTACGCGCAGTCGATCGCGCGGGATTTTTCCGCTGGGGCGATGGAGAACACATCGGCGTCGACGTTCGCGCCATTCGCCGCGACGGCCCGTGGTTCGTTCCTCGAAGCGATCGTGATGCACGAACTGGCGCACCAATGGATGGGCGACCTGATCACCTACAAGTCATGGGAGCACACCTGGCTGGGTGAAGGGTGGGCGAACTACAGCGAAGCGTTCTGGGCCGAGCACCTGGGCGGGCAGGATGCGTACCAACAGGCCGTCCTTGCCAAGCGGCGCAGCGAAACTGGCGGCGAGGGACGCTGGTACCCGCGCTTCCCCGGTATGGCGACCAACCGCTACGAAGAACCGGACGACCTTTTCGGGCGCGTGGGGCGCGACTGGGTGTACGACAAGGGCGGCTTCGTGATCCACATGCTGCGGATGCGGCTGGGCGACGAGGTCTTCTGGAAGGGAGTCGCGCTGTACATCGACCGGTTCAAGTTTCAATGCGCGGAGACAGACGACTTCCGCCGTGCGCTTGAGGAGGCGAGCGGGCAGAGCCTCGAACGGTTCTTCGATCAATGGGTGAAACGTCCTGGGTTCGCCAACGTGTCGCTCGATTACGAATGGAACGAAGCGGAGAAGACCTTGAAAGTGGTTGTGGAGCAGACGCAGAAGATCGACGCCGACAACCCGGCGTTCGCGTTTACGCTGCCGCTGGACCTGAAGATGGGTGAAGAATCGGGCACGACGAAATGGGAGAGCGTCGATATAGCGATCGATCGGACCAGGACCGAAGCAACCTTCACACTCAGCCGCAAGCCCGAGTCGATCAGCGTGGACCCATTCCTGACGGTGTTTATGAAGTCTCGGGTCAGGCAGCCGCTGGCGGCGTGGCTCGATGTGCTGGAGAACGGGCGCACGCTCGCGTCGCGGTGGAATGCGGTGGACGCCCTCGGCGACTTCGATGATCCGGCGGCACGCGAAGCACTGGTACAGTTCCGCGCGGGGAAGACCGACGAGGACGCGATTGCGCACCTGGCGGCGGGCGCTATCGCGGCGATCGATCTTCGTGCCGCCGAGCGGCTGGCGCCGATGCAGACCACGGTCGGGCGAGATGCGTCCGCCTCGATCCCTTGATCCCACATGCCTCGATGTCTTTTGCTCGAACACAACCGCACGCGCCGCCGGATGCCGACAGAGCGCGTTATTGACGGGAGAACGTGATTGAACTCGAAACCTCACTCGACTGTTCCTGCAACCGAGCGCCCGACCGTGTTCGGGCAGGGGCGGGTCCGTCCCGTGGCACTGGCACTCCTCGCCGGGCTTGCGATTTCGCACACCACCGGCGCGAAGGTAGACCTGGATGACGGGCACGGTTCGCACTCGCACGGCGGCGCGGTCCGCCACGACGGCGGCGCGTGGTGGGAATCCGAGTTTACCTGCCAGCATGATGTCGCCCCGGCGTGGGCGCTCGATGAACCGCCGGTGCGCACACGCGGTTCGTTCGACGAAGCCACCGGGCGCAACCTGCTGAACTACCCGCCGCACCGGCTCGTTGATTTCCGGCACATGACGCTGGCGATCACCATTGCGGACATGAACCGGGCTTCGTGGGAAGCGCGGCAGACGCTTTTTCTCAGTGCGATCGCGTCGCCGGTGTCGTCGCTGTCGCTCAATGTCGGGCCGAAACCATCAATGGAGATCCGCCGGGTGATGCTGATGCGGGAAGGTATCGGCGCGCGGGAGGTGTCGCACAAACATGAAGGCGAGTCGCTGTCGATGACGTTTGACCCGCCGCTGATGCCCGGTGGTGAGGCCGACCTGGTGGTTGAATACACGCTCTGGAACCCGCGCGAAGGGATTACATGGACACCCGAGGCGCCGTTGTGGCCGGGGCGCCCCGCGCAACTCCACTCACAGGGACAGCCCGAGTCAAACCACTACTGGTTCCCGTGCCACGATTTTCCGAACGAACGACTGACGACGGAACTGATCGTGACGGTGCCGCCGGGATACGTTGTCTGTTCCAATGGCTACCTCGCTGAGAAACGGCGTGCGAGCGAATCCGACGGCGGCGGAGAAGTCTTCCACTGGCTCCAAGACAAACCCCACGTCAACTATCTCGTCACGCTGGTGGTCGGCAAGTTCGATGTCGTTGATGTGGCTTCCGGAGGCTCGGTGCCGATGCCCGTGTACGCCCCGCTCGGTCGCGGCGGCGATGTGCAGCGCACCTACGGGCGCACACCCCGCATGACCGCGCTGTTCGAGCGACTCATCGATGAGCCGTACCCGTGGGACAAGTACGCGCAGGCGGTTGTCTGGAACTTCGGCTCGGGCGGGATGGAGAACACGTCCGCCACGACGATGTACGACACCGCCGTGCTCGACGAACGCTCGCTGCTCGATGGCGACCTCGAGGGGCTGATCTCGCATGAACTGGCGCACCAATGGTTCGGCGACCTGCTCACCTGCAACTCGTGGGAGCATATCTGGCTCAACGAAGGGTTTGCGACGTATTTCACGCATCTGTGGTTCGAGGAGCGCGACGGAAAGGATGCGTACCTGAGCGCGCTGTGGGGCACATACCAGGGGCTGGCGAACAACGACAAGGCCGATGCGCCGTACCAGCCGGCGATGTGCAGCAAAGAATACGCGCACCCGTGGGAGGTCTTCCGCCGCGCATCCAACCCGTATTCCAAGGGGGCCAGCGTGCTGCACATGCTGCGCCGGAAGGTGGGGGATCAACTCTTCTTCGACGCGCTGAAGTTGTACGTAGAGCGCCACAAGTTCAAGGCCGTGGAGACCGACGACCTGCGGTACGCGTTTGAAGAGGTCAGCGGGTTATCGCTGGAACGCTTCTTCCGACAGTGGTGCTACAAGCCGGGCACGCCGAGCGCGGACGTGGTGCTGACGTGGGATTCGGCGTCGTCGTCGCTGCGGGCGACGCTCACGCAGACGCAGCCGATCGATGGGTACAACCCGGCGTTCTTCTACACGCTCCCGATCTGGGTAAAACTCCCGTCGGGCGAAACGCGGACGCTGGAACTCGAAGTCGATGGTAAGGAGACGTCCGCGTCGTTCACGCTCCCTGCCGAGCCTTCGATGGTCGCCGTCGATCCCGAACTGCATGTGCTCGGCCACTTTCGAGTGGACGCTTGGAACTGGGCATCGAACTGGCGCGACCTGCTTACTCAAGGCCCGACGATCGCGGCGAAGTTGCAGGCGGTCGCGGCGATCCGCGCGATGGGTGTGGAGAAAATCACCAGCGACGCCGCGATGGCGCTCAGTGCGCTCGCGCGAGACACGCGCGAGCACTTTTCGCTCCCCGCCGCGGCGGCCGAGGCGATCTTTGAGGTCGGGACACCCGACCTGTTGCTGGGGCTTGCGACGAGCCAGCCGCAGGACGCCCGAGTGCGCAAAGCCGTGATCGAGCAGATCCCCGGCGGGTACGAGCGGATCAAGAATCAGTACGGGGACTCGTCGTCGCGGGTGCTCGAATCGCTGCGATCAGCCGCGGAGGGTGATCCTTCGTATGGCGTGCGCGGGGCGGCGCTGCGTGCCTACGCGAAACTCGCCGGCGCCGATGCGAAGCCGGTGGTGCTTGACGCGCTGAAAGTCGAGTCGCAGCACGACCAAATTCGGCAAGCCGCGATTGATGGGCTGGCTTCGATCAACGACGCCGACGCGCTCGAACAGGCGATCCGCTCCACCTCGCCGGCGTCGTACCCGCGCACGCGTCCGTCGGCGGTGAACGCCGTCGCCACGCTCGCTGCGCACAATCCCGATCTCGCGTTTGAGACGCTCAAGGGACTGCTCGACGACGCGCACGACCGCACGGCGCGGGCCGCGGGGGACGCGATGGTGCGGCTCAACGATCCTCGCTCTGTTGGTGCGATCGAGTCGTTTATCGAGCGTACAAACCGACCGGCGGCCAAGCAGATCGCCGAGCGATGGCTCCGTGACCTGCGAGAGCAACTCTCGAACTGACGCGGGACCGGGACCGGATCCGGCCCGCTACTCTGGCGACTATGACGCAGCCGACGCTCCGTATCAAAGTACTCCGTTCAGGCGCGACGGTCCCGGCGTATCAGTCCGCAGATGCCGCTGGGCTTGACCTCGCGGCGTGTTTCAATGACGAAAGCGCGCCGTCGGGCTCGATCAGTATCGCTCCCGGCCAGATTGTGATCGTGCCCACCGGGCTGGCGATTGCCATTCCCCCGGGGTACGAGGGGCAGGTCCGCCCGCACTCCGGGCTGGCGAGCAAGCACGGCATCACACTGCCCAACGCGCCGGGCACGATCGACGCCGACTATCGCGGCGAACTGAAAGTGCCGCTCATCAACCTCGGGCGCGAGCCGTTCGTACTCTCGCACGCGCAGCGGATCGCACAACTCGTCATCGCTCCGGTCTCGCGTGCCGCCCTGCGCGTCGTCGACGACCTCGACGACACCACCCGCGGAGAGCGCGGCTTCGGCAGCACCGGAACCCATTAGCGGCGGATGGCCACCGTCAGTTCTCACTGCTCGCGGCGATCATGCGGAGCCGACATTTTTCCGCCTCGGCGGCGAGTCTGGCCCTGGTCGCGCCTTCGATGCTCTCGCGCTGGGATGCCGCGCCGCGGGCCTTCCATTCCTTCATCGCCCCTTCGACATCCAAAAGCGCGATGACGGAATCGTCGAGCGGCGCGGGGATGTGCAACGGGGTTTTCTCGCGTGCCACCTGCACCTGCTCGCGGCACTTGATCGCTTCATCCATCAGCCGGGAGCGTGTCGCATCATCCAGCCCGGGTTGGAGCGCGGCCTGTTCGCGCAGCGCGGCTTCGCGCGCCGCCTTGTCTTCGTCCATGGTGACGATGTCCGCGAACTTCATCGGCTCGGGGGCCGAGGGCGAGAGCGAGCCCATCCCGCCGTTCGCGGGTGGCTCGCCGTTCGTGGCCGCGCCGCCCTCTTCGAGAGACTTGGGCAGGATCCGCCCGCGTCCGCCGAACTCTTTGATGCGCATGTCTTCGAGCCGGTCACGGTCCTTTTCGTACAGTTCGTCGGCCTCTTCGGTGTTCTCGACGACGATCGGCGTGATAAACGCGAGCAGTTCGGTGTTGCTCGTGCGGTTCTCGATCGAGTTGAACAACGCACCGATCAGCGGCAGGTCGCCAAGGATCGGAACTTTCCGGTTGATCTTGGATGTTTCGCTCCGCATGATGCCCGAGAGCACCACAGTCTGCCCGTTCTTCACGATCAGGTGCGTGGTCGTCTCGCGCCGATCGACGATCAGCGCGTTCTGCACCGTCTGCCCCGGCGAGACCGACGAGAGTTCGAGGTTGATGTTCAGGTCCACATCCTTCTTGATCGTGATCCGCGGGCGAACCGTCAACTGGATGCCCACGGCACGGTAATCAAACGACTGTGTCGGGTTGCCGTTGTTGGTCGTCTGGAGTTCGTTGACGAAGGGGATGTCCTGCCCGTCGAAGAACGAGGCTTCCTGGTTGTCGCTCGTGAAGATGCGCGGCTCGGACAGAATGTTCGTCGTGGTCTTCTGCGAGAGCGCCTGGAGCAGCAGGTTCAGGTTGACGTTGGTGTTGAGCACCGATGTATCAAAGAGGCTATTGATGAGTTCGTTCTTGGTGCCGGTGATCGTGTTGCCGACGCCGATCGAGTTATCGCCGTTGGTCGGCACGATGTTGGAACTGGACCAACGCAGCCCCAGCGCGGTGGAATCGTCGAGCGACAACTCAACCACGATTGCTGAAATGAGCACTTGGCGTCCCGGCTTATCGAGTTGCTGGACGAGGTTTTCCAGCCCTTCGCGGTATTCGGCGGGGCACATGACCATCAGCGCGTTCTGCCGCCACACCGGCACGATGCGCACCTTCGAGACGATATTCGACGTCCCGATGTTGTCCGTCGGCGGGCGGGCACGCTGCCACCAGAAGTTGATGGTGTTCGCGGCGGTGGTGGTGTTGTTGTTGTTCGTGGTCGCCGTGTCGTCGGCGTTGGCGAACGGAGATGTGTTGGAATCGGTGTCGCTCAGCCCGGAGGCCTGACGCTGGATCGACGCCAGGGTGCCTTCCTGTGCGATCATGGCGTTGAGTTGATCGGCGAGTTCTTCCGCCGAGGCGTGCTTGAGTTCGATGATCGTCGGGATCCCCGTGGTCTTGGGCTGATCCAAGTCCTTGATGATCTTCTCGACCGTCTCCATATTGTCCGGTGACTTGGCGATGACGACAAGCCGGTTGGAATCCGTCAGCGCGGTGAACGCGAACTGGCCGGCGAGCCGGCTGGCACCCTGCGAGCCGGTGTCGGAACTGGAGGCGTTGTTCCCGCCGCCGCGTTGGTTGCCCCCTTGGTTGCCGCCGCCCCCAGTGGTGGTTGTGGAACCCGCGCCGCCTTTGCCGAACATTTCTTCGAGTGCGGTCTTGAGTTTCACCACGTCGGTGTTCTTGATCTCGAAGACCTTGGGAATCACTTGGTCGGGCGCGAGGGGGATATCCCACTCCTTTTCGATCGCGTCGGCGACCTGATCAAGGATCTTCGCCTCGGCGAGCACGGTCACCGAGTTCTGCTGCGTGTTCGCGCTCGCCCGCAGGTTTTGCGACAGCGACGTCGACGACGTGCCCCCTTGATTCGTGCGCCGACGGCCCGCCTGATTCTGGTCGCCCCCGAAGTTCCCCCGGAACCCAAAGTTCTGGTTGTTCTGGTTCCCCTGCCCGGCTTGGGCCGTGTTGGCACTGAACAGGTCGCGGATGGCGGTGGCGATCTTCTCGGCGTCGGCGAACTTCAACCGGAACGTCCGCGTCTGGAGCGATTCCGATGCCGGACGATCCAGTTCCTTCACCACCGCTTCGATGCGCTGCAAAAGCCCGATGTTCGCCATCACGACCAACTGGTTCGAGTCCGCGTCGAGCAGGATCTTCGAGTAATCTGGCATCGTCTTGGCATCTTCAAGCCCCTGCACGATGTTCGCCGCCGAGGCGTGCTCGAGCCTGAAGATCTTCTGGATCACCGTGCCCAGGTCGTCGCGCCCCGTGAGATCCTCGTCCGGCCCGATCACCGGCACGTCGCTCTGCGGCAACTCCGCGATGTTCCGCATGATGATCACATCGCGCGTCTCGATCACCCCGATCCCTTCCTGCTGCAGCGCGTAGAACACCATGTCCAGCGCACGTGACCGCTTGATCGGCTGGTCGTTGATGATCGTGATCTTCCGTGGCAACAGGTCCGGCCGCGGGATCACGACTTTGCCCGTCGCTTCCACGATGAACGGGATGATCTGCTCCACCGTCGTCGCTTTGAACGTCAGCGGGACGTTCTCGTCGGGCTGGATGATCCGACCCGTGCGAGCGTCGCGCGGCGGGAGTTCACGCGGCTTGCCGTTCTTCCCGCTGCCGTTCGTGGTCTTTGACGCGGGTGTTATTGGTGTTGCGTCCGCCGCGGGGGGGGTTGCGGCGGGTGGGGTTGCGGCGGGTGGAGTGGTGCCCGGCGC
>JBGSIF010000241.1:0-2270 GCA_041742635.1 Phycisphaerales bacterium
CGGGCGGCTGATGGCGCAGCCGGGGGAAACGGCGAAGCAGCCCGGCGCCGGAGTGGAGCGCGACGCGACCATCGTCGTGAAGAACGGAGTGATCGAATCGATCGTGCCGGGGCTGACGGGGCCGGATCTGTCGGCGGCGCGATCGCGCGGCGCGACGGTCGCCGAGGTGGACCTGCGCGATTCGTTCGTGATGCCGGGGCTGATCGATTGCCATGTACACTTGTGGAACGAGTACGACGCGACGGTGCGGCAGCGAGCCGTAACAGAAACCGACGGTGACAAGACGATCAACGCGCTGCTGAATGCCAAGAAGACACTCGACGCAGGCTTCACGACGGTGCGCGATCTTGGGAGCAAGGGGACGGCGGTGTTCGCGGTGCGCGACGCGATCAACAGCGGTCGGATCCCCGGCCCGCGGATCCTCGCGTCGGGCGAAGCCGTGAGTGTCACGGGTGGGCATGGGGACGACACGCTGGGCTATCGACCGGACTTCTTTCCGCCGCAGGGGCCGGAACAGATGATCGCCGACGGCGAAGCGGCGTGCATGAAGGCCGTGCGGTATCAAATCAAAGTGGGTGCGGACTGCATCAAACTCACGGCGACGGGCGGGGTGCTCTCAGCGGCCACGTCCGGGCTGTCGCAGCACTTCACCGACGAGGAACTCGCAGCGATCGTGCGCACGGCGCACAGCATGGGGCGAAAGGTCGCGGCCCACGCGCACGGGACCGACGGGATCAACGCCGCGATCCGCGCGGGCGTGGATTCGATCGAGCACGGAACGTATCAGAACGAAGAGTCGATCCGGTTGATGAAAGAAACGGGGTGCTATTACGTCCCGACCTTGCTGGCGGGGGAGACGGTGGGACGCAACGCGGAGACGCCGGGGTTCTATTTACCCATGGTGGCCGAGAAGGCCAAGATGGTGCGGTCCAGGGCGGTTGAATCATTGAAGAACGCGCACGCGGCGGGGGTCAAAATCGCGTTCGGGACCGACTCCGGGGTCAGCCCGCATGGAGAGAACGCTCAGGAGTTCGCCCTGATGGTGAAGGCCGGGATGACCCCCGCGGAAACAATCGCGGCGGCGACCTCGGCGGCGGCGGACCTGTGCGGGGTGTCGGAGAAGGTTGGTTCGATCGAGCCGGGGAAACAGGCGGACATCGTGGCGGTGCGGGGCGACCCGCTGAAGGATGTGAGCGAGCTCGAGCGCGTGACGTTTGTTATGCGCGCGGGCAACGTACATAAGCACACACCGAAGTAGCCCGGCACAAAAGGTATCAAATATCGCGTCCGCGTCAGGCCGAACCGGCCAACCGGCGCACGGTCATATCGAAGGTGCGGACCATGTTGGCGTGGATGCCGTAGACGATTGCGATCCAGATCCCGGCGACGATCAGGGAACCCAGGAGCAAGCCGACCCGAGCGGAGGCCAGCCCGTTTTCGTTGTAGGTCTTTGCGAGTGCGTACTCGGGCTGGATCACGCTGTACACAGCGGTGGCGGGAGTGGCCGGGGCGAGCGAGGGGCCGACGAGGGGCAGGTCGGCACCGGCCTTGTACGCGCACGCGCCCACAACGCCGGCGATGACGAAGAGCACGCCGACGGTGGCGATGACCGATCCAATCGCCCCTTTGCTCTTGAGCGACCAGTGCATCCCGATCATGACACAGAAGGCGATGAACGGGATGGTGACAATCGCGGCCACGAGCGCGCCCTCGGGAAGGACGACGGGGACCATGTCGGCGGTGGCGCCCGCGGTGGAGACGCCGGCGTTGCCGGCTTGGGACCAGCGGGAGGCTTTTTCCATCACTCCCCCTTCGCGCGACAGGACGCCTCCCTGAACCGCGGCGGTGTAGACGCCCGCGATCAACAGGGTTCCCAGCGGCACGGCAAGCAACGGAAGGAGATACGCGATCATCCCGCGCAGTTTGCCCGTGAGATACGCGCCGGCCGTCAGCGGAGTGGTCAGCAACAGGTCGAGCGTGCCGTCTTCACGTTCGCGTGCGACCGCGGTGGCGGACATATTGAGGGCGACCAGGGTGATGACGCCGAGTTCGCCCAGCACGGTCGCCAGCAGGATGGTGCGGAACGTACCCCCGGCAAGGGGGCTGTTATGAAAGTACAGGATAATGCCCACGCCGAAGAGAGCGCCGATGGCGATAAAGGACCAGCGGGCAATCATTCGGCCCAAGGTGGCGTTGCGAGCGGCGGCCTCGCGCCAGGCGATCGGGTTGTGCCAGACGGCGCGCGGGGCGCGGTGTTCGGAACCGCGTGC
>JBGSIF010000242.1:0-9620 GCA_041742635.1 Phycisphaerales bacterium
CGACCTGTTCGTCTGCATCGACGGCGGCTTCCTCAACAACTCCAACTGCTTCATCGATCCCTGCGCGGGCCTGATCCCCGCCAACGATGACTGCGCCAACGCCCTCTCCCTCATGGTCGGCGCCACCATCAACGGTGACACCTCCTGCGCCGGCGTCGACGCCGTCGCTTCCTGCTCGGGCATCGTCATCGCCCCCGGCGTGTGGTTCACCTTCACCGGCACGGGTAACACCATGACCGTTGATACGTGCTCCTCGGCCAACTACGACACCACCCTCGAAGTCTACTGCGGCCCTTGCGACAACCTCGTCTGCGCCGGCGGCAACGACGACTTCTGCGGCCTGCAGTCGGGCGTCGCCCTCTGCACCACCGCGGGCGAAACCTACCGCGTCTTGGTCCACGGCTTCGGCGGTGGCACCGGCATCTTCGACATCTCCCTCACCGACGACGGCATCGCCTGCAGCACCGCCCCCGACTGCACCCCCTGCACCGGGATCACCTGCCCGGGTGATGCGGTCAACGAAGCCGAACTCTGCGGCGAAGACCTCAACGGCGGTTGCAACTACGCCGCTGGTCTCCCCACCGCTTTCGAAGCGGTCTCCTGCAACGCCACGATCTGCGGCACGTCGTTCGCGACCACCGCTCTTCGTGACACCGACTGGTACCTCGTGACCGCTCCGGCCACGGGCGTCATCAGCGCGACCCTCACCGCCGAGTTCAACGCCCTCACCTTCATCCTCGACGTCGGCACACCGGTGCCGAACCCCGCTCCCTGCGGCGCGATCACCGCTCTGGCGACTGGCACGACGCTGCCCTGCGGCACGACGACCATCTCCGCCAGCGGCCTGATCCCTGGCAACTCCTACGTTGTCTTCGTTGCTCCCGCTACCTTCACGGACATCCCCTGCGATGCCTCCTACTTCATCTCCATCGATCAGGGCATCCCCTGCACGAACCCCTGCCCCTGCGACTGGAACCAGGACGGCGTCCTGAACTCGCAGGACTTCTTCGACTTCCTCACCGCCTTCTTCTCCGGCAACGCCGACATCAACCTCGACGGCGTGACCAACTCGCAGGACTTCTTCGACTTCCTCACCTGCTTCTTCACTCCCCCGGCCGGCTGCATGTAATGCTCGCAAGAGCATGAAGATGTATCCCGATTCGGTGTGACTACAACACCAACAGCCCCCCGGTCGAAAGGCCGGGGGGCTTGCTTTTTGATTCGTGATGTTTCGTCAACACAGCGGCGAGTACGGCGAGCCGCTGTGACGTGCAGAAGTTCGTGCAAGTTGGAAAACGTGCACCACGGGGGTGTGCCGTAGTGCGAGTTTCTCAACTCGCACGAGATTGGGATGTGGGGGAATTCGTGCAAGTTGGAAAACTTGCACTACGGGTTATTGGATCCGCATCATTCGAGCGAACTCGTCGAAGCGGCCTCGGAGTTCGTCTTGGGTGAGACGGGTAAGCCGGTCGAGGCTGAAGGACTCGATATTGAAAGATGCCGTGACGGTGCCGTGTGCCAGGGCACGCAGGATGACATCGAGTGACTTGGCGTCCGCCGACGGATTTTTGGTGCAGTAGGAGGCGATGAAGCCCATCATGCCGCCGGCGAAGGTATCGCCTGCGCCGGTGGGGTCGATGACGGTTTCGGCGGGGTAGGCGGGAAGGGCGCCCATTCCGTCGCGGTGGACGAAGAGGCAGCCGTGCTCGCCTTTTTTAACCACGACGAACTTAGGCCCCATGTGCAAGATCTTGCGAGCGGCGGCAACGGTGTTGCGTTTGCCGGTGAGGAGTTCGGCTTCATCGTAGTTGAGGACGAGGCCGTCGATGCTTGCAAGCAGACGGTCGAGTTCGGCGCGCGCGGTATTGATCCAGAGGTCCATGGTGTCGGCGACGACGATTTTGGGCTTGGCGAAGTTGGAGAGGAGTTGCATCTGCACCGCCGGGTGGGTGTTGGCGAGGAAGACGAACTGGGAGTCCGAGAAGTTGGCGGGGACGACCGGGGGCGCTTCAAGGAGGACACCGAGTTCGGTGAACAAGGTGTCGCGTTTGTCCATGTTGTCGTGGTACTTGCCCCCCCAGCGGAAGGTTTTGGACCCGGAGCGGATTTCGAGTCCTGAGGTATCAATCCCACGGAACTTGGCGAGGGTGAGGAAGTGTTCTTGGGGGAAGTCGTCGCCGACGACAGCGACCATGCGGACCTTGTCGTAGAAGGAGGCGGCGGCGGCGAAGTAGGTACACGAGCCGCCGAGGACTCCTTCGACGCGGCCTGTGGGAGCGAAGATAGTGTCGATGCCGACGGTACCGGTAACGATAAGGGACATAGTGAAACTCCAATAAGGCCCGGGACAAAGGGGGCGGAGTATATGGTCGGGAAGAGGTGGAGGAAGCCCAGTGCACAATCGTGCCGGTCCACCCGGAGTGAGCGTGGTGGCGTCAGTGTTGGTCGCGGTGAGTCGAACCGGATTCGGCGGCGGTTTCGGCGAACTGGTCGGTGGGGAGTGGTTCTTTGGTGACGACGATCTCGACGCGCTGGTTGGTTTGATGCTCGGTGGGTGAGTCGGCGCGGCGTGTGACGGGAGAGCCGTCGGCGCACCCGACGATTCGGATCTGGCGCCACGTCACGCCGTGCTCGACGAGGACGCGAGCGACGGCGACGGCGCGGTCGTGAGAGAGTTTCATTCCGGCTTCGGGGTTGTGGAATGCTTCGGCGGCGCTGGCGTGACCGCGGACCTCGATGAAGACGCGATGCCCTCGGATCTGCTCGGCGACGTCGGCGGCGGTCTTGATGCCCGTGCGGGCGAGATCGGCGGAGCCGGTATCAAAGGGAACGATGCCGGTGGGCTGGACGTAGTCGCTGGTTTCGATGGCCTGGACGCGGTGGTTGTCGCCTTCGGGTCCGGGGTCGTTGGTTTCGGAGCGGGCGCGTTGCTCGCGCATGCGGTTGCGGAGGCGGGACTCGTTGGGATTGGAGCCGTTGATGTCGATGGGGGCGTTGAAGGCTTGGCGCATGGCAATGACGAAATCGAGCATGGCTTCGCTTTGCGCGGCGACGGGGCTTTGGGCCTCGGCGCCCGCGCCGGCACCAGTAGGCTTGGCCATGGCCATGGCGAGGAGGATGACAAAGAAGCCCATCATGAGGGCGACGTTGTCGGCGAAGGAGATGAGCCATTCGGGTGCGCCACTCTCTTCGTGCTCTTCGGCGGGTCCATGGCCGCCGCCGCCGCCGTGGCCGCCACCACCGTGACCACCGTCGGCGTGTCCACCTTCGGCTTCGCCGCCGTGCGATTTATCGTGGTCGTCTGGCATGGGTGGTCGAGCGTGGGTGGAGGGGTGTGATCAGAGCGAGTGCGGGGTCGTCGGGAGTCGTGGTGGGTGCGGATTTATGCGGCGACCTTGAGTTTGGAGCGAGAGGCGTATGGGACGAAGGCGATGAGGCGGTCGAGCGTGGAGCGTGGATTTTCGCCGGCTTGGATGCTGAGGATGGCCTGGAGCATCATTTCCTTGCCTTGGATTTCCTCGGCGGAGCGGAGGGCGAGTTTGTCGCCGATAGGGCCGGCGATGGCGTTGGCAACAACAGCGCCGTACATGGTCGCACAGACGGCGACCGCGAGCGCGTGCCCGAGGGCGCCGATGTCGGCACCCTCGCCGAGTTTCCCGAACATACCGACCTGCCCGACGAGGGTGCCGACGAGGCCGTAGCCGGGGCCGTAGAGTTTGATGAGGTCGAAGAACTTTTTGCCGGCTTTGTGGCGTTCGTGCATGGCCATGACTTCGAGGCGCAGTGTGGCTTCGATGATTTCGGGAGGGTTGCCGTCGACGGCCATTTTGAGCCCTGAAGCGAGGAACTTGTCGTCGAGTTTGGCGATTTCGCCTTCGAGGGAGAGGATGCCGTCACGACGGGCTTTTTCGCTGAGCGCGGAGACGACCTGGATGACATCGGCGGGGCCTTTGCCCTTGTGGAACATGAACTTTTTGCAGTACCCTGGCACGGCTTTCATTTTGTCCATGGGCATGGCCATGAAGGTGACGGAGATGGAACCTCCGCCGACCATGAGGACGCCTTCGAGTGAGAAGAACATCATGAAGTTGCCGTGGGAGACTTCGAAGAAGACGATGCCTAGACAGGCGACGCCGATGAAGAGTCCGATGAGGCTGGCTTTGTCCAAGGGAGAACTCCGAAGTGATGCGGGATCTCGCGAGAGAATCGGATCGGTGCAAGCCCGAGCATCGAAGTCTGCATCGGACACCAGGGCGAAGGTGTCAAGCAAAGAAGACGCCGAGGGTGCCGAGCGGGGCCGGCGCGGGTCGCGCAGGCACTGTGCGCGGCATGATCCATGCGGAACAACGCCCAATAAACACGGTCGAAGAACAACGGGTGGGACAGCGGCTGATAGCGACCAGGGGCAAGGCACTTATTGTGTGATGGATGCGTGCTATGCTCCGAACATGACCGCCGTGTTTCTTAATGGATTGTTCTATTCGGACACCGTGCCTGGGCTGTCGCTTGCCGAGGCGCGCGTGTCCGCATTCGATACTGGGTTTCAGCACGCCGTGGGGCTGTTCGAGACGATGCTGGGCGGGGTGCGAGAAGCCGGGGCAACATCAGTCAGCGCCGAGGGCGAGCAAACAGGTTCTGAGACGTCTGGGGTCGCGCCGGGCGTGAGTGGGTGGTGTTATCGGCTGGATGATCACATGCAGCGGCTGAGCCAATCGGCGTTGGCGCTGGGGCTGAGTGATTCGATCAACCCATCCGCGCTCGGCGAGGCGGTGCTGCAAACCATCGAGTACTCGCGGCTCGAGCGAGCGCGGGTTCGGCTGACGATCACGGCGGGGGATATGAACATGCTCTCTCGCCGGCCTGCCGATGCGAAGGCGGGGGGAGTGGGTGGGGCGGGGGGGCGGCGCGACCCGACGATCATGATCGTGGCGCAGCCCGCCACGACGTACCCCGAAGCGATGTTCGAGCGTGGGGTGACTGTGGTGATCGCCGACACGCGTGCGAATCCGCTCAATCCGTTCGAGTCACACAAGTCGCTGAACTACTGGTGGCGACTGCAGGCGCTGCAAGCGGCGGCGGCGCACGGCGCCGGCGAAGCGATCGTGCTGCAAGTGTCGAATCATTTGGCCGGTGGGTGTGTGAGCAACGTGTTTGTGGTGCGTGATGGGGAACTGCATACGCCGATCGCGCGTGGGGAGGAGCCGGGAGCCGGCACGGGAAGTGCGGGTTTGCCGAGTCCGGTGCTCCCCGGGATTACGCGAGGCGTGGTGCGGGAGGCCGCCGCGGCGATGGGCGTGGAGTGTCGAACACGGATGCTGAGCGTACAGGAACTGGTGGACGCCGACGAGGTGTTTGTGACGAACTCGTCGTGGGGCGTGCTGCCGGTGGTTGGGGTGATCGGGCTGGGTGAAAAACGAGCGATCGGGGACGGTGTTCCGGGGAGCATCACCAAACAGGTGCGAGCGCGATGGTTGGAAGATGTGGCGATGGCCGCGATGGTGTAGTAAGGCCCGGGGTGTTTCGGGGCGGCTGTGGCGACCTGTGCGAGGGTGCGCTCAACCTGGATCAAGGTCCGTACCGGCGCAACGACCGCGAGCAATGTACCGATGGTGAACGAACGATTGAGATCGCCTGCGTTGTCGAGCCAGTTCTCAGGATCGACGGTGGTTGCGAGCAAGATCTGAAGATCGCGGAGGGCGTCGCTGGGTGATTGAGCAAGCCCGCCCGCCGAGGCACGCGGGAGTAAGGCCGATACGTCGTATACCCGCACCTCCAGCGGCACATAGGCCGGCTCGGGGACGATGCACGCACCCACATGCGTTGGGTACCAGTGGGCGGTGAAGACTTTGGATTCCGAAACGCAGCGCACCGCCTCGTCGAGCGCAGCGGCACAGGTCGGGCTGTTATGCAGGGTGGTTCGGGCGTGATTGTCGAGCGTGACAGGCGAGACAAACGCCCAGTCCTGTCGGATATGCAGCCCGGTGCGTGCCTCGACAGTGCGGACGATGTCTTCGACGGTGTGGATGGAAGGATCGGTTGGGAAGGGGGTGGATTCGAGTCGGCGGAGGCTCGCGGTGATCGCCGACCAATGCTCGCTCGAGTGTGAGGGAGTCAATGGGTCGATTGGTGTGCGCAGGTGCTGGAGCAAGGTCTCGATGGCGAGGATCGCGCGGGGGCCGGCTTGGACAACCAGCCTGTCGCCGACGGGGTTGATGCAACCGATGAAGGGCGCGTCGGGCAGCCACAGTTCGCTATCTACAAGCCCCTTGCAGAGGGTGTGGATCTCGTCTCGGATCAGGTCGGACGAGAAGGGTTCGGTTCGTGACCCCAGCGAGTCCCAGCGAGCGCCGCCCGAACGAACGATGTCGCGGGTGTGGAACACCCTGACAGCGCGGAAATCCGGGAACGCGACGAGTTGGTCGTGCCCGATGTAGACGCCGGATTCGGTGAGATCCCAGTACCAGGTGCGTCGCGCTTGCGGGAACCGGGTGGCGGACTCGATGTCGGCGGTGCTGAGGCGCTCGCAGAGCAGGCCCATCGCCGCGGCGGCGTTGTCGATCCGAGTGCGTGGTGTGAATCGTGCAAACCCGATTTCGTTGTGCTCGAAGGTACACGTCAGTCCGGCGTGTTCGAGTATCGCGCCGCAATCCCGTATCGAACCAATATCCGCAGCGACAGTGAAGGGAGTGGCGACGAGCCGGCGGAGTGTTTCTCGTTCGATGTCCACGCCGTAGCGACGGTGCGACTTGGCGTAGCGTTCCAGACGCCCGGCCCACCAGTTTTCGTGCCAAGTCG
Organism: Phycisphaerales bacterium; assembly: GCA_041742635.1. Lineage (GTDB taxonomy): Bacteria > Planctomycetota > Phycisphaerae > Phycisphaerales > UBA1924 > JTS-AC122. The sequence continues at coordinate 6,796 of JBGSIF010000242.1, forward strand.
AGAGTGCGCCGGTGCTGAACCGGTCGCGCAGTTCGGCGTACACGGGATCGGTGGGGTTGGCGGTGCCGAGGTCGGAGTCGAGCCAATCGCCTTCGGAGACGGGCCAGAGCGTGACGAGGACGGCGGAGGGGATGGCGGTCGGCCAGCCGTCAACGACTGCTTTGCGCACGAGTACGCCCGAGTAGCCCAGCGCGATGATGAAGAACCCAAGCAGAGCCAATCGCCATCGACGGCGTGTGCGGAATAGGGAAGCCTCGCTGGGGTGCGAGCCGCCACATTCGGGGCAGGTCAGCCCCGGCGGGGGCGCGCCGGTCATGTCGTACCAGCAAGTGGGGCAGCGGCGTCGGCCACGAGAGCGGTCTCGCACCAGCGCCAACACGATGATCGTAACTCCGAACGCGATAGCGAGCGAGTCAAGGATCCAGACCAACCATTTGACGACTTCAGTTTGCATGTGCAGCGTGGCTTACCGCGATGGTTGAGAGCGGGTGCGGTGTGACGCAAGAAATTCATTAGAACACGATGGAAAAAACGGACGGTCAAAAAGCGAGAAGGAGGTGTGTGTGCCGCGGACGGTGACGACCCAGGAGTGAGACGCGCCACGCGCGCGTGAGTTCCGGTCCAAGGACAATCAACTGCGTGAGTTCGGCGTGGAAGAGTGAATGGGGTGCGGTTCGTGAGTGGGTGAAACTGGCAATCACGCCATATCGACGCATGAGTCCGGGCGTTGTGTGCCACAGACGTCGGCGTAGGACCAACCAAATCGAGAGTGCGACGCCAAGCTCGACGTGTAACGTCACACGCTCACAACGTGCTCCGTAGACTTCATCATGCCTCCACTGCACGATCAACCAATGCCCCGGCGTGACAACCGACTCGCGCAAGAATCCAGCCCGTACCTGCTCCAGCACGCGCGGAATCCGGTTGATTGGTACCCGTGGGGCGACGCGGCGTTCGCCGAAGCGCGTCGTCGCGGCGTGCCGATCTTTCTTTCCATCGGGTACTCGACGTGCTATTGGTGCCACGTCATGGAGCGCGAGTCGTTCGAGAACGAAGCGATCGCGAAACAGATGAACGAGTTGTTCGTGTGCGTCAAGGTGGACCGGGAAGAGCGCCCGGACGTAGACGATGTGTACATGACGGCGGTGCAGATCATGACGCGCTCGGGGGGGTGGCCGATGAGCGTGTTTCTAGAGCCGGACTCGCTGCGACCGTTCTGGTGCGGGACGTATTTTCCGCCGGAAACCAGGTATGGTCGGCCGGGGTTCCCGCAGATCCTCTCCGGGATTTCCGAGGCGTGGACCACCCAGCGGGCCGACATTCTGAAGCAAGCCGAAGAACTCGGCACGGCGGTGAAGGAACAGATCGCCGAACTTGCCGTGCCTGTCTACGTGGGTGAGGCGGAGGTGGCGCAGGCCGCGGGTTCGCTGTTGAAGATGCACGACCGGGTACACGGCGGGTTCGGGAGCGCGCCGAAGTTTCCACAGACGTGTTATCTTGAGTTCTTGCTCACGTTTCGCGCATACGCGGGCGATGATGACACGCAGCAGGCGATCGACGCCGCGATGAACGTGACGCTCGATCGGATGGCGCTCGGCGGGATCTTCGATCAGGTCGGCGGGGGATTCCATCGCTACAGCACGGACGAGAAGTGGCTGGTGCCGCACTTTGAAAAAATGCTGTACGACCAGGGGCAACTCGCCGAGGTGTACTCGCGTGCCGCGAAGGCGTTTGACGACCCGATGTATGCAAGAACGGCGTCGCGGGTCTGTGAGTTCGCGCTGCGAGAACTGCGGTCTGGCGCGAGCGACGCCGGGCACACGGCGTTCTACAGCGCGCTCGACGCCGAGGTGAACCACCGCGAGGGGCAGAACTATCTCTGGAACGCCGCGGAACTTCGGGCGGTGCTTGGGGAGCAAGACGCAGCGTGGATCGCGGGTGTGCTTGGAGTCGCGCCAGTGGGGAAGGAAGGCAACTTCCGCGACCCGCACCATCCGAACGAACCAGCGTCCAACGTGCTGTCGTTGAACGATCGGCCGGCGATGGTCGCGGCGAAACTTGGCATGAGTGAAGATGCCGTTCGTACTCGTTTAGACAGCCTGTGTGCGGCCCTGTACCAAGCCCGGGCGAAGCGAGACCAGCCGGGGCGAGACGAGAAAATCCTCACGGCGTGGAACGGGCTGATGATCGCGGGGCTGGCGCACACGGGTGCGTCGCACGGGCGTGCGGACTTCGTCGATGCCGCCGAGAGCGCGGCCAGGTTTGTGCTCACGCACATGCGAGCACCGGCGGAAGACGCATACCCCGACGGGCTGCTGCGTTCGTGCGTGCTGCGCCATGTGAACGGCGCGATTGTGCCCGCCGCGAAGATACCTGCCTTCCTCGATGATTATGCGGGTTTGATTCACGGGCTGATCGAACTGCACCGCACGGGGCGCGATACGGCGCGCGGCGACGCTTCGCGCCCTGGTTTTTATTTAGAAGAATCTCAGCGGCTGATGGAAGAAGCCGAGGCGCGCTTTGGTGATCCTGAGACCGGGGCGTACTTCGATACGCTCGCGGGACAGTCCGATCTGTTTGTGCGGGCCAGGACGCAATACGACGGGGCGATTCCGAGTGCGTCGTCGACGATGCTGAACAACCTGCTGGACCTGCACGCGATGACGGGAGACAGCAAGTACGCGGCACGCGCCGGGCGATGCCTTGCGTCGATGAGCGTGTTTGTCGCGGGGTCGCCGGTGGGCGGGATCAACACGGCGCGGGGGTTACTGAGGATACTAGCGCTGGATCCCGGCGCACGAGCGGCGGCGATGGCCGCGATCCCC
>JBGSIF010000243.1:0-26547 GCA_041742635.1 Phycisphaerales bacterium
GAACGTCCGCGCCGTCGCCGACGGATCATCATCACCGCACGCCACGAGCCGGAAGCGCCGTTCGATCGCGCCCCGCGTCTCCGCAGCGCTCACCCATTTCGATGAATCCCACCCATGCCCCGAGTCCAGCGGCATGTACTCGATAAACCGCATCTCCAGCCCATACCGCAGCGCGAGCGCTGCCAGGTCCGCCGCCTCGTCGTCATTGAACCCGCGGATCAGCACCGCATTCAGTTTCACCGGCGTCAGCCCCTCGGCCAAGCACATCTCGACCCCCGCCAGCACATCACCCGGCGTCGATCCCGACCGCGTCATCTTCGCAAACCGTTCCTCCCGCAGCGAATCGATGCTGATCGTCACCCGCGCCAGCCCCGCCCCTTTCCATTCCCGAAGCACCCCTCGGCTCAGCCGCGATGCATTCGTAATCAGCGCGATCTCCACATCCGTCGCCCCGCGAATCCCAGAGATAATGTCCGTCAGCCTCGGGTGCAGCGTCGGCTCACCCCCGGTCAGCCGGATCTTCCGCACCCCGAGCGTCGCCGCAACCCGCGCCACACGCACCATCTGATCGACCGTCAACAACGACTCCGCCGCGGCGAACCGCACGTCCGGCTCCATGCAGTACACGCACCGGAAGTTACATCGATCCGTCACGCTGATCCGCAGATCCCGAATCACCCGCCCATGCGAATCCATCATCACCCGGCCCGCCCGCACCGACTCCGGTGCGGCCGGAGGATCTCTATCCGGACCCACGCCACCATTCCCCTCGCTCTTGCCTCCCCCAAACTGATGCGGCGCGCCGAACTGCGCCAGCGCACGCCGCATCTCCGGCCCGCTCGGGCCATCTGATCGCGCCTGCAAGTGTTCGGTACCCAGGTTCAACACTGCATGATCTCCATACACGCTCTTCAAACTAGAGTACGTCTGACCAACCTCGCCCGCGAACGGGCCGTTCGTCTCTCGCCACACCCCTATCGCGCCACCCAATCTTGCTCCCCTCGACCTCCTCCATCCCCCCGCGCCGGTCTAAACTCTGCTTGTGTACCACGCCCTTCTCACCCGCAAGTACCTCACCAGCAAGATCCTTCCCCTTCTCGCCGCCGGCGCGGTGTTTCTTTGCACCGCTTCCGTGCTCTTTGTCTGGTCGATCATGGGCGGGTTCCTCACGACCCTACTCGATTCCGGCCGCACCCACGTCGGCGACGTCATGATCGAATGGCCCGGCGCGGGGTTCGGCTACTACGACGAACTCACCCGCGATCTCGAATCTCGCCCCGAGATCCTCGCCGCCGCCCCTTCCATCGAGTCCGTCGCCGTCGTGCAGTACCCTGACAAGCGCAACCTCATGGTCGTCATGCTCGGCGTCGATCCCGACAGTTACCACCGCGTCACCGGGTTCCGCGATTTCCTCTGGTGGAAACCCATCGACGAGCCGCTGCCCAAGGACACTCTGGCACGCGATATGCGCGTCAGCACCCCCGGCCCGCTCCTGGCCGGCTGGATCCCCGCCGCCGCGATGAAGGCGCGCGAGCGTGCCCTCGAACTCGCCGCGGACAACCTGGCTCCCGCCGAAATGCGTTCCATCGCCGACTCGCTCAAATCAATCGCCGACGACGCCCGCGCCCTCGCCCCGGCGGCGAAATCCCCGACCGAAGCCGCCCCGCGCATTGCATCCTTCCTGAGCACGACCGGGGCCGAGATGAACGCCCTCTTCGACCAAGTCTCACAACTCCGTGCCGCCTCGATCGTCCCCGCCAATCGACTCTCCGCCGTCAACGAATCCGCCCCCCCGCTGCTCATCAACGAACTCCTCGACCTGGACCGTGCATTGGTCCGTCTCTCCCGCCAGCCCAACCTCACGGCCCATTTTCAAAGCGCCCTCCCCCGCGGCGACGCCCTCTCGGCCATCAACCCCATCTCCGGTGCCGAAGTCCCCGCGCTCGTTCTGGGCACCGAGCACTCCACTTACAACCAGCGCCGGCGCGAAGGCTACTACGACCCCATGCCCGCCGTCAGCGTCCGCCAATCCAATGGCGAATACGCCGCCGTCCCCGTCCCCGTCGCCGACTACACCGTCAGCGTCAACCTCCTCCCCAGCGAAGCCGCCTCCTCCAAACTCGATGTCGTCGCGCGCACCTTCACCGTCGTCAACGAGTTCAAGACCGGGATCTACGAACTGGACAGCAAAGTCGGGCTTGTCCGGCTCGATTACCTCCAGCGTTTCCTCCGCATGGACCAGAGCGACATCATCGACCCCCGCGCCGGCGAGACCATCATCGGCCCCGACGGCCGCCCCACCATCGTCCCCGCCACCGTCATCGGCACCAACCCCGCCCGCGTCACAACGATCAGCGTCCGCGGCAAGCCCGGCATCCCCCTCGAGTCCATCCGTGACGCCGTCAAGTCCACCTACGCCGCCTTCGCCGACCGGCACCCCGGCGCGGTCCCCGACGCTTCGCAGATCAAGATCCTCACCTGGCGCGACAAGAAAGCGACCCTCGTCGCCGCCGTCGAAAAAGAAATCGTCATGGTCGTCATGGTAATGGGCGTCATCTCCGTCACCGTCTCCTTCCTTATCCTGGCCATCTTCTGGGCGATCGTGCGCGAGAAGACCAAAGACATCGGCATCCTGCGGGCCATCGGCGCGAGCCGCGCCGGTGTCATGGGCGTCTGGCTCGCCTACGCCCTCATCATCGGCATCATCGGTTCCGTCCTGGGCGGCATCCTCGCTCACATCGCCGTGTGGAACATCAACCCCATCCACGACTGGCTCGGCGTCAACCTGGGCATCACCATCTGGAGCCCCGAGATCTACTACATCTCGAAGATCCCCAACGTCGTCGAACCGTGGCGGGCCGCCGTCGTCATGGCCTCGGGCGTCTTCTTCTCCGTCCTGGGTGCGCTGATCCCTTCGGTTCGCGCCGCCTACATGGACCCCGTCAAGGCGCTGCGGTTCGAGTGAATCTCCGTAGTGCACGTTTTCCAACTTGCACAGACTCCTATCTGCCACCGACCAAACTTGAATCGATCCACCCGGCCGCATTCTTTGATCCTCCGCGCACGGCCCGTCCGATCCTTCATGTTGATGTCCGCGCCTGATCTCCAGTCTCTCGCCCCTGCTCCGCCGCCACCCCTCTCGCCGGCGCACGCCCAACTCCTCGCCTCATTCCTCGGCTTCATCCGCGTCGAGTGCGGCCTCTCTCACAACACTCTCCTCGCTTACGAACGCGATATCCGCGATCTCTGCCATTTCCTCACCGATACCAACCGTCCCGACCCCGCCGCAGCCAGCGGGCGCGACCTCGCCGAGCACCTCGCTCATCTCCGCTCGGTTCGCAAGCACGCCTCGGCCACTATCACGCGCCACCTCGCCACCATCCGCGTCTTCTACCGCTGGCTCATTACCGTCGGCACCATCGACGCCGACCCATCCGAAATCCTCGAACGCCCCACCCGCTGGCGCAAACTCCCCGGCCTGCTCTCCCCTCGCCAGATCAAGGCATTGCTCGATTCTCCGGTCGCCGCCGGCAAACTCGGCGCGACACCGAAGGCCGACTCAGACGCCAGCAACACCGCCGATACCCCCCGCGAAACTCCCGCTCAGACCCGCCGCCGCGAACTCGCCGCCGCCTTGCTCCTCCGCGACCGTGCCCTGCTCGAACTCCTCTACGCCTGCGGGCTGCGAGCCTCCGAACTCGCCACGCTCGAAATCTGCAACTACAAACCCGTCCTAGGCGTCATCCTCGTCACGGGCAAAGGCGACAAGCAACGACTCGTCCCCGTCGGCAAGCCGGCACAGGCCGCCGTCGCCGACTACCTCGCCCGTGCCCGCCCGCGGCTCGTTCGCCCCTGCGTCACCGACAAATCCGCCGCCGCTCGACTCCTGCTTTCGCACACCGGCCGCCCGCTCGAACGTGTCGCCATCTGGCAACTCGTCAAAAAACACGCCCGCCTCGCCGGACTCGAAGCCCGCGGCGACACCGGGCGCGTCTACCCACACGCCCTCCGCCATTCCTTTGCCACCCACCTGCTCATGGGCGGCGCGGACCTCCGTATCGTCCAAGAACTCCTCGGCCACGCCGACATCGCCACCACCGAAATTTACACCCACGTCGATTCCTCTCGCCTCCGCGACGTGCAGAAACGATTCCACCCAAGGCCGTAGCCCACGCTTGGTGGCCCGGCTCTCCCGAGCCGGTCTTCGTCCGCAGGCTTGACTCCACACGATTTCGTCGCCCTGCTTCCGATACGTTGAGAACCACCGAAGCATAAAGCCGCACGCTCTGTTTTCATCAGAGCGTGCGGCATTGTCTCCGAACCGAGGCAAACACGCCGTCTGTTTGTTAGACGCACCGCTATGAATCGAACCTTCGCTCCCCGCCGCTCACACCTTCAGCCCCCGCACCGCGATCGGCACCGCCGACGTCCCGACCAACTCGAACGACGAATCCGACAGCCACTTGATTTCCAGCCCCGCTTCGATCTTGTACCCGGATTTTTCCAGTGCCCCCTTGATCGATCCATCGAACCCCTGCTTGAACTCAGCCGTCAGGGACGAAACGTGGTACGACTCGGCCACCAGGAAATCGTCGTTCACCAGGTTCCACAAGCCCGTGTCCTTGTTCCGTAGCCCGAGCAATTTTTGCATCAACCAGTACGGTGCCATCGAGTTATCAAACACCTTGGCGTGCAGTCCCGTTACTTTGATCGTCCCTTTATATTTGCTCGCGAGCGCCGCGGCGAACGAAAGCCCGTACTGCGGCAGCGACGCCGACCCGCCCAGCGTCACCGACTCGTCGATCGATGCTTGGATCAGGTTCGCTTCCACGATCGAACTGCTGTACGCCGACGCCGCCTCTCCCAGCACGTCCCAGGAGTACGGATCCTCGAAAATAAACTCGGGGTTGGTGTCCCAAGGCCAGCCCCACCTCCACCGCGTCTCCAGCAACGCCCCGGGCTTCACACGCGACGTCCCGAGCATAATCGGGTACGCGCTATACCGTGTCCGCAGAAACTCGTGCAACGCATTACTCATGGCTGTCTCCAGTAAGTTGTGAGCGAGCCGCCCTCCCCGACGGCTGGCCCACCACAACAGCCGAGAACTCCGGTCCATCCTGCGCCACTCCCCGGATCTTTTTTTCCGATCAGTCGGGAGCACCAGCCAGGATTCCCACCCTCGTGCTACCTTCACTCCATGCCGAACGCTTCCTTCCAACCCGGCGAGGCGCACGCCCGATCGCTCGACGCCGCGGACCCCCTTGCTTCGTATCGATCCCACTTCCATATCCCGCTCGTCGGTGATATCGCCCGGATCGACGGCGGCCCCGCGCCCACATGCGGGTCCGATCCGTGCATCTACCTCACCGGCAACTCACTAGGGTGCATGCCCAAAGCCGCACGCGACGCCGTGCTTCAGGAACTGGACGACTGGCAGCGGCTCGGCGTCGAGGGGCACCTGCACGGTCGTCATCCGTGGCTCCCGTACCACGAGTTCTTGCGTGACGCCGCCGCTGGGCTTGTCGGCGCGCTCCCGCGCGAAGTCGTCATCATGAACTCGCTGACCGTGAACCTGCACCTCTTGATGGTCTCGTTCTACAGGCCGACACCCGAGCGATACAAAATAGTCATCGAAGACTCGGCGTTCCCTTCCGACTCCTACGCCGTCGCCAGCCAAGCCGCATTCCACGGCTTCGGCCCATCCGACGCGGTCGTCCGCCTCCGACCCCGCGCCGGCGAGCACACCCTCCGCGACGACGACATCGTGTCGTACTTGGAATCGGAAGGGGATTCGGTCGCGCTGGTGATGTTGGGCGGGGTGAACTATTTGACGAGCCAATGGTTCCACATGGAACGCATCACGCACGCGGCGCGCGCGAAGGGGTGCGTTGTCGGGTGGGATCTCGCGCACGCGGCGGGGAACGTGCCTTTGCACCTGCATGACTGGAACGTCGACTTCGCGGCGTGGTGTTCGTACAAATATCTCAACGCCGGCCCGGGAGCAATCGCGGGAGTATTTGTCCATGAAAAGCACGTTCGGAGCCTGAATACAGTCGAGAATCGAGGAAACACATCGAACCCCGAAGGTGGCACCGGAAGGTCATTTTTGCGCGGTGTGCCTAGGTTTGAGGGGTGGTGGGGCACCGACCCTGCGACGCGGTTCAAGATGGGTCCGGAGTTCATGCCGGTAGCGAGCGCGGACGCATGGCAACTCTCGAACCCGCCGATACTTTCGATGGCCCCGCTGCGGGTGTCGCTGGAGATCTTTGACGCCGTGGGGATGAGTGCGCTTCGGGACAAGTCGCAGCGACTGACGGCGTACATGGAATGGTTGCTGCGCGACGATGCCAAAGCGGACGCGGCCGGCACTAAGGGGGGAGCGGAGTGTGCGGGGGTGGCAAGGTTTGAAGTGATCACGCCCAGAGAAGCGTCGCGGCGTGGGTGTGCGCTGTCGATCGCGGTGGCACAACCAGATGGGAAAGCGATCGATGGGAAGCGGTTGACGGCCGCGCTCCGCTCGCGGGGGGTCGTGTGCGATTTCAGGGAGCCAAACGTGATCCGGGCCGCGCCGGTGCCGCTTTACAACACGTTCCACGATGTATGGCGGTTCGCGCAGATCCTGCGTGAAGTCTGCTCCGGATGAGCGGGCGTGTGTTCGCGTGCGGTTGGGGTATGGCGTTGACTCTATTTTTGAGGATGAGAGTTGGCTAGCCGGGCGGTATGGGTAATACTTAGAGGTTCGGTTCGTTGGCGGTCACATCATGCCCGATTCCGGGACCATGGACGATTGCATGCACACGATGGAACCAGAAGCGATCCGCGAGCTCTTTGCCCGCCACGACATCCGCTGCACCAAGCAGCGAGAAGATATCTATTCTGTGCTGCACACGAGCGAATCGCACCCGACGGCGGAAGAACTGTGCCGCGAAGTGCGGGGTATTCAACCGGGGCTGAGCCTGGCAACGGTGTACAACACACTAGAGACATTCACGAAACACGGGCTGTGCCGACGACTGGGATCGGCGTCGAGTACGGGAGGTGCGTGCCGGTACGACGCGGATGTTTCACACCATGTACACGTCGTGACCGAAGCCGGCGGGGTACGTGATTTGCCCGCTGCGCTGGCAGAAGAACTGCTGTCACGGATACCGCCCGAGTTGATCGGTCAGATCGAGCGAGCAATGGGGGTCCGGATCGACCGGATCAATATCGATTTAGTGGTTGGTAGTGAAGGGGATGGGATCGCGGACGACGATGGAACCGAATCGTCGAATCAGTGCGAAGCCTGACTCGGCGGGGCAGCGGGTGGTCCCGCTGGATGCGACGAAGGAGTCTTCGGCAGCCGCGGGCGGGACGCGCAGTCCGCTGATGGATCAGGCGGCTTTGGGTTTGGCGGCGTGCTGGGAGGGTTGGGCGGTCAGCTGGGCGGGCCGGCCAGAGACAACCCGATCGACGATGCGGACCATCTCCTCGAGTTCGGGCTTGGGGATCTGTGCCGAAGCGCCGACTTGCTGGCCTTTTTTCTTGTTGTCGTCGCTGATGAGCGAACTGAAAAGGACGACAGGGACCGCGCCAAAACCGGGCAGTTCCCGGACGCGTTTGGTGAGATGCAGGCCGTCCATGCGGGGCATCTCGATGTCGCTGACGATGGCGTGGATGTCCTCGCCGGCGGCGGCGAAGGAACTGATTGCATCCCAAGCGGCCTGCCCGTCGGAGTACATCTGGGCTTTGGTGTAGCCCGAATCGCGGAAGACCCGTGCGATGAGTTCACGCATGAAAGGGGAGTCTTCCGCGAGGATGACGCGTTTGCTGGCGCGGTCGATTGAATCGGGGTTATCGACGTGAGTGAGATGGAGTTTTTCGCTCGTGAGGATGGCGTCGGCGACGGACTCGAAATCGAGCATGAGCACGAGGCGCGAGCCGAGTTCGACGATCCCCGTCGTGGTGCTGACAACGCGGTGGGCGGCGGGGTCGGCGTGGGTGCCCTCGCCGACGGACAGGTCGGGAGAAGGGCGTACTTTTTGCCAACTGAGACGGTGGATCTGTTCGACTGTATCGACAAGGAAGCCGGCGCGGACGCCGTTGAACTCGGTGATGATGACCCGGCCTTCGCCGGCGGCGGTCTGTCCTTTTTGATCGATGGGCTTGAGTTCGAGATGAAGGCCCAGGTCGACAATGGGGAGGACGTGCCCGCGGATGTTGAACATCCCGACGACGGAAGGGTGCTGGTGAGGGGCGGCGATGGTCTTGGCGGGTCGGATCACCTCGCGGACCTTGGCGACGTTCACGCCGAACCAGCCTTTACCCATTTGAAAGACGAGGACTTCGAGTTCGTTGGTGCCGGCATCGAGCAGGATGTCGCCGGGGGTCTGCGTTGCTGCGTCCATATAAGCCCTCCAGCCGCGCGGAGCGGACGACCGTCGTGGTCGTGGCGATCAGCGGGGTGCAGACGGAGGTATCGACCGACGGAGATGGGGAAATAACATCGGTCGCGTCAAGCGATGCCGTTGTATGTATTTTGATGGTAAAAAAGTGAGAACACGTCGGAACGAATCGCGGCTCGTGAAGACCGCTACGGCAAAGAATGCGCCCGTGAGTATCAAAAGTGTCCCCGGCGGGATTCGAACCCGCGTCACTACCGTGAAAGGGTAGTGTCCTGGACCAGGCTAGACGACGGGGACACGAAGCGGGAAGATTGTAGCAGTCAACAGGACTGTTTCCGGTCCTGAGGCCAATGACAAGCAGAAATCGCCGGGATTGGGATCCTACCAAGTCTACGACGGGAGAGCCCGCCGGTTCCGACCGATACAGAGACATGCCATCCAACCAATCCAAACGGTCCACATTCAGTGTGTTCGGCGTGCTGTGCCTGGGGGTGTTGACATTGGGGCTGATAGCAACGGCGGTGTTGACGGGGGGTCCGAGGCGTTCAACGGCGTCGCCCGAGAAGGAGCCGATTGTGCCGCCGGGGAAGGTAGTTTGGAACGCGGAAGGTACTCGTGTGCCAGATCGGGTGCTGTGTGAACTGGTTGGGGTGCAGTTCAGGGTCCGCGTGGTGACGGGGGAGGACGGCCCGCGGTACACCGTGCTGTCACTGGAAGGAAACGTGCTGTTTGAACACGGGACACTGTCGGAGATCACGGCGGCGTTCCCGACACTGGACTTGGCCACGATGCGGGACGCGGAGGGGAAGGCGTATGGGCCGCTGATGCTCATGGATGTTGAGAAGTAATGAGCAGGGCGGTGCGGTTCCACGATGCTCAGAAGCGCGACGAATCGGCGGATCTCATCGTCGGCGTGCGGCGTTCGGTGCGAGGCGGAATAGGACGTGCGAGTTAGGACCCAATCGCTACGGGACTTGACGGGTGGCGCGGATGATGTAGTGGTCGGGTTTGAGTTGCGTGGGGTCGATGATGGTTGTGGTGAGCGGGTCGGCGGTCGGCCAGCGGACCTCGATCGAGTCGGCGCGGGCTGCGCCGGCGAGGCCGAAGTGGACGAGAAACTGATGCTGTTTGCCGGCGTGCCCGCCGATGCCGATGAGTTGACGGAACTGGATCTGCGTGGAGCCGTCGGGATTCGTGGTCGTCAGTCGGACGATGGCGCCGAGGGCGTCATAGGCGATGCGTTGCAGAGGGTTGCCGTAGATAGAGATGGTGATGGAGGAGTCGGGGCGGGTGTCGCTCGCTTGATTGAGGAACAGTCGCGCGCGGGGGCCGGTGGATCGCTGGCGCGCGTTGGTAGCGGTGACGAGGTCTGGGGAAAAGCGGTTGTAAGACTGGCCAACGATGAGGTCGAGGTCGCCGTCGGCGTCCACGTCGGCGAGTGAGATCTGCTGCGAGCCGACGTGATCGATCCCGGAGTCGGGGGTGATGTCGTTGAACGAACCGTCGGGCTGTTGATGGAAGAGGCGGAGGCGGTTGTCGTGCGGCGCGGGGTCGGGGTAGTCGCCGGAGGAGAGGATGAGGTCGAGGCGTCCGTCGTGGTCCAGGTCGGCGAGTTCGACAAACAGGTCGCCCTGGTTCCAGTTCGGGCGATAGTCCGGCGGCGTGGGCGTCGGGGGCTTGGGGATGCGGTCGAGTGAGGCGAAGGGTTTGACCAAGAATCGATCCGCGTGTGCGAAGCCCTCGGGTGTCTGAAACAGGATGCGGGAGCGATCGGACGACTCGCCAGCCCACGCATGAGTAATCTCGGCGAGGGCGATATCGAAAAGCCCGTCGTTATCGACATCGCCGATCGAAGCGTCGAAGGTGTTGCCGTGGGAGCGGTAGGGGAGTTCGTCGGCGCGGTCGAAGCGGGGGTCGGCCTTGGCGCGTTCTTTGAGCCACTCGGGGTACTTGCCGTGGCGAACATCGTCGCCGTCGAGTTTCCACAGGCCGGCTTGATCGCGCCACTCGCGGGTAACGCCATCAGGGTTAGGGACGTCGGCCCATACTCGGTTGGCGCGCCGGCCGTAGTTGAGTTCGAACAGTTGCGGGCGGGTGTTGCCTTTGGCGAACTGCGCGGGATCGAAGAAGAGGTCGGCGATGAGGACGCCGTAGGTGGGGCGGCCGGCGTCGTCTTTTTCTTCCGTGAAGCCCGCGTCGTCTTCGGGAAGTTTGGTGCGTTTGAAGATGCCGGCCTGCTCGCGGTCGTGGGATTGAATGAAGACATCGCTCGTGAAGGCGGCGTTGTTTTTCCCGTACGCCGAGTACCAGTTGCCGAGGAAGAGGTCGAGTCGCCCGTCGCGGTCGATGTCGCCGACAGCGATGGCGGAGGTGGTCGCTTTCTTCGCGCCGATGGGGTACATCAGGCCGAAGGTGCCGTTGGCGTGCCCCTTGAGCCAGGTGGTTTCCTTGGGGTGCTCTTCGGGCGGCGTGAACTTTTCGCTGTTCACGTCAAGCGAGCGGGTGAGGATCGCGTCGGCGATGGAATCGTTGTCGATGTCGGCGAAGACGAGGCAATCGCCCGCCGCAGGCCTAGGGAGGTTGGACTCGGCGGCGACTTCGATGAAGATGAACCCGCGGGGCTTGCCGGCGTCGAGGGTGTGCAGGAACACGCGGTGCTTTTCGCTGGTGCGGATGATCGCGTCGGGGCGGCCGTCGGCGTTCAGATCGGCGAAGCAGACACGCGTGGCGTCGATGCCGTCGAGGCCGAGGTCGGCGGTAGCGTCAATGAAGCGAATCGCAGGGGCGGTGTGGCTGGCATCGAAGGGCGCGGCGGCTCGCACATCGAGAGCGCGATCGTGCGAACCGAGAAGGGCCAGAACGGCGATGTATGGCAGTGGCATCGACTGATGGTATCGACGTGTGCGGAACGGTGTGAGGAACCGCGTCGCCGGGTGTAGTCCATGATTATGGTGAGTGGCGGGAACGCGTCTTCGCCCGCGGAGCGGGCGCACGATGGTTGCCAGACGCGGAGCGTCTGGCCGCCGGGTTGATACCGTTTCTTCGCCCGTGAAACGGGCGAGTGAACTGATGAATCCAAGAGTCCATCAAACATCCACGCCGATACCGCCCGCCCATTTCATGGGCGAAGAAGTGCGGCGCGAGGCTCGCGTCTGGCAATCATCGCCGACCCGTTTCACGGGTCAACGCGGGTCGAACCCACCACACTCTTGGACTACACCCGCGTCGCCGTTTTGGTGCTTGCAAGTTCCGACGCCATGGATGCGCTGTGGAAACTGAAGCGAAGGGCGCGGTCGATGATCCAGCGGATGTCGGCGAGCGGGGCCTCGCCGAGCGGGCTTTGTAAGATTTTAATGAGAGCGGTACCAACGGCGCGGATGTTCTCGGATGCGTCGGGTGCCGAGAGTCCGGCGTGATCGCCGAGTCGGCTAAGCGCCGCTGCGACTTTCCAGTCAGCGGGAATACCTTGCAGCCCGCAGAGCACATCCCGCGCGATCTCCGGTTCGCCGACGATGAGGGCGAGGAAGAAGAGGGAGACCTGGGCGTATGAGATGGATTCGGGAGTGTCCTGTTTGAGGAAATCGGCGACGCGGTCTTCGGGCAGGACGGCTTTGAAGAGCCGGTAGCAGTTGACGAAGCGCTTCACGGCGCGTGGCGAACGCCCGACGACCGGGGCGAGTTCCTGCATCCATTTGATTTCGAGGTCGTCGAGTTCGATCGCGCGGGTCGTGACGGGGATGGAAGGGAGCGGCGTGGGAACCGTCGTCGTCGAAGGGAGCGTGGTGAGCGACGGAGTCGCGGCGGGATCGGGACTAGAAGGGGAGACCATTGGGGTTGATGACGTTTGCGGCGTGGATGTGGACGATGGGGAGGCGGTGGCCGGTGTCGAGGGCGGAGCGAGCGGCGCGGCAGGGCCGGTGGGTGTGGGAACGGGCGCTGGTGCCGAGGATGGCGATGCGTTTGAGGGGGTTGGCGAAGAGGAGACAGCAGATGAAGAAGTGGCCGCGCGTGCAGCAGCGGGGTTAGCGGCGGGGAGTGTGGCCGACGGTGCGGCGGGCTTGGATGCGGTTGGGCGGACGATTCCTTCGATGAGTTTCTTGCAGGCGTCTTCACTCATCGGCTGGAGCCAGAACGGCACCTGGAAGATTTTTTCGAGGTAGTCGCGCGGCGTGGCGATCTGTTTCTTGGATGTGGCCTTGGTATGACGGCTATTCGAGGAGCCATTATGTTTGCGTTTGTCCGTGCCTTTCTCTTCTTCATCAGAGTCGTCGGATGGCTCGATCGGTTCTTCGGCCAGGTCCGCACTGAGCAGTTCCTTGCAGTGAATGGCGATCGAGCGGTGGACCCAGCGTGCATCGACGCCGACGACGACGACGAAGAGGGGGAAGGCGAGGAGGAGATGGATGGCTTGGAGAACTTTGACGACCTGCACTGGGGAGCAGCGGTCCAGGTCGTCGATGTACAGCACGACACGGTTGACGCGGAACTGTTCGAGTTCCTGCTGCGCTTTGGACGCCTGAGCTTTTTTCGATTCGGGCGTGCCGTCGTCGGCATGGGGCGGCGAGGGGGGTGAAGGCTTCTGTATCAACAACTCCGCACGCTGGGAACTCATCAGGTCGGCGAGTCGCTCAAAGTCGCGGCGGATAAGGGCGAGGGTGCCGAGTTTGCTGCGGTAGTCGTTGCTCGCGGCGCGTGACTGAAGAAAATCGGCCATCAGCCGGCCGGCGCTGAGCGAATCGACCTGCTTCTGGACATCGATCTTTTCTCGCTCCGTGTCGGCTTGACGCTTCTGCGCGTCGTCGCGCTGGGTGGCTAACTGAGTGATCTCGGACTCGATCGCCGCGAGCGCTTCGCGGCGCTGTGCCTCGGCGATAAGCCGCGGCTTATCAAGCGTGTCCAGCACGTCCGAGACCCGAGCGGCGGCGGCGCGGTAGATCGGGAGTACGCCGGCGACGATGCTCAGCACTGCGGTAACCACCGCCCCGATTCTCGTTTCAATATTTTTGAGAACATTCAACTCGCTGAGCGCGAAGAGCGCGGCGGGCACGCCGAAGACAATCACGAAAACGACGTACGCGGCGGGGTTCTTCCACTGCCCAAAGAGGTACACAAAGACGTGCTTGGCACGGGAGCCAAGCGATTTGGCACGATCGATTTCCGCACGGATGCTCTGGGCGTTCTTGAGATTCTGCGGGTTGATGCCGACGCGTTCGAGGTGCCGCTTGGCGGCGTCGTGGAGTTTGGGGTCTTGGGTGATGACGTCCCAGATGTCCTTGACGGCCAGGGCGTTGTAAAGCGTGCGGGCTTGTTCGAGTTGCAGTCGCGCTTGCTCGGCGCGTGCCTTGGCCACGGTGACGGCCTCGTCGGCCTGCGCGACTTCCTTGGCCTGTGCCTCGCGCTTGGCTTCCAGATCCTGCAACTGCGTGAGCAATGCCTTGAGCCGAAGGGCGATCTCGGACTTGGAGTCTTCGTCGGTGATGCGCAGGTTGGTGAAGATGTGATCGACGAGGCACGCCCAGAGGTCGCCTTCGGAGTAATGCCAGGCGTTGAACTCGACCTGCGCGATGTATTTGCAATATGGCTCGTCTCGCTGGAGCGTGGGGACTTTGACCTGATGCAGCGTGCCGTTGTGGTCGATGGTGGAAACGGTGTGAGCGTCGCGTGCTTTCTTCGAGAGGGATTCGATTTCCTTCTTCAGGCGTTTCATGAAGAACGTCTTGCCCGAACCCCAGTCGCCGAAGAGCCCGAGCGCGAGCGGCGGCTCGAGGTTCCACGACGCCAGCACCTTGGCGAACGCCTCGACGTCGGGGGTGATATCCAGGTGGTCCTCGCCGGTGCGCGGGTCGTCAGCGGAGACGGACGCGGCAGAGGCACCCGCGGTCCAGCGGGCCGAGCGCCGACGCGCGGCGGGCAAGGATGAGGACGAAGTCGATGCACCCGTGTCTTGCTCCTCCGATTCGCTCGATTCGGACTTCGATAGTTTCTTTGTCGTCGGCACCTGCTTCGATGCAGGAGCCGGAAAAGGCGCGGCACCGGCAACACGAACGCTCCCGAGTTGCCAGTCCGCCGATTGGCCTTCGAGGTGCCAGTCGGGGAGATCGCGGGTGAGCGCGGCGCGGATCGCGTCGGGGTCCAGACTGACGTGCAGCATCGCCTTTTCGACGTTTTCTGTCCAGGGCGCATCTCGGTGCAGCAGCGCGGCCAGCAAGTGCGCCGCGTGGATCGGGCGCGACGTGCGTGTTTCGCCCGTGCCTCGTTCACCGGTTCGCTCTGCCAGCAGCCGAGCCCAGTAGAGAAGGGAATACGCGTTGTAACTCAACGGCAATGTCGGACGCGGCTTCGGCGCACGGTCGGTGCCGAAGTCGTTCGTCTTCCAACTCGGGAAATACACGGCTACGAAATCACGGATGACCGACGAGTCGCTACGCGGCAGGTGCGACGCCAGCCACGTCGCCGAGTGGTGCGTGTCCGAAACGTTGGTCCCCAGGTGCAGCATCGCCAGCAGGATCGCGCCGACGGAGATTCGTTTTTCCGAGCGGATGCTGCCTTGGCTGATCCAGTCGGCGTGGTGCAGGATCGTGCGCGCGAGTTCGGACTGCGGCCAATCCAGCGCGGGGCCGATCAGCACGGAGCGGGTGCGGGCGTTGGGCTGATCGGTGATGGCGCGATGGATCGTGTCCGCCATAATCGTGGGCGCGACATCAGACGCGAACATGGGTAGCAAGAAACGGTCGAGCCCCTGCACGATCGGAGGGAAGCGAAGATCGGGCAGACTCGCGGCACTGCCGATCGCAACCGGGATGATGCGTTCGCGGATCCACGGATCGAAGAGGACGCGGTCGGCGATGTTGCGCAGGTCGGTTTTAACGCCCGTCCAGTCTTGCTTCGTGGTCCGCACCAGATAGAAGTCGGTGAGGAACAAAACGAACCACTCGCTGTCCTCAACGGCGAGGCGGTAGCGTTGTTCGTTGGTGGCGTCGGGACGGGGATTGACCCAGCCGAGCCGGTCGATCTGGGCGCGCACGCCGCGGCGACGGAGTTCGCGCGCGGTGTCGAAGATCGGCTGTTCGGTGGCGGGTTCGTAGGCGTAACTGAGATAGAGGATGGGGCCGGAGGGGGGGAGGGGAGGGTTGGCGTAAGCAGCGGTATCTTCAGCCGATTCGATGACCGGCAGGGGTCGGAGGAACGACTCCGATGATTCGATTGCGGGATGCGACTGGCGTTCAGTCGCTTCGATGGCCGGGGGACTCTGGCGTTTCGACTGGGCCGGTACGGGATCAGAAGACTCACGCCGTGGTGTCGAATCGCGTATCAGGTTGCTCGGGATGAAGACCGCCTCGCCCAACTTCTGTGCGTGTTCCCAAGACGCACGCCATCGAGCGAGAGTGGCATCGAGTGGAAGCCCACGCCGCTCTCGGACGGATTGAAGGATCTCGGTAGCGAGTGAGTGCAGACGGCGGAGAGCACTTTCATCGTCGAGAGAAAGTACCACGAACGAGTTGCTGAACGAGGGGCCGAGTTCGATCGAGCGGTTAGCGGCTAAAAATAGAACGGTCCCTTCGTCGGGCTTTGGGCTAAAGACACCGAGGGAGTACAGGAACCCATACTCATCAGGCGAAACGCTTCGCTCAAAGACGACCAAGCAGATCTCGGCGCGCGACGCGGCACTCAATGCGTCGTTCACGGTTTCACGCCGCAGCGGCGTCGGCGGCGCGACCATCATCATGCCGTAGCCTTGCAGATCCCGCTCCAGCGTCGGCAGCAGGTTGTGCAGATTCGTCTCAGTCGAGCCGACCACGAGCGCACAGCAGCGGACTGGCGGGCCGGACGTGGCTGGTGCGGCGGACATCGCGTGCTCCTTCGGCAAACTCGTGTATCGTCTGTGCGACAACGCTCAGCCGATAGGATACCAGAAATCGCTGCCACGGCGATCATGGGTCGAATGCGAACGGTTCGTGCGAGTTGGAAACTCGCACCACGGCGTCAGCGCACCACCATGATCTCCTCCACCGGCTTCTTCTCAATCTTCGGCACCACGCAATCGTTGGCGGGATACCCCACCGGGATCAGCAGGTACGGCCGCTCGTGCTCCGGGCGATTCAGCACTTTGCCCAGGAAGCCCATCGGACTGGGCGTGTGCGTCAGCGAGACGAGCCCGGCGTGGTGGATCGCCGCGAGGAGCATCCCCGTCGCAATCCCGACACTCTCGTTGACGTAGTAGACCTGCCCGGCGTCGTCCGTCTTCATCATCTTGAAGACCACGATCAGCCACGGCGCGATTTCAAGGAACGGCTTGTCGGGGTTCGTGTCGAACGGTTCCAGGTCCGCGAGCCATTCGGGGCCGGCACGCCGGGAGTAAAACTCGCGCTCCTCTTCCTCGGCGGCCTCGCGGATTTGCTTCTTGACCTCCGGATCTTTCACGCAGACGAACCGCCAGGGCTGCTTATTCGCGCCGCTCGGGGCCGAGCCCGCGGCTCGCACGATCTCGCGGATCGTTTCTTCGGACACAGGCCGATCGGAGAACATGCGAACGGAACGGCGGCGTCGCATGACATCGGCGAAATGCTTGGCGGCGGCCTCGGGGTGTACGCCGGGGTCGTAACGCTCGAGCGGGATGTGCGGGTGGGTGGGCATGGGAGTTGGGATACAGGCGAAGGAGAGTAATTGAGGCACTCGGGGTTCGGCGATAGGCTTTAGTTGGATACACAAGGGTAGTCGGTTGAGTGGTTGTCCTATGCTGTTGCCGTGACGGAGAAGACGCCGAATCTGGGTGATGAACCGACGGCGCGGCTGAACTTCCGCCGCTCGCAGCGCCTCACCCACGCACGCGAGTTCGACGCCGTGTACAACGCGAAAGTCCGCAAATCCGCAGGCACGCTCACGTTCTTCGGCGTGCCGAACGAAACGGGCATCACGCGGCTCGGGCTGTCGGTCGGGCGGCGTGTGGGCGGCGCCGTGGTGCGAAACCGGATCAAGCGCCTGCTGCGTGAAGCGTTCCGGCTAGAGCAGCGCGACTTGCCGGCGGGGCTGGACCTGGTCGTGACGGTTCGCCCGCATGTGCCGATGCGGCTTCAGGCGTACCGCGAACTGCTCAGGCACGCGGCGGAACAGATCGATGGCGAACTCCGGCGGCGGTCCAAGCGAGAGGGTGGGGCATGAGGCGGCACGTTCGATCGCCGACGCGATCGGCTTTCAGAAGAAGGAGAATCTATGTCATCCGCGATTGAAGCACGATTGAACGAACTGGGCATCACGATCCCGCCGCCCCCCACTCCCGTCGCGGCGTACATCCCGTTCAAGCGCAGCGGGAATCTGTTGTATATTAGCGGTCAGATCCCTATGCGCGACGGGAAGTTGATCGCGCAGGGGCCGGTGCCCAAGGTCGTGTCGCTGGAGCAGGCGCAAGAGTGCGCGCGGCAGTGCGTGATTAACGCGCTGGCCGCGGCGAAGGGCGCGGTGGGCGCGCTCGACCGGATCGCCGGCGTCGTGCGGGTGGGCGTGTTTGTTCAGTGTGAGGCGGGATACACCGAGCAGCCGAAGGTCGCTAACGGAGCGAGTGAACTGCTGGTGTCAATCTTTGGCGAAGCCGGTCGGCACGCGCGAGCCGCTGTGGGGAACATCGCGCTGCCGTTGGGCGCACCGGTGGAGGTCGAGGTGCTGTTCGAGGTACGGTGAAAGTCGTCAAGACTTGCTCTGGAGAGCAGCCGCACAAGAGAAACACTGATCTGAACCGCTCTGGAGAACGGTTCCGCCGGTGCTACGGCTCGTCGGGCGGAACGGGCCGGAGCCTGGACGCGAACTCGCGGGCAGCGTCGGGCTTGTCCCATGCCTGGAAGAATCGCACGGCTTCATCGAGGGCGTGACGGGTTTCGACGTGATCGACGCCGTAGTCGGAGAGCATGTTGGCGACGCCGGCACGCATCAGCGGTTCGCCTTCGTCGAATCGCCCGAGATAAGAAAGGCATGTGGCGAGCGCGCATTGTGATTCGCCGATCAGGCCTTTGGCACTCGGGGTCTTCGTTTCACGAATACGCAGTGCGTCTGTCAGCATCGGCTCGGCGTGCGAGGGCATACCCGCCTCGGCGGTGATGATGCCCAGCACCTGCAATGTGTCCGCGGTCTTGGCGTGGTCTTTGCCCAAGCGGGCTTGTCGGATCGTGAGCGACTGGTGAGCCTGATCGAGCGCGGCGTCGTACTGCCTTTGCTGATAGAGCACCCATGCCAGGTTGTTTCGCAGTGAGCCGAAAATGGCCTCGTCCTGATTCGCATCGACGCTGGCGAGTTCGATGGCTTTGCGGAGTACGGCTTCGGCTTCGGGGTGCTGCTTTCGAGCGTTGAGTACACCAGCGACACCGTTAAGCGTGACGGCGTAGACACGGTGCTCGTGACCCTTGATCGGGGTACTCAGAAGCCCGCCGTTCTCGAAGGCGAGCATTGCCTCGTCGATTCGACCCGCGGAGAGCAAGTAGGTACCGAGTTGCGACTGCACGCTGTTGTAGAGCGGGCGTGAACGAAGGTTGCTGGCTTCCAAGATAGAGGCCGCCTCGCTCATGGCGGAGCAGGCGAGGTCGAAATCACCCGAAGAGTGCGCGGATTGTGCGTACGAGTGCAGGAGTTCGGCGACTTCGGGTGATTGATCGCCGAGAATCTCGCGGCGTGTGCTGATCGCACGCTGCATGAGGTCCATGGCTTCGGGGTACAGCCCGAGGTTGTCATAGATCAGGGAGATCGCGCTTTGGAGTTCGGACTGCAGGAGCGGCTCGGTGCTGAGGGTGCTGGCGACCCGATCGGCCCCCACACCCAGGATTTCCTCAGCGAAGAGGCGGCGAGTGTCCGTGTCTCGGCTTCGGTAGAAAGTCGGATCGGTCGCGCGGAACGAATCGATGAGCACGTTCTTCACCCGACGGGCACTGAGTTCGCGCCGCTCGGCGAGGACACGCTGGGTTTCTTGCTCTACTTTGGCTTCGTTGGCACGGATCGCTTCCTGCTCCGCAACAACGCGGAGCCGATCGGTTCTCGCTTGCAGTATGCTCATCCACGCACCGAACCCGACGAGCAGAAGGAGGATGGCCGCGATGAGCGCGGCGGGGACTTTGTGTCGCGCGACAAGTTTGCGGAACTGGTACCCTGCACTGGCGGGACGTGCGAGGATTGGCTGGTTGACGAGTACTCGTCGGAGGTCGTCGCTGAGGGCCGAGGCGGTCTGATAGCGCCGGGTTGGATCTTTCTCGATGGCTTTGAGGAGGATGGTGTCGAGGTCGCCGCAGAGTTCGCGGTTGATGGACGCAGGCGCGGGGGGTTCACATTCGCAGATGGTTTTAGCAGCGGCGGCGATGGAGACGCCACGGACCTCGAACGGGAGCCGACCGGTGAAGAGTTCAAAGGCGATGACACCGAGCGCATAGACATCGGTGCGGGTATCGGTGGAATCCGAGCCTGCGGGGCCGAACTGCTCGGGGCTCATGTATGGGATGGTGCCGATGACCCCGCCGACGGCGGTGTGCATCGATTCGTCGCGTGCGCCGGAGTCGGAAATCCGCGCGACGCCGAAGTCGAGGATCTTGGGCTGAGCGTCTCGGCGTGCGGCGAGGAGCGAGCGGATGGGTTCGGGGCCGGCAGGGGCTTCGACGAGTACATTGCCTGGCTTAAGGTCACGGTGAATGACGCCCTTGTTGTGCGCGTGCTGAACCGCGTCGGCGACTTTGGCGAGTATCTCGATCCGCTCATTGATGGAGAGAGACGCATCAGCGGCGAACTGCAAAAGGGGGCGGCCGGCGATGTACTCCATGGCGAAGTACGGCTGGGTGCCGAGCGCGGTCTGGGCCGTGCCGGCTTCGTAGATCGACGCGATGCCGGGGTGTTTGAGCCGACCCAGCGCGAGCGATTCGAGCTCGAAGCGCTGCAAGACGGATGGGGACGCGAAGCCCGGGCGAATGAGTTTGAGCGCCACGGTGCGGCGCGGCTGGCGCTGCTCGGCGAGATAGACCACGCCCATCCCGCCGGTGCCGAGCCGGCGGTCAATCCTGTAGGACGCGATATGCGCGCCGAGCAGCGGGTCTTCGAGTTCGGTCTGAGCCGCGACGGCGGCGGGGAAGACCGTGTTCAGGTCGATCGCCGGGGTTTCGAGAAAGGTCGTCGAACCGTTGTGGCATTCGAGCAACGAGCGGACCTCGCTCAGCAGTTCGATGTCCTCCCCGCAGTGACTGCGCACGAAGACATCCCGCACCGAAGGATCGACGGCCAAGGCGGACTCGAAGATCTCTTCAACTTGTTTGAGTCGGGGTGCGTTCATGGTGATGTTCGCCGTGCAGACTCCTTTCAAAGGCAGTACGCAACAAACCATGGGTAGACCGGATCATGTTCTGTCACACATGAGATCAGAATACGAACGGTCAGTCGGGGCGCGGGTGCGGCTCATCGCCCTTTGAGAGTTCGCGGAAGAGCCAAGCCTTGGCAAAGTTCCAATCGCGTTTGACGGTAGCAGGGGCGATGCCAAGTACCTCGGCGGTCTCCTCGATGCTCATGCCGCCGAAGAAGCGGAGTTCGACGAGTTTGCTCTTGCGCGAGTCGAGTTCGGCAAGCCGGCTCAACGCTTCATCGAGCGCGACGAGGTCGATATCCGGTTCGGGGGTAACGGCGACGGACTCGTCGAGGGGGACTCGCCCGCGTTTGCCGCCGCGTTTGACACGGTTGACGCCCTTGGCATGGTTGACGAGAATGCGTCGCATGGCCTGAGCCGCGATAGCGTAGAAATGGGCGCGGTTCTGCCACTGGGCTTGACGCTGGTCCACGAGTTTCATGTAGGCCTCGTGGACGAGGGCGGTGGTCTGGAGCGTGTGATCGGGGCGTTCACGGCGCAGGCAGCGCTCGGCGATCCGTCTGAGTTCGTCGTACACCACGGGGAGCAGAACATCGACCGCGCGCTGCTCGCCGGCGGAGGCACGTACCAGAAGCTGCGTGATGTCGTGACTCGTTGACATGAGGAGTGAGAACATGCCTACACATGCAATATCGAGTGAGATTCCTTGCACAATCAGGCCCGCACTCTCAATATACATCGCGCCGCAAGAAAACACGACGCCTGCAACATGATCTTGGTTCTACTGCGTCCGCGAACAAACGTCCGAAAGTACAAGCGGGTGTTGCAGAAGCACTCGTTTGCCTATTTTTGCGTGGGATGTGGGATTACACTGACACGAATGGTATCAGCCCAAGGGGTGTTCCTCAGACCGTGCCGCAGCATCGCCCGGCGCACGAAAACACGACTGCGCTCAATGCAGCACAGTCGTGGCACGGTACAAACGTCACACATCAATCGGGCTGGGGTTACTCAGCACCCTGTGCGGATTTGATGAACTCGATCGCCTGCCCGACGGTCTTGATCTTCTCGGCTTGCTCGTCGGGGATGGAGGTCTCGAACTCATCCTCGAACTCCATGACCAGTTCGACGGTATCCAGACTGTCGGCGTTGAGATCCTCGACGAAACTGGTCGCGCGGGTGATGGACGCTTTGTCGGCACCCATCTGGTTGGCGACGATCTCGATGACCTTTGCTTCGATCTCTTGCTCTGTCACGTGTGAAATCTCCGTGATTTCCGACGGGGATACCGAACCAGAACGGCAGCCGACCAACCACGGGTGTGGGCGATCCTCCCTGCCGACGGGAAATATAGCCGGGGTCGGCGGGTATCGCCAGTAGAAGGAACGGATTGAGGGAAGGATTCGCTCAGGGCTCGAAGCGGAAGGTGTAGCGCGGCGTGGTGTGCAGGGTGGGGGAGAGGCGCTCGTAGGTGACGTGCCCATCGACGAAGAGGAGGGGGGCGAAGTTCTGGTCGCCGTAGCCGTTGAGGACGCGGAGGCGGGCATTGGTGGAATTCGTGATGATCGCGCTGAACTCATCGGAAAGCCAAACGAAGCGGCTGGGGTTGACGCCCTCGCCGACGGCGAGGCGGCGGGTACCTTCGTTGAACCTCTGGGTAAAGTCGGGAATACTGCCGAGTTGTCCCCACCAGTTCATGTTGGTGTGATAACTGGTGCCGACGTCGTCGTAGGAACTAACACCACTTGTGGCCTGGGGCCAGTTTCGCTGATGCGTTGCGATGTCACCCGGATCCCGGAACATGGGAGCCTGGGCGCGAACACGGGCGGGATCGCTGGGCGACATTCGGGCCGGAAATGGTGGAGCGGCGAAGAACTCGTCGGGGATGATGTATGGGTTCAATGGGCGGTCGGCCGCTTCGACGTCAAACGCCCGGCTGGCCCAGAACGCGTTGTTGTTCTTCCCGCCGAACTGCCAGCCGCACCAGCCCTCAAGAGACGCCCCGGCGACTTGGCGCGACCCCCGGCTGTAGGACAGCACCAACGGGAAGTACCCTTGATGGTCGGCGCGGTAGGCGGCGGTGGCTTGGCCGATGAGTTGGAGGTTGGTGAAGGTGAGGGGGCTGGGGCCGTTGGGTCGGGGCGTCATGCCGGCGAGGATCGCCCCGCCGACAACGAGAATCAGGGCGATGCCCAGAACATCGAACCGGGAAAACCCTTGTGATCTACACATCACCTGCTCCTAGGATATGACGCGGCGGCTACTCGCCTCTTTTCCATTTGTGTCTCCGCCCAACGCGCACTTGTACGTGGTGCCGGAACCAGTATTGCTCACAAGCGGTGATTTTCAACCACCAATCAGCCAAATAGGCCCGGTCGAATCCAGAAACCAAGCGCCGCCGAAGCCCGCTCTGTATGCCTCATCCTTCAACGAACTCCCTTCAATCCCCGGCTCGCCCACGGCGCATCGTGCTGGGCGTTTCGGGCGCGTCGGGAGCGGCGTACACCATCCGCTTGCTCGAGCAACTGCTGCTCGCGGGCACCGAGGTCCACTTCGTCGTCACCGACTACGGGCGTCGGCTGCTCTTCGATGAAGAGCGGATCACGCATATCGATTTCGCCAACTTGTGCCCGACGATCGCCGATGCCGACGCCGCGCGGCGGCTCATCATTCATCCGAATAAAGATGTAGGGGCGACGATCGCGTCGGGGTCGTTCCTGCATGACGGGATGGTCGTGCTGCCGTGTTCGTCGGCATCACTCGGTGCCTTGGCGACGGGATCGGGGTCGAACCTCTTGACCCGCGCGGCGATGGTGACGCTCAAAGAACGCCGGCCGCTGATCGTGTGCCACCGCGAATCGCCGCTGAGCCTCATCGATATCGACAACATGCGGACACTGACGCTGGCGGGGGCGATCGTGTGCCCGACGAATCCCGGGTTTTATCTCAAGCCCCAGAGTGTGCAGGATGTCGTTGATTTCATGGTTGCGAAGGTGCTGGATTTGCTGCACACTGAGCACGCGCTGCTGCGGCGGTGGGGCGACGAACCGGGGTGAAGCGGCGACTTCCTGATTTCGCTATGTTCGTGTACGATGGCGGCGTGCGAGTTGGAAACTCGCACTACGGTTGGTGGCTTCCCGGCTTCTCACTCACCTCGGCCAGGTGTTGTTGTCGCTGTTCGAGTCGGGCAGCGCTTCCTGGGCATCGAGAACAACCCGCCGCACGCGCTTGCCGGCGGTCGGGACGTCGGCCTTCCATTCGTTGGTCCATTGCCAGATTTCCGCCGGCAGTTTGGTGCTCATGGTGGTGCCGTCGGCGAACTCGATCAACAGTGAGACGGGCATGACCATCTCGCCGCGGTTGGCAAGGATGATCGTGGCGGTTTGGTTGTCGCCGCGCTGCTCGACGGCTTCGATGGATTGATCCAGCGTGGTTGATTCGGTGAACCAGCCGCGCCAGAACCAGGCGAGATTGGCTCCGCTTGCGTCCTCCATCGTGCGGAAGAAATCAGCCGGGCGTGGGGACTTGAAGGCCCAGCGGCGGATGTACTCGCGGAACGCCGCGTCGAAGCGATCCGGCCCGAGCACGGTCTCTCGCAGCAAATAGAGCGCGACCGCGGGCTTGGCGTACTGCAACGTGCCCGACAGCCCCGGCCCGAGCAGGTCGTGCGGCGTGTCCATCGGCGGGTGCTCGCGGCGCAGGTTGCCCGCGAATTTCCGGCCGCTCTCCGCTGGCTTGCTTTCCTTGAAGTACTGCATCTCCGAATAGATGTTGATGAACGAGTTGATCCCCTCGTCCATCCAGGCGTGGCGGCGTTCGTCGGTGTTGACGACCATCGGGAACCAGTTGTGCCCGATTTCGTGGGTGGTGACGCCGAACAGCCCTCGCTCGTCGTTGCGCTCGGCGCAATAGATGATCATGGGGTATTCCATCCCGCCGACGGAGCCGTTGGCGTTGATCGCCACCGGGTACGGATACTCGAACCAGTCGCGGTTGTACCCCTCGATGGCGAACCTGAGCATCTTGGTGGACGAGTTCCAGAGGGGCTGGGCTTCCTTCGGGTAGACGGATTGCGCAAGCGTTCCGACGCTTCCTTCGACACGCGCGACGTCCCAGATGAACGCCGGGGAGGAGGTCCAGGCGAACGTCCGCACGTCGTCAGCCTTGAAGTGCCAGGTCAGCGTGCCCTTGCCGGTCGGCGAACCCGGGCGCGATGCGGGATCATCGACCTCGTCCGCGGAACGGATGACGATCACGTCGCGCGAGGCGCGCGCGGAAGCGAGGCGCTCGACCTGCGTCGGCGTCAGCACTTCTGATTCGTTTTGCAGCACGCCGGTGGCGGCGACGATGTGCGAGCGGGGCACGGTCAACTTCACGTCGTACGTGCCGAAGTTAGTGTAGAACTCCCCTTGCCCCAGGTAGGGCAGGGTATTCCACCCATGTACGTCGTCGAAGACGCAGACCGCCGGGAACCACTGGGCAACCTGAAATATTTTCCCTTGTTCGACGGTGTCGATCCCCATGCGGTCGATGCCATACTCGGGGACTTGGAAGGACCACGCGATATCGAAGGTGAAACTGGGGCCGGCGGTGCCAACACCGGTGGTGTTCGCAGGCGGTATAGGCACCGGCAGGTCGAGGCGGGCAACCGTGTCGTAGACGGCAAGGTTCAACGGCTCGCCGGAGGGGCCTCGCACCGAATCGATCTTGAAGCCACCATCGAAGCCGTCTTTCTTCGTGAACCTCGCATCGGGCAAGGACGAGAGCGTCGCCAGGCTGTCGTCCGTGAACAGGTTCTGTTCCAGGTGCAGCCAAATGAATGGCAGCACTTCAGGGGAGTTATTGAAATAGGTAATGCGTGACTTCCCGGTGATACGATGGGACGTTTCGTCGAGGGTCGCCTCGATCACATGGTCCACGCGTTGTTGCCAGTACTCCGGCCCCGGCGAGCCAGTCGCGGTACGGACGCGATTGGGCGTAGGCAGGTCGAGCGGGCTGAAGATGGACCGCTGCTCGCGCGGCTCGAAGAACCGACGATCCGCTGCTCGCTTCGGCTCATCGGCAGCGCGCGACGCCTCCGGCGCAGGCTGGTACTCGGTGGTTGCGCAGCCGAGTACCATCGACACAGTGAACGCC
This sequence comes from Phycisphaerales bacterium, assembly GCA_041742635.1. Lineage (GTDB taxonomy): Bacteria > Planctomycetota > Phycisphaerae > Phycisphaerales > UBA1924 > JTS-AC122. The sequence continues at coordinate 25,840 of JBGSIF010000243.1, forward strand.
GCGCCGCCCAACATCGACATCAATCGCCCCGAAGGTGCAAGCATGTGGAATCCTTGGTAAATGGCCGAGTTCGACCGTCCGATCAATCGCGTTCATGGTAGATCGTCGTGTGGCATGACGTGTCAATGGACGGAGGTGTCTGCGTACCCGAGGTTATGGGGGGAACTTAGCCAGCGTTATCGCAGGTCTGCGTGAAAGTCCGATTGCTCCCCGTCAAGACGACGGCTTGCCCCCGAAGCCGACGAAACAAGGCGCGGTCGAAGAGCCGGGCCACCTTGGTACCGCTCACCTCGGTGGCTATCCGATCATCGATTCTCGCAGCCGCCCGACCGCGCCGACCACGATTCGGATGGCTCGCTCGACTTCGTCTTGGGTTGTTTCGCGCGAGAGCGAGAACCGCAGCGACCCATGCGCGACGGGCGCCGGGACGCCCATCGCAAGCAGCACCGGCGACGGATCGAGGGAGCCGGAACTGCACGCCGCGCCGGCCGACGCGCACAGCCCTTGCTCACTGAGGAGCAGGAGCAGCGCCTCAGCCTCCAAGCGAGGGAACCCGATATTGGTTGTATTCCACAGCCGCTCCGATGATTGCGAACGGCGCGGTTCCGGCGCACCGTTCACCACGGCGTCCGGCACGCCCGCCAGCACGCCCAACTCGAACTCATCGCGCAACACCCCGATGCGTTCACGCTCGCCCGCGTCGAGCAG
>JBGSIF010000244.1:0-4480 GCA_041742635.1 Phycisphaerales bacterium
GGAAGGCGGTCGCCCAGCCGGTCTGCGCGGCGGTGATCGGGGCCATGTCCGGCGCGGTCAGCCCGAGCGCGGCAAGGTTTGCGTTGGCGTAGGTCACGAAGTTGGATTGCCAAGCCTGAAAGTTCGCATCGGGACCGGGGATGTAGTCAGCCATGATTCAGAGTCTCCATCAATGGATTCGGCGGCATGCTCGTGCTGCCCCGCACACGCTGCGCTGGGGCGTCCAGCCGCTACCCAAGCCGTCAATCGGCACGCGGCGGACACTCCGAGGTGCATCGACGAGAATCCGGGACGACTTCAGGAGCGCGCGAAAAAAACCGATCAGTCTCTACGGCGAGGGGCTTTCTCCACAACCCGAACAATGGCTTGGCAACCTCTGGGACAAGGTGCTCTAGTAGGAGCATTCTTTCCCAGAGGAGGTCCGCGTGGCCGAGTCGCTGTTGATCCGAGATGTCCCGCCCAAGCTCAAGAACTGGATCGAGACCGAGCGAGAGCAGGCGATGGCCAGCCAGCGCGAGTACGTCATCAGCGTACTCGAAAAGGCGTACAACTCCAAGGCCGCTCCCACGCTGTTCGACAAGCCGCAGCACCCGGAACCGGCAGCGTCCACCGAAACGCACTTCAACTTCGTAGACCTGTTCGCCATCTTCGCCCCAACGGGGCGACGGGTTGTAGCCACGGGTGGAGCGACGCGGCTCTGAGCGTCGCGGAACCCGTGGAACCGAGTCTCTCTTATCCTCTTCTTGCCCCGGAGGGGCAACGGAACCGCACGTTCTTCAGAATGGCCAGACATGCCCGGAACCTACTCCCAACTGCTTCTCCATGTCGTCTTTTCGACCAAGGGCCGCGCCCCGTGGATTACCCCCGAAGTCGCCGAGCGTCTCTATGCCTATATCGGCGGCATCGTCCGGGCCGAGAAGGGCGTGCTCTACGACATCAGCGGCGTCGAAGACCACATCCACATGTACTTCCGATGGCGGCCTGATGGCTCGATCTCGGAATTGATGCGCACGGTCAAGGCCCGCTCGTCAAAGTGGATTCACGAGACGTACCCGACTCTCGCCGCATTTGCGTGGCAGGAGGGATACTCGGTCTTCTCGGTCAGCAAGTCGCAGGAGGGAGCGGTAAAGGCCTACATCGCCAGTCAAGCCGAGCATCACAAGAAGGAAGACTTCAAGTCGGAACTCCTGCGGATTCTTCGCGCTCACGGCGTCGAGTTCGACGAGAAGTACGTGTTCGATTGAGCGACCTTGCAGTTGCGCATTTCCTCTGCCCCTCCGGGGCAGGAGGAAGATTCCGAACCCGTTTCCACGGGTTGCGCTCCGCCCGCGAAGACGCGGGCTGCGCTTCACCCGTGGCTACATCCCGTGGCCCCGATGGGGCCAAAGACCGCTCTCCGCCACGGTGCAAGGTGGCTTCCGGCGTGTTACCCTTCCCATCATGGAACGGCGTGCGTGGACTCGCGACCAACTCGTGAAGACTCTGGCGCTCTACTGCCAGCTCCCGTTCGGGAAGATGCACTCACGCAACCCGGCGGTAGTCGCTTTGGCGAGCGTCATTGAGCGGACGCCATCCGCCGTTGCCCTCAAACTCGTGAACTTTGCCAGCCTCGATCCGGACCTGCGTGGACGGGGAGTAGGCGGGATGGGGAATACTTCGGCGGCTGACCGCTCCATCTGGGCCGAGTACTTTGGCAGGTGGGACGTGCTGGCTGACAACTCAGTTGTCATCGAGCCGCTGGACTCTGTGGAACTACCCGCGAGGAAGCGGTTGCCACCGCGCACTGCGCCGACCGGGCCGACGGAGGTTCTGCGCGAGACGACGCAGCGTCGAGGCCAGTCGTTCTTTCGCGCGGCGGTCATCGCTGCGCACGATGGGAAGTGCTGCATTACCGGCATTACCAGCGAAGCGATGCTGCGGGCCAGCCACATCGTCCCGTGGTCGCACGATCCGGCGTTGCGGCTCGATCCTCGAAACGGGCTCTGCCTGAACGCACTGCATGATGCCGCCTTTGATCGCGGACTCATCACGCTGTCGGATCAGTTCGTCCTTCAAGTCTCCAAGCGCGTCAAAGCAGAAGTCCCGGCGACCATTTACAAAGAGATGTTCGAGAGCCGCGCGGGTTCGCCGATCACGATGCCGGAGCGGTTCACGCCGTCACCTGAGATGCTGGAGTTTCACCGCCGCAAGGTCTTTGTTGCGTAGTCCCAAAGGGAGAATCGGCCATGTCGAAGATGGATACCACCGCAGTTGCCGTCAACGCCGCCGGAATCGCCGACGCCCTTCGGGTGCTTCAAGCCGCCCGCGAGAACGGCGAAGCCCGGTTTGAAGAACTCACGCGAGCGCACGAGGGCTGGTGCGGCGTGATGCTGTGTATGGCGGAGGCGGGCGAGATCATGGAACGCTTCCGCGCCAAGCACGGCGACTCCGCGACGTGGGGCGGCGAACTGCCGTATCTCTACGAGGTGTGGGACGCGATCGCGCAAGGGCTGTGGGACCGTCTCGGTGAGGAGCCGTTGGACGTGGTTGTTCATCGGTCCATCGAACGGGCCATGAGTGTGAACGCGGCGTAGCCGGGGCCGTTCAAGTCCGTTGACGACTTCCTGAGCACCGCGTCAAGCATCATGAACCGGCGCAAGTCCCGCGCGGGCTGGTCGCTGGAGAACCACGTCGAGCACATACTGACGGAAGCGAAGATTCCGTACACCGCCCGGCCCAACGAGGTCGAAGGCGAACCCGACATCCTCATCCCCAGCGTCGAAGCGTACTTCGACAAGAAGTATCCGCGTGACCGGCTCTGCCTTCTCGGTGTCAAAACCACCTGCAAGGACCGCTGGCGGCAGGTCTTGCACGAGGGCGAGGGGATCACCCGCAAGCACCTGTTGACCATGCAGCGCGGCATTTCCGAAAAGCAGTTGAAACAGATGACCAAGGCCAAGGTCACGCTGATTGTGCCCGAGGGGTTGCACAAGGACTACCCGAAGGTCGAAGGCGTGAAGTTGGTCCGCGTGGCGGACTTCATCGACTGGGCGCGGGCCTTGGTGAAGGTCTGACCGTGGACGTTCTGACGCCGGAGCAACGCGCCCGGTGCATGGCAGCCATACGCGGCAAAGACACCGGCCCCGAAATGATCGTGCGTCGATTGCTTACTGCGATGGGCTATCGCTACCGCCTGCATGGTCGAGCCCTGCCCGGTCGGCCCGATCTCGTGTTTGCCTCCCGTCGTGCGGTCGTATTCGTTCACGGCTGCTTCTGGCACCGTCACGCCTGCCGACACGGGCGCGTGATGCCGCGAACGCGGCGGGCCTTCTGGCGCGCGAAACTGGAGGGCAACGCCGCACGCGACAAGCGAACGCGGGCGCGGCTGCGCCGCGACGGATGGCGCGTCCTTGTCGTATGGGAGTGTCAGTTACGCGACGTTGACAGACTCGCGGCCCGTCTGCGGACCTTCCTAGACCCGGCGCAAGCCGAGTAACTACGCCGCCACCGTCGCCGTCGTGATCTCCGACCACGGCCCCTTTTCGCCGCGTGTGTTGACCCAGCGGGCCATGTAGACGGCGGTTTTGCCGCCTTCGCCCGCCTTGAACTCGGCGCGGAAACTCGGGCGGGTCGTCATGGTCAGGAACGTGAGCGCGGCGGGGTCGGTCGGTGCGAGGCGAACCTACCTCGGAAGTCACCATGCTCTACAGTGAGCCGTGCGAGCTCCCCTTGTGTCAATCACTGGCTTGCCCGAAGAAGCGGTCCACGCGATGCCCGAGTATTGGCGGGCGATTTGGGCGCGCGACAAGTGCCCGCGCTGCGGCGTTCCTCGGACGCACATGCGCAAGATGGATGGGCCGATCGCGCTGTTCGAGGGGACGCGGAGCATCCTGGCCCCGATGTGGTGTGTGCAGGCCTACCTCGTCGCCCGCGCCCTCTACGACGTGATCCGCGATGACCTGCCCCCGCACTGGGTCTGGAAGGTGATCCCGGATGCTCGCAGTTTGCCGCTGGATCCCATCGGGGTACGCGTGCGTCCCAAGCACTGCCCCATGGCCCACGCGGAGGGGTACGCTCCGCGGCGTTGCCGCGCGTGCGGCGAACTCAAGTATCTCAAAGGGCAGTTGATGTATGTCGTGCGCGGAACACTGCCGGACTTCCCGATCACGCAGATCCGTGGCGGCCGGTTCATCGCCGAGAAGACGTACGCGGCGCGGCTCCTCAAAGTGTTCCCGCGCAAGCTGAAGGCCGAGCCGTTTGAAGTGCACGACCACGCGCCGGATTCGGTCGACGCCTAAGCCGCCACAGTCGCCGCGAGTCTTCATTCCGCTGAACATGCAGACATGGGCGTTGCGGTACTAGCCGACTTTGTTCTCGACGCGGGCCGATCGGAGTCGACACTCTTCACTTTCCCATCAGCCCAAGCGCCAACGCTGGTGCACCACCCCCCAGCGGCAGGTTCCGCTAGCTCGCCATCGCACCGGCCACGTCGAGAAGTTTC
>JBGSIF010000245.1:0-15093 GCA_041742635.1 Phycisphaerales bacterium
CCCTCCCCAAACCCCGCCAGCCCGCACACCACCGCCCTCATCCGCACCGCCGCCTTCGCGCGGCGATCACGCCGCGTTTCGTTCCGCGTCTTCATGGCTTACTCCTAATCGGTGCCGCCCGCGCCGCCCGACCGGGCACACGCACGCCACCACTCCGTCACCTAAACATGCCCTCTCACCGCCCCTTCACCAGCAACCAAACTCTTCCACGCACTGACCCCACCGGCCTGTATCACTCATACCGAAAACTCACGTCCGATCACCCTGTGTGAGCCTGTCACCCCCCACGCCTCTTCCCACCCTGTCAACACCCGCGCCGCTCCCACCCGCCGCTCTAGCATTGCGACTATCCGGAGCGTCCAGAACATGTCCATGAGTTATCGCGCCCTCTGCACCGATTTCTACGTCAACCAGCGCATCTCTCTGAAGATGGACCTTCCCATGCGCCGCGACACCGTCCTGGCCATGTTCGACCGTGTCCGCCGCGAGCACCCCTGGATGGAACGCTTCCGCCGATACCACAACGAACTCGCTCTCGAATCCCGCCAGTCCACCTCCGGCGAGTCCCAGCAGCAATGGCTCGCCCTCCGCAAGTCCAGCGTTCGCTCCGGCAGCGTCAACCCCGATGGCTCCGACGACGCCTTCCGCCTCCACCGCCTCATCCTCGAAGTCTCCCCTTACTTCCTCGACATCTCCCCGCTCGATATCGACCACCTCGAACTCCTCTTCGGTTTCGACCTCCTCGCCATGGGCAACCACGACGCCATGGCTTACTCCGCCCTCCTCCGCGCCTCCCCGTTCGCCAACTTCGCCGACGCACCAGGCTCCGTCGTCCTCGAGTGCTCCCCAATGCTCGGCATCGCCCTCGACGATTCCTGTTCCCTCCAAGCACAAGTCGAAATCAAAACCCGCTCGTCCGCTCGCCAGGTCCGCACCGGCGACTACCGCGAAGAACCCCTCAGCATCTACCTCACCGTCCGCAAATACGGACCCATCGACGACATCAAAGACCTCCTCAAACTCCAGTCCCTTCTCATCGAACAAGCCGAACAACTCATTGCCTCCCGCGTCGTCCCCCACATCCTCATCCCCCTCCGTGACACCATCGCCGGCGGCTGACTCCCCCTCCCCTTCCTTGCCACCTCCTCATCCCCTCCGCACCCCTGCGTTCGGAATATGTACCCATCCGCAACTTTCCCCGATTCCATTTCTCTCCCCCGCGTGACCGACGCACTTCACCACGCTATCATCCCACCCTGAAAACTCACCTCTTCTGCCACGTCTGACCTGTACCGTTCGTGCCGTGGCCTAGATATTGTCGAGAACTGCCATGCACTACCCACACCGTGTCAGCCGCATCAAGCGAAAGCGCTCCATCGGGTTCCGCGCTCGCATGAAGACCAAAAACGGCCGCAAAATGATGAACCGCAAGCGTCGCGCCGGCCGTTCGCTTAACGTCGCCGACAAAAAATACTCATAACGCACCTTCCCTCTCGACCTCCATCCAAATCAATCCACCCTCGGCATCTTCAATGTGCCGAGGGTCTTCTTTTTTGACTCCTTCGTTCCGTGCCGCCCCTCTCTCGCTTCGTCTACCCTGCTCTGATGCCTAAGCGTCCCACCCCATCCCTCGCCGCATCGCTCCAGGCGATCCGCTTCCAACGCCTCGGCCTCCCTTCCTCCTTTCCTCCCGCCCCCGCTTCGCCCATCCGTGACTCCACCGCTCCGTCTCACTCCGCGCCCAACGATTCGCACACAACCTCCGCCGCTCTCGTCGGCTTGCAGCGTGCCCGGCTCGCACGCGTCCGACCGCCTCACGAACTCTCCATCGCCGCCGAACTCGATTCCCAAGCCCGACTTATCCGCTCCGTCCAACGCGGCGTCCTCGCCGCTGGTGTCGCCTGGGAACAACTCCTCGCCCAATCCGGCGTCGCACCGCACCTCCTGGATGCCGCTCGCATCCGCTCTTTCCGCCGCGGTGTCCTCACCATCCAAGTCCGCGATGCCAGCGCCAAGTTTCAACTCGCTCGCCTTCTCCGCGCTGGGGGCGAGGCACGCCTTGCTCGCCTCGCGCCAGTTTCGCTCCACAAAGTCAAACTCACTCTCTAACCCGCACCTCCCCCTCCAATTCTCTCCCCCTTCTCAGACAACGCCTTCCCACACGCATAATCTACCCCCTGTCCCTCCTCGGCGGTGCCGCGTCGCATCGTCTCCCCTGGGCCTCACTTGCAGTGCCGCAGACCTTTCCGTTTCACATGCCTTCTCTTTTCTCCACGCACACCCGTGCGGTTTGGGTTTCAAAGGAGCCACTATGCGAATCGACGTCGTGGGCAAACACCTTCAAATCACCGACGCCATCCAGAAGTACGCTTCCAGCAAAGCCGAGAAACTCCTCAAGTTCTTCAACGGCACCCAGCAGATCACCTTCGTGTGCGAGCAACTCCCGCACCACCAGTTCGCCGTCGAAGTCCGCGTCGATGTCGTCAAGCACAAGGATTTCATCTCCCACGCCGACGCGCACGACCTCTACGCCGCCATCGACCTCGCCGTCGATAAATCCCAGCGTCAGATCACCGACTTCAAAGAACAACTCAAAACGCACTGAACCTGCACACGACCCCGCGGCGCCGGCTCGGATTCACCCCCTGCCACAAGCGCTCCACCCGGTCGGGAGACCTTGTATCATGGCTACCAAGTTGACGCAGATCGTCTCCGAAGGGGCAATCGTCCCCAAACTCCTCGCCCGAGAGCGCGACGCCGTCGTCGGCGAACTCATCGACGCTCTCATCGCCAGCGGCTCCGCCGAGCCGGCACTCCGCGATGAACTCATCTCCCGCGTCCTCGACCGCGAACGCCGCGGTTCCACAGGCTTCGGCAAAGGCGTCGCCGTCCCCCACGTCAAGCACCGCTCCGTCTCTAAAATGAGCGTCGCCATCGGCCTCAGCCCCCTCGGCATCGACTTCGCCGCTCTCGACAAACAACCCGTCTACTGCGTCTTCCTTCTCCTCTCCCCGGAAGACCGCCCCGAAGACCACCTCCGCGCCATGGAAGTCATCTTCAAAAACCTCAGCAAAGAGACCTTCCGCCGCTTCCTCCGTCAGTCCAACTCCGTTCAGGAAGTCCGCACCCTCCTGGAAGAAGCCGACGGCCAGCAGTTCGCAGGCTAACCACCCACCCCTCCCTCACGAGACCGCCGTGCCAGACCGCGCCAGCGTCAATGTCACCATCGTCAACAAACTGGGCCTCCACGCGCGCCCGGCGATGTGCTTCGTCGATGTCGCTTCCCAGTTCACTTCCGATGTCTCCGTCAAACGCGACGACCAGTCCGTCGATGGTAAATCCATCATGCAGATGATGCTCCTCGCCGCCACCAAAGGTACCCCCCTGGAAATTATCGCCCAAGGCCCCGACGCCCAAGCCGCCTGCGACGCCCTCAAAAAACTCGTCGATGCAGGCTTCGACGAGGACTGATCTCCCCACTCGATCCCTCTTGCCTCGATCCCCTCTTCATCTCATACCACCGGCACGATGACGCGCCTCTCAAGCCGGTGCCGACGCCCCGCGCCTGAACCGTCCCAGCGACAGAAACCCGATCGGGTGCCTCGTCTGCCCCGCCATCGCCAGGTCTGCCAGCACTTCCCCAACCACACTGCTGAACTTGAATCCGTGCCCACTGAACCCGCACGCCACGGTCACATTCGGCTTCCCAGGATGTCGATCGATCACAAAGTGCGAATCCGGCGAGTTCTCATACATACATACCCGGATCCCCAGCAACCGCCCGTTCGCGTCCGGCAGCACCCGCTCCAATACACCCCGGAACGTCGCCTCGTCCCCTGCGTTCACTCCCCACTCATTCCGATCCGGGTCCGTCATTTCGCCCGGCGTATGGTGCGCCAACTTGAACCCCGGCGTCGCCAACCCCGCGTCCATCGGGAATCCGTAATGCTCCGTCCCGTCCGCGTTCTCCACCGCCCACACCGGCATCCGCCCAAGCCCAAACATCTCCGGCTTCCTCGGCCACACCCACCCCAGCACCTGCCGTGTCGCCCGGATCTTCACCCCCAACTCTCCCATCACTTGATTGGCCCACGTCCCCACTGTTATCACCAACTGTTTCGCGCGATACTCACCCGAGTGCGTCACCACCCGCACCCCGTCGCCATTCGCTTCCCATGACATCACCCGCTCGTGCCCCCGCAGTTCCGCACCGCGCTCCATCGCCAGCCTCGCGTGCGCCCCCACCACTCGTTCCGGCAGCAGATACCCCGCCGCCGGCTCGTACAACCCCACATACTCCTCCGGCACCCGAAACTGCGGGTACCGTTCTCGCAATGCATCTCGGCTCAGCATCTCGTGCGCCAGCCCATGCACTTCCGCCGATCGGCGCGACCCCCCCACTAATGTCCCATCCGCCCTCCCGATATAGACCCCGCCCGTGCGCGCAAAGAGCCGTTGTCCCGATTCGTGCTCCAGGTCGCCCCACAACTCATACGCGCGTTTGAGCAGCGGCACGTAGTCCGGATGCTCGAAATACGCCTGCCGGATCATCCGCGATTGCCCGTGCGACGACCCCCGGCTGTGCGGTATATCAAACTGTTCCAGCCCCAGCGTCCGCATCCCGCGGCGTGCCAGGTGATAGACCGTCGCCGACCCCATCGAGCCCACGCCCAGTACGATCACATCAAAGTCTGCCATGCAACAGTGTCACGTCCTGCGCTACGTAAGTCAACGGCGGCAAGCGGCATCCCCCGCCGTGCTTCTGAAACCTTCGCAACGTTAGAATCACGACTTCCGTGTCTTCGATGTTCGTACTTCACACGCCCCCCTCGTCATCGTCACCTTGTCCACTCTCGTGTTTCTCATCGGCGACCTCTTCCACAGGTTTCTCGCCGAACAGCGCGGTCCCCACTCGCACCAGGTTCGCCCCTTCTTCGATCGCAACCTCGAAGTCCCCGGACATCCCCATCGACAAAATCGTGCAGTGCCCGCCCCCGATCTGTGCGGCCCGGATCTCCTCGAACACTTCCCTCGCTCTCGCAAACGTTCGACGAGAATCTTCCGGGTTCTCGCTGTACGGCGCCATGGTCATCACCCCGCGCAGCCGCACGTTCACCATCGTGTCGAACTGTTCTGCGAGGTGAATCGCCGCGGCGGGGGCGCACCCCCCCTTGCTGGCTTCTCGCGCCGCATTCACCTGCAGCAATACATCGATCGGGGTCTCTCGTTTCACCGCGATCGACTGTACTTCCTCGGCCAGCCGCAATGAATCCACCGAATGGATCAGCCGACACACTTCCGCAACCTTTTTCACCTTATTCCGCTGCAGCCCGCCGATCATGTGCCATCGCACCGCCTGCGCAGGTGCGGCGTCCTGGGCCACCGGCTTGGTCAGGCTCGAAAACAAGTCGAGTTGGCCCGAACCGGACCACGGCGAACTCGGCAGCGTCCGGTGCCGGGCCAGCCATTCGTCGATCATCGCGGCACGCTGCAGCAGTTGCTGAACTCGGTTTTCACCAAAGTCCGCGTGCCCCAGTTGGATCAGTTCTCGGATCTGCTCCGGGTCCGCGTACTTGGTGACGGCTACGAGCAGAATCCCACGGGGATCGGTGCCGGCCCGCGCCGCGGCACGCGCAATGCGGGTCCGGACGTGGTCATACCGCTCCCGAAGCGTCGGATCACCCGATAGCGGCGCGGATTGGTCGGAGTCTGGTGCCATACTGCTTCGTTGGGTTCGCCCAACACGTCCCGAGTGTTCCCCCGCGGAAAACGGCCCATCGGACACCAAAGAGCGTATGGTGACTAAACCTCCGGCGTGCGAGAGAGGCCGGCCGAGCATTTCGACGGAGTCTGCGGCCATTGAGATTGTTCCGGATAGAGCGGCTGAGTTGGGGGGAGGGATCATCGCGGACAGGCCGCGACGAGGTACAGAACGGTTCATCCCGTTCTCGTTATATGGATCGGCAAGCGTCATGTGTTTGTTGCAAAAAACACCCTGTTTATGGGGCTTACAACACGAGCACCCAACCGGAATGAATGTAGTACGATTTTGAAAAGACATCAGAACCTGAGTTTCGGGGTCAAAAAGGGTCGAAAAATCGAGTTTGAGGCTCTGAATCGTCTTTCAACCTGCGTCTGAATACACTTGCGAAGTTCAGTAGCGGCGTCGCTCCGCCCAGCGCACAAGAGCATGTACGGCGCGCGTGGAGACAGTACGGTTACGAGCGACCGACGCAGCGCGATGACCCCGGGGGTTGGCGGAGACGGGAAGAGAGAACACATGGCCGACCTGAAGAACTTGAAGAACCTCGCCGAGAAGGATCGCCAACTGATCGCCGAGGCGGACGCGCTGCTGGGGCCGGAGCCTTCGACGCTGGGGTTCACCAAGAACCTGTTCTGGGGTAACTTCCGCGAGGAACTCGCGTTCCCGTATCCGGAACAGGACGCGAAGGAAATCAGCGAGTGTGACCAGTTGCTCGCACGGCTCGATCACTACATGAACCACGAGCACCCCTCAATCTCGATCGATCAGGATCAGGAGATCCCCCGCTGGGTGGTTGACAAGTTGTTCTCGCTGGGCGTGCTGGGGATGACGATCCCCAAGGAGTTCGGCGGGCTGGGGATGGGGATCACGTCCTACAACCGCGTGCTGGAGCGGATCGGGAAATCGTGCGGCTCGACCGCTGTTATGGTTTCGGCGCACCAGTCGATCGGCTGCAAGGCCGTGATGTTGTTTGGGTCGGAGGAGCAGAAGAAGCGGTGGCTACCGCACTTGGCAGGGGATTGGCTGAGCGCGTTCTGCCTGAGCGAGCCGAACGTGGGTTGCGACGCGGGCGGGCAGGAGACGCGGTGCGAGAAGTCCGCCGACGGGGAGTATTACATTCTCAACGGGGAGAAGAAGTGGGCGACGTCGGGCGCCATCTCCGGCCTGTTCACCGTGATGTGCAAGCAGAAGATCAAGGATGAAAACGGCAAGGAGGTCGAAAAGATCTCGGCGCTGGTATGTACGCCGGATATGGAGGGGATTGACATCTTCCAGAAGAACCGGAGCAAGTGCGGGATCCGGGGAACGTGGCAGGCACTCATCCGGTTCAAGGATGTGAAGGTGCCCAAGGCGAATCTGCTGCATAAAGAAGGGCGCGGGCTGAACGTCGCGCTGACGTGCCTCAACTACGGGCGCTGCACACTCTCGGCGGGGATGCTGGGCGGTGCCCGCAAGTGCATGGACCAATCGATCAAATGGGCGCAAACCCGCTTCCAGTTCCAGCGACCCCTCAGTGAATGGGAACTGGTGCGGAAGCGGATTGCGAACATGGCCGCCCTCACCTACGCCTCCGACGCCGTCCTCTACATGACGACCGGGATGCTCGACCGCAAGGACGAGGACATCATGGTCGAGACGGCGATCTGCAAAGTCTTCTGTTCTGAGATGGGGTGGCGCGTGGTGAACGATGCCCTGCAGATCATGGGCGGCGAGTCGTACATGACCGAGAACGAGGTGGAGCGCGTCTTTCGGGATTCGCGCATCAACCTGATCGTCGAAGGCTCGAACGACCTGATGCAAGGGTTCATCTTCGGCTACGGCGGGAAGAAACTCGCCGAGACGCTGCTGGACGTGCAGCAATCGGTCGGGTACTTGAAGGATGAAGGGGTAGTGCAGAACCTGACGCGGATGGCGAAGAACGGGCTCAAGCCGTCGATGTTCAAGGTGGCGACGAGGCTGGGGCTGGAGTTGTTCCTGGGCGTACGGCGGAAGTCCCCGATCATCAACAAGGTGCATCCGAGCCTGCGGAGCGAAGCGGATCGGCTGTGCCGGTTCGTGCGTGAGCACAGCCATCAACTCAAGCAGGCGGGGAAGCGGTACGAGGACGCGCTCTTCAGCCGGCAGACGGTGCAGGCGCGGATCGCCGATGTGGGGATCTACCTGCACGCGTGGGCGTGTACGCTGAGCAAACTCGACCGCGACATCCGCCGGCAGGGCGGGAACGGCGAGCGGGACCTGGAGTTCCAGCGGGACAAGGCCGCGGCGATGCACTTCTTTGACCTGTGCGAGACGTGGATCAACCAGTGCTTCCGCGAGTTGTACGAGAACGCGGACGATTCGATGCTGAAGGCGGCGGACGCCGCGCTGAAGCACAGCGACTCGCTGCCGAACACGGAGTTCTCGATCCCCGAGAAATCGCCGATCGCGGCAGGGACGGGGCGGAAACTGAAGCAGGACGGGATCAAGCAGTTCCCGGGGGATAAGTATGTGGGGGTTGCGGATCGCCGGTAGCGGCGACGGGTGCGATCTCGATCACAAAGAGCGTGGCGGTTCAAACGCGTTGCCACGCTGGCCGATACGGTACTCGCGCTTGCAACGAGAACGACCGAGCACCCCGCTGGGGTGCAAGAGAAATGAAGTTGGAATTTTTCCGGGGGTGTCGCTCGCGGACTCGCTCCACGCCCCGGCTACTGGCGGTCAGCCCTGCGGGCTGAAGAGATGCCGATGCAACGGACGAAGTAGTGAAGCGATCCAAGCGTGTTGTACGTTTTGTAGGTGTTGTACTTGATGGTTGATTTATTTGGTAGATGTACTTGAACTGATCCCCGGTGCGGTGATTGCGAAACTCGAAGAGATCGCGGCGGGGTTCGCGCGCATCGAGCATGATTTGAACGACCCGGCGGTGGCGTCGGACCATCGGCGGGTGCGGGAGTTGTCGATCAAGCGGGCCGCGATGGAAGGGGTGGTGAAGGACTACGCCGAGTTTCGCAAACTGGCGGCTGAGGCGAAGGAACTGCGGGAGGTGCTGGCGTCGCGCGGGGCGGACAAGGATTTTTTGGAACTGGCCGAGGCGGAGTTGCCGGGGGTCGAATCGCGGGCCAAGGAACTGATCGAGCGTGTGAAGTCGGCGCTGGTGTACGCGGACGATCGGCGGGTGGGGTCGGTGATTTTGGAGATACGAGCGGGGACGGGGGGCGATGAAGCCGCGCTGTGGGCGAGGGATTTGTTCGAGATGTACCAGCGGCTGGCGGTGCGGCGGAAGTGGAAGTTCGAGCCACTGGACCTGACGGCGGAAGGGAACGCCGGCGGGTACCGGCACGCGATGGCGAACGTCGTCGGCGAAGGAGTATGGTCCGAGATGCTCTTCGAGGCGGGGGTGCATTCGGTGAAGCGCGTGCCCGCGACGGAATCGCAGGGGCGGATCCACACCTCGACCGCGACCGTTGCGGTGCTGCCCGAACCCGAAGAAGTGGACGTGAAGATCGACTGGGCGGCGGACGTGCGCGAAGATGTGACGACGGCGCAGGGGCCGGGCGGGCAGAACGTGAACAAGGTGGCGACCGCGGTGAAGTTGCTGCACATCGCCACCGGGATCGAAGTGCGGATGCAGGAGAGCAAGAGCCAGCAGCAGAACCGCGAGAAAGCACGGAAGTTGATGCTCGCGCGATTGTATGAGGTGGAGCGGGCGAAGAAGCACGCCGAGCGGTCCGCGGCCCGCAACTCGCAGATCGGCGCGGGGGAACGATCGGAGAAAATCCGGACGTATCGGTACAAAGAAGCGATCATCGCGGATGAACGGTTGCCGGGGCAGTATCCGCTGCGGGACGTGCTGGCGGGCGACATGGACGCGCTGCTGCACGATTTGATGGAGCAGGAAACGACCAAACGGCTGGAAGCGCTGTAGCGAGTGCGACGCAAGATACCGTTCGCGTGCAAGGTGCATCGCCCGAAGCATGTGCAGGGAGAGGGCGAGAGACGAGAAGTAATTGATGCCACAGAGCCATGCGGCGACTGGATTGGTGGTTTGCGCGAATGTGGGTTGGGCACGAAGATAGAACGTGATGTATACTCGGGATGAAAGCAATCGGCGGGCGTGCCGGGTGGTTATAGGTAGTTAAGGAGCGTGCGGATGATACGTTGTGATGCTCGTCGTTTGGGTACCGTGGCAGGCTTGCTGGCGTGGTGCGGGGTGGCGGTGGCGCAGCCGGTGGTGATGGAGTCGCCGCTCCGGCTGATCGATCCGAACGACACAGGGATCTTCTCGCGGGTAACGGTGGATTCGGCGGCGGCTCGGGCGATCCCGACGGATCGGCGCGTGACCCTCCGAGGGGTGCCGATCGGGCGCGGAGAGAGTATCGATGTCGAGGTGGAAGTGTTCGATATTTTCACCGCGGACGCGCAGGTGGTGCTTGGAACGGCGGCCGGGGAAGTGCCGATGGGGCGCCCGGACGTGGTGCTGCTGCGCGGGACAGTGCTTGGGGAAGAAGGATCGAGCGTGTTTCTTGGTATCTCGGACGTGATGACGCACGGGATGATACAGGTCGGCGGCGTGAAGTATTACGTATCGTCGGGGCCGACGAACGCGAACGGCGGGGTGATGGCGTTCGCGGAGGCGGACCTGCCCAAGAACCCCGGGGCGCGGGCGTTTGTGTGCGGAGCGGACGAGATTCATCAGCCGCTGGCATTGCCGCCGGGGATGGCGAAGGTGCGTGCAGAGGGAGGAACGGGGTCGCCGCGGGGTGCGATTGCGTGCCGGAGCGCGCGGGTGGCGGTCGATACGGTGTGGGAACACACGCGAGACCTGTTCGGGGGCGATGCGCACCGGGCGGCGATCTACGACACGATCCTGTTCGGCGCGATCTCGGAAATCTACACGCGGGATATGAACCTGCACATCGCGGTGCCGTTCCTTCGCGTGTGGTCGGCGGATATCGATCCGTACAGCCCGGCGGCGAACGATGTGCTGGGGCAGTTCCGCAACCACTGGGTATCAAGCATGGGGAGCGTACAACGGACGCTGGCGCACGTCCTCACGACGGACGGGCTGAACGGCGCGGGGGGCGTGGCGTACTTGAACGTGGTGTGCAACAACTCGTTCGGGTACGGCGCGTCGGGGTACTTGGGCGGGTCGTTCCCGTATCCACTTGCGGACAACAACGGTGGGAACTGGGATTTGGTGGTGGTATCGCACGAACTCGGGCACAACTTCGGGAGCGTTCATACGCACGATTACAACCCGCCGATCGACGGGTGCGGGCTGGGTGACTGCTCGCAGGCGGGGGCAGGGACGATCATGTCCTATTGCCATACGTGCGCGGGCGGGCTGGGCAACATCGCGCTGCATTTTCACCCGTTGAATATTCAGGACATGGATTGGTACATGACCAGCCAGGGATCGTGCCCGCTGGTGAATCAGGCATACCCGACGCAGGATCGGGCGACGACGCTGTCGGGTACGCCGGTGCTGATCGATGTGCTGAGCAACGACACGCGGGGGAGTTGCGCGACGTGGTCGCTGGCGACGAACTTTGAACTGAGCAACAACGGGGGGACGGTGGCGCGGAGTGTGGGGACCGGGCCGGGCGGGATCGATCAGATTCTGTACACGCCGCCGATGGGGTTTTCGGGGACGGATTCGTTCTCGTATGTGGTATCGTCGGCGGGCCGGCCAAACCAATCGGCGATGGTGTTCGTGCGGGTCACTCAGGCGCGGCCGGCGGTGACGATTACGGGCGCGATGCCCGGGCCGAACGTGTCGTATTTCGCACTGAGTGCGCCGGCGGTGATGCCGGATTTCTCGGGGCTCACGGCGTACTTGAGCACCACCACATCGTGGGTCAACTTCCCTTCGACGGGCGGGAACTTCGCCAACTCGGGGCGCGCCGACGAGGTCGGGGCCGTCTTCGCGGGGTTCATCCAAGTGCCCACGACGGGGTTCTACACGCTGTCGATCGAGTCCGACGACGGGTCGAAGTTGTTCATCGGGTCCGACCTGGTGATTGATAATGACGGGCTGCACGGGATGGTGGACCGATCGGGAACGGTCGCGCTGGCCGCGGGGTATCACCCGGTGCGGATCGAGTTCTTCGAGAACGGCGGCGGGGCGGGGCTGATCGCACGGTGGGAATCGGCCACGATTGCACGCCAGGTGATCCCGGCAAACCGCTGGTTCCGCGGCACGACGTGCGCAGCGGACTGGAACGGAGTCGGCGGGCTGAACTCGCAAGACTTCTTCGATTTCATCGCGTCCTTCTTCAGCGGGAACGCCGATTTCAATCAGTCGGGCGCGACGAACTCGCAGGACTTCTTCGACTACGTGGCGGCGTTCTTCGCCGGGTGCTGATTTGACTCCGCCATGTGGTAGCCGGGAGGAATGTCCCTTGATTTCCGCCGAAGTCGGGCCATGCGTTGCATGACCCGACTTCGTCTCGTTCGGCGTCGTCGAGTTTACCAAGATACCGAAGCGTGACTCACGGGCAGCCGCGGGTTGGGTGGCACGTCCACATCGGGTCGGCTTTCGCAGGTGCAGGATGCCGGGGACGAAGCCCTTGTGGAAAACCAAGTCCCCGCTGGGCGGCGCACGAAAGATCGTGTATCCTTTATGTTATAGCGGGGCGCGTGTGTCTCTCCCACACTCTCGGCCTGACTATCTCGGCCTGACTATCTCTCCCCCCCTCTCTCTTCACTTCTTGATGGCTCTGTAACTTGGTCGCCCAAGAACGCCCTGCCGCGCGACCGGGCTGTGTGTATGACGTGCAATCTCTCTGTCTCTCTGACTTCCCGGTTTTACATAAAGGGTTGCCACATGAAGACGCTCTGGCTCGTCGGCTTGTTTGTGGTCGTAGGCACCGCGGCCAGCACCGCCCGCGCGTTCGAGTTCCGCGCTCGATTCATCGAGCGCGTCGGGAACGAGAATGTGATCCTGCCCGGCAACACCATCGACGCTAGCAACGGCCTCGCCCGGCGTATCCGCATCCAGTTCGGCGTCTTCGACGACGCCGCCGGGGCCGCCCCCGCGGGGGGTTTTGTCGGGTGGAACGTCGGTTCCCTCGCCGTCTCCGGGGCGCTCGCCAACTCCGCCGAAACGCGCACGCCCGGCCGCCTCTCGCCCTTTACCTTCGCCCCGCAGCAGAACGCCAACGGCAACCCGCCTCTCGCCTCTCCCGGCGGCGACCCCTTCACGATGCTCACCGAGATCGACAACACGCTGGGCACGCAGACGACGCTCTGGCGTGCTGATCAGCCCCTCCCCGACCCCGCCGTCGTCCGCGGGTTCAACGACTTCGTCTCCATCTTCGAGTTCACCATCGACCCCGCGGACACGGGTGGGGGGGCGGCGGACTACACGATCACGCTCGGGGGCAACGTGATCGGGGCGAGCGAATGGCGCATGGTCGGCACCCCGACCGCGCCGGGGGACGACGATGGTCCGCCCTGCGACTTCCCGCCCGCGTGCGAAGATCCCCCCGGCAGCGCGACGTGGGCACCGAACCCCACGCCGCCGCAGGGGATCTCGGCGGTGCTGAATGTCGTGGTCGTCCCTTCGCCCCCCGCCGCGGTGGTGGTTGGGGGGATGGTGCTCTTCGGCCTCCGCCGTCGGCGGTGATGCTCACCATGTGGTGGCCCCGCTCTCCAGAGCGGGGAACAAGGCACTCAAACCGCTCTGGAGAGCGGTTCCACCAGACCTGACAGGAACACCCTAATGAAGACTCTCGCCATCATGTCGATCGTCCTCGCCGCCGGATCAAGCGGCGCGTCGGCCTTCGAGTTCCGCTGCCGCTTCGTCGAGCGAGTGGGTAACACCGACATCGTCCTTCCCGGCAACGAGATCGACGCCAGCAACAACATCGCCCGGCGGATCCGCATCCAGTTCGGCGTCTTTGACGACGCCGCCGGCCCGGCCCCCGCGGGCGGGTATGTCGGGTGGCTCGCGGGGACGCTGAGCGTCTCCGGCCCGGCGAACAACTCGGACGAAACACGGACGCCCGGTCGCCTCTCGCCCTTTAACTTCGGTCCCGGCGTCAACGCCAACGGCAACCCCCCCCTTCCCGGCGGCGACCCGTTCACGATGCTCACCGAGATCGACAACACGCTGGGCACGCAGACCACCGTCTGGCCCGTCGGTGCGCCGGAGCCGAACCCCCCTGTTGTCCGCGGCCTCAACACCTACGTCTCCACCTACGAGTTCACGATCAACCCGAGGGACTTTAGCCGCGAGTACTACGCCGTCACACTCGCGGGCAACGTCGTCGCCGCCACCGAGTGGAGAGGCGGTAACGGCGTTCCCCCATCGGACAGTGACGGCGACGGCATCTTCGACACGCCCGGCAGCTTTACCTGGTCACCGTTTCCCACCACACTCCGGCCGATCACCGCGACGCTCAATGTCCTTGGCGGGGTCCCCGCCCCCGCCGCCGGGCCGCTCTTGGGCGGGCTGGTACTCTTTGCAGCCCGCCGCCGCCGGCAGTGATGCCCGACTTTCGGCCCTACCAAAGCCGCTCTGGAGAGCGGCTCCACCGTACACCGTGACCCCTCGCTTGCAATCACACCATTTGAAAGGAAGACCACGATGAAGACGCTTGCCATCATGTCGATCGCCGCCGCCGCGGCCCTCACCCACTCCTCCCGCACCGCGAGTGCTTACGAGTTCCGCGCCCGCTTCGTCGAGCGCGTCGCCAACCTCGACGTCGTCCTCCCCGGCAACCTCATCGAAGCCTACGACGGCCTGCCCCGGCGCATCCGCGTCCAGTTCGGGGTCTTTGACAATGCCGCCGGGGCCGCTCCCGCCGGCGGGTTCGTCGGCTGGAACGTGGGTTCCCTCTCCGTCTCCGGCCCGGTGAACAACTCCGACGAACGACGCACGCCGGGGCGGCTGGCCCCCTTCAACTTCAGCCTCGGCGTCAACGCCAACGGCAACCCCCCCGTCGGCACCGGCGGCGACCCCTTCACCATGCTCACCGAGATCGACAACACCCTCGGCACACAGAACACGACATGGCCGATCGGTGCCCCCGGCCCCAACCCCGCCGTCGTCCGCGGCTTCAACACATTCGTCTCCACCTACGAGTTCACCATCGACCCTGCCAGCATCGCCGCCCAGATCTACACCGTCAACCTCACGGGCAACGTGATCGCCGCGAGAGAGTGGCGCACCGTCGGCTCCTCCAATCCCCCGTTCGACAGCGACGGCGACGGCATCGACGACACGCCCGGCAGCGCCACCTACGCACCCTTCCCCACCACGCCGCAGGCGATCAACGCGGTCCTCACGGTCTACACCATCCCCGCACCCGCCGCGGCGGTGACGCTCATGGGCAGTGGCGCCGCGC
>JBGSIF010000246.1:0-19113 GCA_041742635.1 Phycisphaerales bacterium
GCCAGCGCCTCGATCCGGTCCCCGAGCACCAGCACGCACGCGGGCGAAAGTTCGCCGAACACACGCGCAAACCCAGACACTCCGCGCCCCGCGGCGCTCGCGTCGGCGAGTCGGCCCGACTCTTCCGGCTCCTGCATCCGCACGGCGGCATCGATCCCGAACTCCGCCTCGACCTCCCGGTATGTGAGCACCGGGGGCAAGTAGTGCGTGCCCGCCGTGACTACCCGTAACCCGAGTTGCTCATGCGCTCGCACTGCGCGCATCACCGGCGCGAGCAGCCCGAACTCCGCTCGGGTGCCGGTTACAACTGCGATGCGGCGTTGTGTGGTTGGCATCGGCATGACGTGCAAAGCGTGCGGGCGTTGAGTCTCGGTGCGATTGATGTGTGCGATCACGATGTATGAACAGCAACGAAGCGTTCGATCACGCCGCAGGCACGGCTAGGCCCATCGGGACCAACGAATCCGCCACCAGCGGCGTGTCCGCGCCCAACGCCGTACGTATCCTTAGCCCCACCACCTCGCTCAGCATGTGTGGCGGCAGCCCCGTCCCTGGTCGCTTGATCGTCAGGTCCGCGCGGCAAAGCCGGTGCCCCGCGGGAACGTCCCGTGTCAGCGTGAGCGACTGCCGCGACACGGTCCTTACGTCCTCTTCGATCCCGAACACCTGCTTGCGTGCCTCGCCGACGCCGACCATGTTCGGCCCACCCATCTGCATGGCGATACCGCGTTCTCTCACATCCAGCGGTATGACTTCGCGGGCCAGAGACACATATTCCGCGAACGCGCCGGGGTCCAGCGACGCCGCGTGGTCCGGCCCGGCGGCGGCGGTGTCGTACGTCAGGTGCTTCTCTAGTATCGATGCCCCCCAACGCCGTGCCAGCGCCCCCGTTGTCACGCCGCTCGTGTGGTCGCTGTACCCTACCGGGCAACCCGTCAGCGACTCGATGGCCAACATTCCACCAATTGCGGCGTGCTCAATCGGTGTCGGGTACGCGCTTACGCACTGCAAGAATGCCAGCCGGTCTTCGATCCCCGATAGCCATAGATACGCCCCCAGCACTTCACGCGCTGTCGCCGCTCCCGTGCTGACGATCATCGGCTTCCCAGTTCGCGCCACTGCATCAAGCAGCGGGCGGTTGATGATGTCCGGCGACGCGACCTTGTAAGCGTCCCAAGGCAGGCTCGCCGCCGCTTCCACCAGCCCAACGCTGAACACCGTCACGATCGCGTGCAGTTTCAGTTCGTGCGCCTGGTCTACCACCCCGCGCATCGCACCCAGCGGTAGTTCCAGTCGCCGGAGCATCGATACGGGGTCCGATTCTCCGGCGGCACATTGGTATGCCGCGAGTTTCGCCGCTCGGCTCATTAACTGATCTGTTTCAAAGTACTGAAGTTTGATGGCATCCGCACCCGCCGCGGCGGCGGCGCGGGTCAAGTCAATCGCCCGCGCGGCGTCGCCGTCGTGGTTCACCCCGAGTTCCGCGATGATGTACACATCGTCGTTTGGGCTTATCCTGCGTCTACCGATCTGCATGTCCGGCTCTCCACCTTACTACACAACCACCGAGCGAAATAGCCCGGCCATGGGCTTGGTTTTCATCCCGCACGCCGTACAGTGGCTCCGACCCGACGTTCCCACCGCATGCCTCCGCCGCGCCCTTTGAGCATTGCGTCAGCCACCAGCGCATCGGCCGGCGAGTCGATGTCAACAACGGACCCTTCGGGCGATACCACGCCCCGCCGTACACACGCTGGCCCGAGAAAACCGTGCGGCCCTTGCGGTGCTCCCGGTACTTCGAGCATCAGTGATCGCCGCGTCACGACCGTGACACCACCGTCGGGGATGTGCGCTGGCGGAAGTTGTTGACGCCGGTAGATACCGTGGAACAGCGGCTCGTCAGGCTCCGCGTCGAATCCACGTACCGAACCGTCTGCCTCTACGACGCATGTCCACCATGGATGATGTTTGCCTACTTCCGAGTAGCTCTGAACCGACTCCGCTCCACTTGACACCAGCGTGCGCACGCATTCATCGATCAGATCAACCGGCCGCACCGGTACGTTTGCATACAGCAGTACGATCGGCGTGCGGGGGTCGGGCGATTTGATGCCACGCTCGCATTCGAATCGCACCAGCGCGTCCCGCGCGGCATCATCCACGCTCGCGGTATCACTCGCCAGTTCGCACGGGCGATCCACGACTGTTATCCCGCAGTACTCGCCAACGGTGCGTGCTCGCGGGCAGTCGGTACTCATCACAACGCTGCCCACCCGCCGCGATTCCTGCGCGGCATGGATCGTCCATTCCACACACGGCCTGCCCGCGATCGGCATCGTGTTCTTGCCCGGCACGCCTTTGCTCCCGGCCCGCGCCAGAATAATCACAATCGCTTCACGCGATGGTGGCGATTCGGGCTGCACGGTTTGTGGCATTCCCGCCGGTCCAATCAACGACGCCGACCACAGACACTCCGCGGCGGTGCCGCGATTCCTCGCGTGCTCGGGAGTGGTCATGCGAACCAGCCTTCCGCCCGACGTGCTTTGCTCGCACTCGCCCAGCACTCTTCCAGCGAGAGTACCCCCAGATTTCCCAACAGGCGCATGGTTGTACTGCCCGTAGGGTCCAACACGGAGTCTCCATTCGCGATAATGCACAGACGAGACCGCCCCAGCCGCCGACGATAACTGGCCGGTATTGGCATCGCACCGATTCTCGCGCCGGCCACGGCGTCCGATGGTTCCGTCGCATCGATAATGGCCGCCCCGGCTAACCCGATCCATTCATCAAAGAACGGTTCGATCGCCGCCACCGTTCCATCCGTTCGCACGATCCGCGGCACGATCCATGTCGCCGGTGCGCCCTGGTCGATCTGCGATCCTTCGATCGATTCTCCCAGCAGTGTCTTCACCAGTGACCTCGCGCTGGCCCATCGCTCCGACACTTCCTCCGGCGAAGCACGCACTCCGCCCTCCTCAATAAAATCCAGACTGAGCACTTCGGGATTGGCCACGATGATCGAACGCAAATCATTGAGCAATGTTCTCGCGGGCACCCGAACATGAACATTGACGCGCCGCTCCTTCGCGTGCTGGACAAGTTCCGTGAGGCGCCGACCGTCTATCCCGTCCGAGCGGATCGTCAGTGCCCTGCCCATGCCCCCCGCCGCGAGCGATTCGATGACCCAGTTCAACCACGCCGAATCCACATCGCTGCGATGGTGCGCGACCACTTCTTCGGGCAGCGTGTCGGGGCTTCGCTCGGCATCGATCCGCACCGCCTCGGCGATGTACTCGCACATCGGCTCCATGAACATCCCCGCCAGCCCTTGCCACATCCGCTCCAGTCGTCCCCGCGTAACTTCCGTGTCCGCGATGAACCGCATCCCACAGTCTCGTACTCGCGGCGTCACATTCACACACACACCTGTCCCCGTCGGATCCAGCGTCGGCGAACCCGGCATGTACGACAACACCCGCCCGATCGGAGCGATCCATCGACCGTCTTCCGCCGCGCCTGCCATCGACCCGATCAGCGACCGCTCCACCACGCATCCCGCTAGCCCAGGCGGAGCTAGCGAAAACGTCAGTCGCCGCGATACTGGATCCTCCAGATACCGCTCGATCACCTGATCGCACAGTTTGGGATCAACGAAGCACCAATCCGGCCCCGCGATCAGCGCTGCCGAACCTTTGACCTGCCGCAGTGCTTCAAGCGTCGCGTGCGGGTGAAAAACCTCGTCATAGCACGTCGCACCGCCCAGCCCCCCGCGCCAGCACGATCGGGACCACGCACGCGACGCACGCACGCGGTCTCGCACCGCCGAGGTGCGAAAGTGATCGACTGATTGAATGGTAATCGGCTTGCGTCTGTGCTCGCCGTCCGCGAGGCGCTGCGCCTCATCGACCCGGTTGGTCAGCAGCACGATCCCGCGCAGATTCTTGATGCACGACAGCCGCGTCAAGGTGCGTTGTATCACCAGTTCCGCGCCCACACTCTCCAGTGCCGGGCGGTACTTCATCCCCGTCACGCCTTCGCTCAGGTTCAGCGGCAGCACGGCCCACACCCCCGGCGCTCCGCCGACGACCCGCACCACCCCGTCGTCGTCCGATTCGCCGGTCGTGTCGGGTGCGGGCTGTGCCTCGGGTTCATCGTCGATCTCGTCGATCGTGGAGAAACAGTTGCTGGTGTTGAAACCCAGCGAACACGCATCCGCGCCAGGCTCGGCGTCTTCTTCCCACATCGGGATGCTCGGCGATGATTCCTTCTCAAAGAGTTTCGTGGCGCCCCGGATCATCGTCTCAAGCCGCACGGCGCACGCCCGCAGCCCCTCGACATTCTGGGCATCACGCTCAATCGCACGATGCTGACGCTGCATCGGGGTGAGATCGGTATCGAGATGGATGGCCCGATCGCTCCGAACACGCTGGAACGCACCAGTCTGATTCAGAAAATGGACCAGTTTGTACGCCGGGTCGATTGCTTCGATTTCGTTTCGCAGCGTGTCAACCTTCGCAATCAAACGGTTCACGCGCTCCTGATCCGCGTGATGTTCGAGCATCTCCGAGAGCACCACGCTCGTGTCGCCGCACACCCGGCCAACTCGGTTGATCTCCGACCGGATTTCATCCAGCCTCGCCAGCACAGGCTCTTCCGGGCACGACCCGACCGACCCCCTGCCACCGAGCGATATGCCGTGCGGCTGCCCGTCGGCCAGCACCCTGTCCACAACCGCCCGGAGTCGTTCGTTCGTTGTGTGTGCCTTTCGCACGCCCCCTTCCGTCGCGTCGATCACGTTCTTGCCTTGCGAGGCGTCCTTCGCAAAGTCTCGCTCAAACTGCACCAGATACGTTGCCATCTGCTCATCGGTATAGATCGTCCCACCGTGTATATCCGGCGCTTGGCGGAGGTGCTTCCCCATCCGCTTCACACGCGACCACTCCATCATCTCCAGCGTGCAGAACTCATTCAGTTCACTCGCCCATACCTCGTGTATCGCCGCGTTTGATGAGTAGTACTGCCCGTCCGTGAACCCTAAATCCTGCCCGACCAGCACCACCGGGTCGCACCCCATATACCGCGCTAGGTAATACGCCAAATGCGCCACCGTCGCCCCGGCGGGTAGTTGTCCCATCACCCGCTTCAGTTCCGCACCCAGCAGCGTATCCAGAAATCGGTCCTGCACACACCGCACAACTCCAGGGAACGCGCGAGGGATTGCCGGACTGGCCTTCGCTTCGATGATCAGCGTCACACCCTCCACATCCGCCGCGCTGAGTCCTTCGTAGAACCGTGCGCTGATATCCGAATGATCGAGCGCCGTCACGAAGTGCGGCTTGATCCCCCGCGCAAGCAATAGTTTCAGCACCGTCTGCGCCGCGATGATCACGCTCTTCTCTCTCACTCCCGGGCGAGCGAGTTCTTCGATATTCCGCTCCAGGCTCGGCCCCGCTGATACGACGAACCCGTGCCGTCCGCTGGCGATGCCCGCAAGGTCCGCGATGCTCGGGGTGTTCGTGTAATATCCGATATTCGTGACCAGGTTCCGCACCGTGGTATCCACCTGCACCAGTGTCGTGGCAACCATCGTTCTCACGGCCTGTACCACACCCTGGAACTTCGCGTAGAACGTGCCCTTACTCGATTGCAGCCGCTGGCCGCACGCGGGATGCTCGACGAGCGATAGGCCCATCATCACGATCCCTTCGACTCCCGTCAGCGCCGCCGACATCGCCGCGGCATCCTCCGCACTCGTGAGGATCACGACGTTGCTCTCTCTGAGCCACGCCGAGTGATCGATCCGCTCGAACACCGCCCGCAGCAGCGCGACGTCCGGCTCGTAGATCACGATCACACCCGACCGTTTCATCCTTGCCGCGATCACCCCCGCCAAGTGGCCCACCCCGAACCCTGCCATGGCGACCGCCGCTACCTGCTTGATGTCGATGGTGCCCGCGATCTGCCCAGCCTCGCCCATCGGCGAACGTCGGCTGCACAACGCACGCACATGTCCCCGTACGATTGTCCCATCCCCGACGACTTCGTCCGGTTCTCGAACTTGCGCCGCAAGCACGCCTTCGCCGGTTTCGAGGAACTCCACGTCCGTGCGGGCCGTAGCGGATTGCACGAGTTCAGCGGCCCTTGGGGAGGTCCGGGTGAGCGCACGAAGGTTGCGCTCAAGCACCGCGGACGCCGACCTTTCTTGCCCACGATCGCTCGCGATCAAGTAAGGAGGCGGCGTCCGATTGACGCTTCCCGCGGTCGGATTGCTTGTCTTTGCTTTCGCCATCCGTGTCGCGCCTTCCATATTCTCCTGCGTCCGGCATCGACCATTCTGGGGCTTCTCTCTTGCAAACCACCATCACGACATTCCTTTCCCCCGTTCTCGCGCAAAACTTGCCGAACTTCGGCGGTGCCAACGTCGTGCGAATCCCGCCTGCGCCCCTTCTCGAGCGGTATCTCTACGAACAGCCTTGGTCGCTCATGGCCGTTTGCATCATCGCCGCCGTTGCAGCCGCGTATGTGTTCACTCAGAAGCGACGCGCCCGATTCGCCATCACGGCTATCCTCGTCGGTTTATGCCTCGCCGGGTTGAACTGGCTCTCCGCTACGTTCGTCACCACGGTTCGTGAGCGTTGCCGCGAACT
This sequence comes from Phycisphaerales bacterium, assembly GCA_041742635.1. Classification (GTDB taxonomy): domain Bacteria; phylum Planctomycetota; class Phycisphaerae; order Phycisphaerales; family UBA1924; genus JTS-AC122. The sequence continues at coordinate 6,648 of JBGSIF010000246.1, forward strand.
TACGAAGCGAGTGGTTGCGTACACCCTCGCGGGCGATTCGGCTTCGCTCTCTCCCCTTCTTCGTTCTGATGTGATCGTCCGTCCGTTCGCGCTCTCGCGTGAGCGTCTGCTCGACGCCGTTTCGACGCGGATGCGCAGCACCTACGCCGTCAACGATTCTTCGATCCTTTCCCTTGCCGCGACGATTGACTCTCCCGGCGCGGTCCGCACACAGATTCACCTCCGAGTCACACCACAAGAGTCGTTGTACGCCGTTCCAACCGGTTCATGGTGGATACTTACCTGGCAACGCCACGAACCCGGCGGCCCCAACGCATGGCTCCTCACGCAGATCGAGTGCCAGCAGATCGACGGCGTGGGCAATCCAAGTACCATCAACCCCTAAACTCGCTTCGTACTTCGATCATGACTCTTGACCCGGCACGCTACCGTCATTCACCATGATCGCTCCGTCGCCTTTGTTGCTGTACGTAAACTGCCTTGTCTTGCTGGCTCTGTTCGCCGCCGGTCTCACCGGCTGCGCGTCCAAGCCCCGCATCGGTTCGACCGCTCCTCGCACCGGCGACGAAATCGTCGTTTGTGGTCAGTTCTTCCACACCGGCGCGCCCGTTGTCCTCTGGACCGATCCCGGCGGCTACGACGCGTACCGCGTCGAGAAACGCTTCGCACCATGGGAACGATCCGTTTGGACCCACGACTCCCCCGGCCCTGCCACCCCTAACCGCTATGGCATTCGCTTCGGCGAACCCGCTCGCGGGCCGCGTGGTTCAGGCAATCGGCTCACCGACTCCGTCTTCGAGCAGGTCCGCGGCGGCGGATGGGACCTCGCTTCCCTCATTCCAATCGTTGATCAGTTCGTTATCCACTACGACGTGTGCGGTACCAGCCGCGAGTGCTTCAGGGTGCTTCACGATGTGCGCGGGCTTTCCGTCCATTTCATGCTCGATGTCGATGGCACTATTTACCAAACGCTCGACCTCAAAGAACGCGCCTGGCACGCCACCACTTCCAACGATCGCTCCATCGGTATCGAGATCGCCCAGATTGGGGCGTACCCCAAGCCGCGAGTGCCCTCCGATCAGTCGGCCTCCGCCGATGAACTCCCCGCGATCCTCCAACGCTGGTACCCAGCGGACCCCACAGGACCCCAAGGCCGCCAAGTGCGCGTTCAGTTCCCTCCGTCGATCGGAGACGGCGGCGTGCGCACGCCGGGGTTTGTGCCGCGGCCCGCGCGCGAACAGCCGGTCCTCGGCAACATTCAAGGAACCGAGTACGTTCAGTACGATTTCACGTCGGAGCAGTATGAATCACTCGCTCGTCTGACCGCCGCGCTTTGCACCGTCTTTCCCAATCTGCCGTGCGATTTTCCCAAAGATTCGCAAGGTCAACTCATCCGTGAGCATCTACCGGATGAACACCTCATCGAGTATCGAGGCTTACTGGGGCATTTTCACATTCAACCGAACAAGGTCGATCCCGGTCCCGCGTTCGACTGGCAGCGTGTCACGACCCAAGCAAAGCGTCTGATGAACCGGTGAGTTTCGATCGCCGCCTACCTGTAGTTGCTTCGGCTTATCAAGTTCGCTCATCCCCAACCTGTCGTGTTTTCCGCTCGATCCGATCTATTGGTTGATTGAACTCGATTTGTGTTGTATCCTTATAGACGTCCGGCGAGGGCGCTAAGCCCTGACGTTCGGGAGTTTCCTCCCTTGCCGGGCAACGCATGGCCGCTCGATCGATCCATCCTCGGTCGCTCTCACACCCCGCTCTGGCGGACGTGGATGTAGCCGCCCTCCAAGCCAATCTGCTTTCGGCGCTCGATTGCAAGGTGCTGGTGCTCAATAAGTTGTACGTGGCGATCCGAGTCGTGTCGGCGAAGCGCGCTTTCACCATGCTCTGCCGAAACTTGGCAGAAGTCATACACGTTGACGACGGCAAGTTTGTCAACTACGACTTTGCGAGTTGGGCCGAACTCTCGCAAATCAAGCGTCAACTCGGCGACGACACCGATGTCGCATCCGTATGTGAAGACTATGTGCGGACGGTTCGGTTTGATGTCGCCGTGCCTCGGGTCATTCGATTGTTTGGGTACGACCGGCTCCCCCAGCAGGTCGTCAAACTCAACCGGCGTAACCTCTTCGCGCGCGACCGCAACACCTGCCAATACTGCGGCAAACACTTCTCGACCTGCGACCTCTCGATCGATCACATCGTCCCGAGGACTCAGGGCGGGCGGGATTCGTGGGAAAATCTGGTGTGTGCGTGCATCCGGTGCAACGCGCGCAAGGGTGGTCGTACACCTCTTCAAGCTCAGATGCACTTGATTCGACCACCAGTCAAGCCCAAGCGCAACCCGCTGATCGCCGTTCGGCTTGGGCAGGAACGCTATCAGTCTTGGAAAGCATTCCTTGACGAAGCGTACTGGAACGTCGAACTCAAATAATACCGACGACCGCTATGGTCCCGATCCGTGCGCCAGTTCGCGTCACTTGACGCAGCGGTACACGAATGCGGGCGGCATGTTGCGCCACACAATCGAACTGATCGTGACTTCGCGGAACAGTTCGCGCACCAGCCGGCGGAAGTGCCACGCACCCCGCATCGTCAGCCCAACATGGTACCCGAAGGTACGAAACTCTCCTCCGGGGCGCAGAATATCCGCCGTGGCGACGAGGATTCGCTCTCGCAGGTCGTCTGAAAAACTCGGCCAGCCCAGTCCACTGACGACGTACCCAACTTCCGAGACCCCTTCGAGTTCGCAGATCGAACGGACATTCGCGGCGTCATCGTTATAGAGCGTCGCTTCACGCACCGAAAACCGTTGTCGGAAGAGTTCGGACATCCGTTCGTTGCGTTCGATGGCGATAAACCGACATACCGACGAAGAATCGGTCGAAGATCCCGCCGAAGGTGAAACCTCCGTGTTTGCGGGGATCCCGGCGGGGGCCGCTACAGCGTTGCTCATACCCGCCAGATGCATCCCATCGATCACAGCACGAGAAAACGTCCCGAGGCCCGGCCCGTACTCGACAATCGCGCCCGCATGAGCAAAGTCGATCCCTTCAACCATCTTTCGTGCCAGGTGGCGCGAACTGGGGGCTACCGCGGCCATTTCCTTCGGTTCTTTGAGAAACTCTTTGGCGAAGGCGAATCGGCCTCGAACCGTGTTGCCAACGCGCCGGGGCTTTTTGGCGTGTTCGGGGTTGCTCGCAGGGGAGGAGTTGGATGTTGAAAGTGGGGGGGCGAACGTGGGTTTCATGCTGTTCTCAAACGATCCGACCGACCCGCCTGTTACGTCGGACGCTGCGCGCAGAACTTGAAGAAGTCGGCATCGGAACCAAACAATAGGCGATCCGACTGCTTGGGCCGTCTGATTTCATTGATTGGACACACGGCAACGCGATTTCAGAACATTTCCTCCAGCGTGCCTTGTTCACGAGGATTCTGGCCCCGCGCGAATACTGGGCAACAATGACCCCTATGCCGTTCTCGGTTCAATGGTGTATCGCGTGGGTGGCCGCATATGTGGTCGGATCGATCCCGTTCGGCTATTTGATCGCACGCTCGCGCGGCGTCGATATCCGCGAGCACGGATCGGGTAACATCGGCGCGACAAACGTCGGGCGTGTGCTGGGCAGACGCCTCGGGATTGTGTGCTTTGTGCTCGACGTACTCAAGGGGCTGCTGCCCAGCGTGGTTGCAGGGATCGTGATGGGGACCATCGGGCAGCCGTCGCTTTCTGCGATGCACACCCTCGCGTGGCTTGGGGTGCCGGTCGGTGCGATCGCGGGGCACATGTTCCCGATTTGGCTTGGGTTCCGTGGCGGGAAAGGGGTTGCCACCGGGCTGGGGGCGCTGGCGGGCATCTTCCCGGTGTTGACGATCGCCGCGCTGGGGGTGCTGGTTGTGTGGATCGTCTGCGTCCGAGTGACGCGGTACGTGGGAGTGAGTTCGTGCATTGCGGCGATGATGATGCCGGTGTTCACGGTGGTATCGAGCGTGCTTACTCAACCGCCGTTACCCGGATCGAGCGGACGCGACGCGGGCGAGGTCTTTGCTGCGGGGTGGCCGTACTTTGGGGTGACAGGGTTGCTCGCGGTCATTGTGGTCTACAAACATCGTGGGAATATCGCGCGCACATTCGCTGGCACGGAAATGAAAATCGGCCAGCGGGTCGAGGTCGGGGGCAGCAAGACCTAGTTGCCTGGGTTCAGAAACAAAATGGGGGTGAATGGGGATTTACATGACAGAAGGCAGCCCGAGCGCACGGCGGAGCGAACTGATCTGCCCCTGATGCCACCCCTCGTGCCAACTCACTTTGCCGATGAGGTCGATTTTGTTCTTGGCGAATCCGCCTGATTCCATCGTGCCGGCCGCGTCGGAGTCCTTTACTTTTTTCGCGGCTGCCAGCAACCGGGCGTACTGCTCGTCTTGGACACGCTGCACATCGCTCAGTGGTGGGTACTCGGCCGCGTCGGGGACGGGCTTGGACTGGTAGCCGAAGAGTTTGTCGAACGATTCACCGAGGCTGCCCGAACCGCCATCGAGCATGCTTGCGAACCAGGAGTACCCTGTTGCGAGGTGGCCGACCTGCCAGAGCAGGTGGTTCTCGGTTGGATGGCTCTGGTAAGTGAGTTTGTCCGGGGGGAAGCCTGAGACGAGCCGCGCGGTCAGGGCGTGAGTCCATTCCAGCATCTCGACGGCCCGACGAGCCTCGCCGGCGAGTGAGGAAGATGCTTTGCTCGGTTTGGTGGACTTCGTAGTTTTTTTGACGATTTTTTTCTTCTGAAGTTTCTTGCTTGCTGCTTTTCCTCGCGGCCGTGATCCCTTCCTCGTGCTCTTCTTGGCCATGATCGTGATGCTCCTTGGTTGCGGGTTCGGGGGATGATACAAGATTATCAGACTATTTGAAAGTCAGGGTGATGGAGCGTATTCGGCGAGCGGGGCGCGATTTCTTCGGCACAACCGTTCGAGTCCGAGTCGGCGGCGTGGAGCGTGAGCCAACCAGCACGCTTGCCTAAACTGATGCCCGTGTATTGGCCGAATCGATGGTAACGATCGAGGCCGAAGGCACCAGGACGCGTGTGTATTCGTGAATGGAGCCCATCGGAGCCGTGGATGGAGTGGTAGTTCGTTGTGCGGGGAGAAGTCAGAGATATTGTTCGTGAGACAAGACCAGATCCGACGTTTCGGGCGTAAGAGGCGTGAATGAACACACCGCTGCTGATCATGTCGATTGTCGTGATCCTCACGGTGTACGGCACGATTATTAACAATCTCCGAACGGGCAAGTACGAACTTTTGTCGTGGCGAAACATCTTCCTGATGGGTTTCGCTCAGTTCTACGGGTTCGGGACGTACTACACGATCGCCGACGGCTTCGGAAGCGATATTTATGTCGCGTCTGATGAGGGTAAGTTCTTACTGTTCCTCTCTCTTCCGCTTTTTCTGATCGTGTATTTCATAGCGCTCAAGTACGGCGAACGGCTTGGGAAGCCGATGCGGAAGGTGGTACCGACTGCGGACTTGCCGATTACCGATCCTGGGATCTTGATCACGCTGGGGGTGCTGCTGGGGTGTGCCGTGGTGGCCGCGGTGGTGCCGATGGGCAGTTACCTCACGGTGCTGATTTCGCAGTTCCGCGGTGGGCTGGCCGGTGCGTCGGCGGGGCTGGCGACGTACTACCTGATCGCCCGGCGGTTCAACCCGATCGCGTGGGCGATTTTCCTGGGTACGTTCGGGTTGTGCTTTGTGATCGGGATGGTCGGCGAATCGGGCCGGCGGGGTATTCTCGGGGTGCTGATGAGCGTTGGGTGGGTGTGGTGGTACTTCTCGCTCAAAGAGAAGCCGCTGGCATCGAAAGTGGTTCGGCTCGGCGCGATCGGCGCATTCACCTTCGCGCTCGTCGCGTTCTATGCGAGTTTCCGAGGCGAGGGGAGTACGTCATCATCCGGTGGCGGCGGGTACACGCTTTCGATGCGTGCGAAGCAGATCACCAAGTTCCTCGAGAACCCGACGCTGCAGCGCGGTGCGATCAAGACCATGATGGGCAGCGACGCGCCGACCGACACGATGTTCATCATGGAGAACTACCCGGAGACGTACGCGTACGACCCCTTCAACGGTGCGGTCTATTTTATGGTCAACCCGATTCCGCGGTTCCTTTGGCCGAACAAGCCGATCGGGATGGGGGTCGTGGTGCAAAAGCAACTCGGCACGCCCGCGAATCTGGGCATCGGCATCCTGGGGCATGGATGGTCCGAGGGGGGCTGGTTCGGTGTCATCGGGTACGCGGCGTTCTTCGGCCTGCTCATCGGCGGGATCGATCGGTTGCTGCGTGAGCGATCGTGGAATCCGTACTTCGTAGCGACGATCGGCTGTAATCTTGGCAACTCGTTCGGGCTGGCGCGCGGTGAGACATCGCTGTTTCTGGTACTGATTGTTTCCAGCATTGTCGGGGTCTTTGCGGTTATTTATGTTGTCCGAATGATCTTCAAGTCGGTGATGCTGGCCGGTTCGCCGCTGCTGACGGCGGGGAACCGCTGGATCATCGAATCGCCCGGGGAGGACGACGAATCGTCCGAAGAGTGGGAGGACATGGCGAGCGGGAGCGACGACACGGGCTATGACACCCGGCTTCAGGCACGCTACGAGCGGGGCCGGGGCGATCAGCGGTACGAATACCGTGCGATCAGTTCGCCCGATCGGATCAAAGAGGCCGGTTAGGTCGCAATCGTACGATAGGGGACGAATAATCTCCTTATGCGTATGTCCAACAAAATCGGGTGGGTGATCGCCGTGGTGTGCTCGGCGGCGGTTGTTTACAGCGTGCTGCAAATGTCCAAGCGAGTCGGCGACTACAACGAACGAGCGGATTTTCCGCACTTTCGTTTTCGCGTGATGGCGGCCAGAGAGTTTGAGGCGCTCGGGCGGAAGGTCCGCGTCGATGACGATCAAGAAGGCACGCAGGCGATGCTGCGCGTTCAGTACGGGGACACGCAAGCCAAGTTCCCCGTGAAAGCCCCGCCCGCCAAGAACGTCCCGGTACTGGGTATCTACGAAGAGTGGGCGAAAGTCATCGAAGTACACGAAGTCGGGCGGACGGAATCAGGTGTGCAAGGGGATAAGTATGGGACAGGGCGGGTGGTGCTTGTGACGCGGCGCACGCCGCAGGGGATGGACCCTGAAACCTGGGGGAAGGTATTCCGCGACGCGTGGACATTTGATTTCCATGAGTTCAAACCAGACGGCACGATCGAAACCAATACGTATCGCTGGCCACGCGGGGAGATGGGACAGATGACGCTCGATCGGCTGGTGCGAGAGGGCAAGCCCGAAGCGGTGGCGCTCGCGGCGATACCGGAACTCGCGGAGCGTTCGTGGCAATACCAGACCGCGCTGCATGTGATCCCCAAACTGAATGTGCCGAAGTATCGGTTCAAGGACACCGCGATTCGCGCGATGGGGTGGACACTGCCCGCCGCTGGGTTTGGCGGCTTGGGGGCAATACTTGGTATGTGCCTGGGGTTTGCCCCGGCGCGGGTGCGTGCGGGAGCAGGAGAGCCGCGGGTCGCTCCTGGGCCGGTTGTGTAGACCTGTATGTGTCTGCCGTTGGGACAATGTGAAAGGCGGGGCGTTACTGGAGCGGTCGGACGTCGCCGTTCGGACGATTCACGATGTAGTTGGTGGGCAAGAGAAAGTTGCGGCCGTTGTAGACGAAGACTTGCCCGCTGAGGCTGAACGATACGGCATCGCCGTGCTTCTCGGCAACGTGTTCCATCGCCATCAGTTTTTCGCACGGGAGGATGGTCATGGTGGGATCGTTCCCGGTCTGCTGGCTCGTGCCTGAATCGAACGCGAACGTCCACTCGCCGCTGGCTGAGCGGACGAGCCGCCCTTTGCGGGAGACGAGGAAGGTGCCCTCACGAACGAGGCGAGATCGACCGGGTTCGGCGTTGCGTGTGCGCGCCGTCTTTGCGGCCGTCGCGGCAGGCGTCTGGGTGGCAGCGGGCGAGGACGGTGTCAGAGGAGCAGAGGGCTTGGTTGCGGCGGCGGGTGCGGGTGCGGGATCAGGTGCGACGGCGGTGCCTTCCGGTTTGGTCTTCTCCATGTCTTTGATGAGGTCGTCTACCGATGGGTCGCTCGCGGGCTTCGGGTCCGACTGTGCCGGTTGTGCTGGTTTGTCGGGTTGTGCTGGAGAAGCGGGCGGGGAGGTCGGCGCGGGTTTTTCGGGTTGCGATGCGATGCTCGCCGGCGGGTTCGGTGCAGCGGACGCGATCAAGACACCAGAAGCGCAGTATGCCGCGGCAACGATGCGTAAACGCAACTGATGAGATGTTCGTGGGATCATTCGACTTCCTCCGCCGCTGTTGGATTGCCCGATGCCGCGGCTCAGTACCGCTGGTTTACGGCATACACATGCTATCGGCAGTTTTGGCCGAAGGCACTACTTGGCGAGAATCAATCCCTTGGTAACTGCTGAAACGGGTGCAGCCCAAGTTATGGTGGGCAGAGTCCAGAATGGACCGGGTGCCCCGCCTGGAACCTGAAGTCCATCTCCGGGCGGGACGCCGGGTCCACTCGTCTTCTGCGTAGCCCACCATTATTTGGGCTACACCCCTGGTTGACGGAGTTGAATACACTCGTGTTCCCGAGCGAAACGCCGTGAAGTTCGTTCGAGATACAAGTTCGTCGAATCTGCCATTCGGGTCGCCACGAAACAACCAGCACTGGTTTTCCCAGCACAAAGGGCCGCCATGATCAGTTTCTTTGCATCTGGTTTTCTTCGGGTTCGGACAGGAACGTTGATGAGTGTGATGGTGGTCGCGGGGTGTGCGGCTTGCGCCACTCCGGCGGCCGCCGTGACGGCATCCGCCGAGCCGTTCGGCGAGCGGATCGGCAATGGGATCGTGCGGTTCCATCGAGATCGGTCGGCGGGCGAAGCGGCGTTGCCGTCGTTTGCACTCAGCGTGAACCCGCCGGTCTTGGGTGAGCCGCCCGCGGAGTTTCGCTTGCGCCCGGTCTTCGGCACCAACGCGGCGGGCAAGCAGACCGCGTCGGTTTCGATCGATCCGGGCACGAGCCTCTACGGCACCGGGGAAGTGTTCGGTCCGTTGCTCCGGAACGGCAAAGCCGTGGTCTGCTGGAATACCGACGCGTATGGATACGGAGAAAAAAACCCGTCCTTGTATCAATCGCATCCATGGGTGCTTGGCGTGCGTGCCGACGGCACGTCGTTCGGCGTGCTCGCGGACACTACTTGGCGGTGCGAGATCGACCTGAAGGATGGAATTCGGTTTATCGCCGATGGTCCGGCGTTCCCGGTGATTATCATCGATCGTGGATCACCGCAGGAAGTCGTCATGGGGCTAGCCGAGTTGACGGGAACGATGGCGATGCCGCCCAAGTGGGCACTTGGGTATCACCAGTGTCGGTATTCCTACGAGCCTGAGGCACGGGTCCGCGAAGTCGCCAAGGAGTTCCGCGAACGCAAGATCCCGTGTGATGTGATCTGGATGGACATCGATTACATGGACGAATATCGGGTCTTCACATTCAGCGAATCGCGGTTCCCCGATCCGAAGAAACTCAATAGTGACCTGCACGCGCAAGGATTCCGGACCGTGTGGATGATCGACCCCGGCATTCAAGCCAAGCCGGGGTACACGATCTACGACAGTGGCACGGCGGGCAATCACTGGGTCCAGACGCCCGACGGCAAGCCATACCGAGGTGAAGTCTGGCCAGGCTACTGCGTCTTCCCCGACTACACGCGCCCAGAGACCCAGCAATGGTGGGCGAATCTGTACAAAGACTTCATCCCGATCGGGATCGACGGCGTGTGGAACGACATGAACGAGCCGGCAGTCTTCAACGTGGCAACAAAGACGATGCCCGAAGACAACGTCCACCGCGGCGGGATCAAACTACCCGGTGGTGTCGTGTCGCCCGGCCCTCATGCCCGCTTCCACAATGTGTACGGGATGCTGATGGCGAAATGGACACGCGAAGGGGTTATGGCCGTCAATCCCGACAAACGCCCCTTTGTTCTGACACGCGCCGGGTATCTAGGATCACACCGATACTCGGCGACATGGACGGGCGATAACTCGGCCGAGTGGGACGACCTGGAAGCGTCGATTCCGATGGTACTCAATCTGGGGCTTTCCGGCCAGCCGTTTTCCGGGCCGGATATTGGCGGCTTCAACGGGAACGGCGACGCACGGCTCTTCGCACGCTGGATGGGGATCGGGGCGATGCTCCCATTCGCTCGGGGGCACACGGGCAAGGGGAACATCGATAAAGAACCGTGGGCTTTCGGGCCGGAGGTCGAGCAGACATGCCGGCTCGCGCTGCAACGGCGGTATCGCTTGCTGCCGTATTTGTACACGCTCTTCTACGAAGCCTCGACGAAGGGACTACCTGTTGCTCGTCCGCTGTTTTTCGCTGATCCCAAGGACGCCGCGCTGCGATCAGAGGACGATGCTTTCTTACTTGGAAATGACCTGATGGTCGTCGGGCGGGTCACACCGATGCGTGATCGAATGGTGTCGCTGCCTGTTGGCCGCGATGGGAAGCCGGGCGGCGACTGGGTGCCGGTTTCACTGGTTGCTGGTGATGCGGCCGATCCGGACCTGCCGGAACTCCGCATCCGCCGCGGCAGTATTCTTCCGCTCGTGGAGCCTGTTCAAAGCACCACGGCGCTAAACGACAGCGAGATCACGCTGCTGGTGGCGTTCGATAGCGACGGCCGTGCGACGGGGACCGTGTACCACGATGCCGGCGAGGGGTTGGACTATCAGAACGAGCAGTTCGCGTTGCTTTCCTACACCGCAACACGGTCTGAAGATCCAACGAGTGGCGAGCCTGTGATTCGTGTGACGAGCGAACGGATCGCCGGCAAGATGCCCGCGCCGAAGTGGAAGATCACGATTAACGAAGTAAAGTAACAGACGAGTCGGGTGTGCGGTACGGGCTGCTCGTTCTGTGTACGATCGACGACATGTCTCTCCCCGAAGAACATCACCCGCCGATTCTTCAGTCCTGGCAGGACCGTGTTGATCACATCGTCGAGACAATGCGCGAGATGAGTCTGCAGACCGATCCGCAAGCGATGGTGGAGGCGTATGGCGCGCGCATGATCGCGCTGATGAAGGTCGATCGGACGATCTCGTTGAGCCGCCGGGGGCTTGAACGGCCGTACTTCCGTATCACGCGGGATACGGACTGGGTCGAGGATGTTAATCCGTGGAAAGAGAAGTCCAAACTTCCGTTGCTCTCCGGCGGTCTCATCGCCGACTGGATCTACAGCAACCGCCCGCTGCTGATCAATGACCTCGAAGTGCCCATCAACGATCCCGGGTACGGGTATATCGGTGGGTATCGTTACGCGCTCGTAGTGCCACATTACGACAAGGGCGAGAGTCTGAATCTGGTGCTGCATCTTCGTCGGGAAGGGGAGCCGTTCGACCGCGAAACATTCCCGCAGATTGTGCAGATGAGCAACCTGTTCGGGCGTGCGACGCACAACCTATTGCTGTCGAGCCAGTTGAAAGAGGCCTACGAATCCATTGATCACGAACTGTCCGTGGTCGCGCAGATCCAGCGGTCGTTGCTGCCATCGACACTGCCCTCGATCCCCGGGCTTGAACTGGCGGCGCACTACCAAACATCCAAGCGTGCGGGCGGGGATTACTACGACCTCTTCCCGTTGCCGGACAACAAGTGGGGGATCCTGATCGCCGATGTGAGCGGCCACGGCACGCCCGCGGCGGTGGTGATGGCGATCATGCACTCGATCGCGCATTCGTACCCCGGGCCGGCGTCTCCGCCGCAGTTGATGATGCAGTATCTCAACCGCAGCCTCGCGGAGCGATACACGGGCAACTCTGGAACGTTCGTGACCGCGTTCTATGGGATCTTCGACCCCAGCACCCGAGAACTGACCTATTCGAGTGCCGGTCACAACCCCCCGCGGTTTGTTCGACTGCGTGAACTGGAGTGCTCGACGCTGACGGCGAGCCAAGCCGTCGCCGAATCATTGGCCGCGTCGCGCGACGCATTGGGATCGCACGATTCGGACGAATCGCTGGATATCTTCGGGCTGGATGGTGCGCGCAACCTACCGCTGGGGATCGACGCGGATGAAACCTATACCGCACACACCGAGCGGCTGGGGCCGGGCGACGCCGTGGTGCTGTATACCGACGGCATCACCGAGGCGTGGAACGAAGCGGGTGAGATGTTCGGCGTGCATCGGCTTGACGAATCGCTGACGGCGGCTCGCAGCAGCCGACTGGATGCCGCGGTGGGGCTTGGTGACGCCACTTCGGCGCAGCGCCTCGTGCGGATGATTTTGAATGAACTGAACCGATTCACGGCGGGTCGGCCGGCGGACGACGACCGCACGATTCTGGCCGCGGTGGGTGTCTGAACGGATCCCCCCCCTCCACCCGCCCCCACCACC
>JBGSIF010000247.1:0-23303 GCA_041742635.1 Phycisphaerales bacterium
AGCCGGCGTGGCCGAAGTCGTCGGGCTGGACTTCACAAAGGAAATGCTTGACTACGCCGCCATCAAGCAGGCCCGCCTACCCGCGCCGCTGCGCGACCGTGTCCGGTATCTGCAAAGCGACGCGCAACACCTGCCCTTCGACGACGCCTCGTTCGATATCGTCACCATCGCCTTCGGCATCCGAAACGTTGCCGACCCCGCGCGGGCCATGCGCGAGTTCCGGCGCGTCTTGCGCCCCGCCGGGCGGCTCGTGATACTCGAGTTCGGCTCCCCGCGCCTCGCTCCCGTCCGCTGGTTCAACGACCTCTACTGCAAACGGGTCATGCCGATCACCGCAACCCTGATCAGCCGCGACCGTTCCGGCGCCTATAAGTACCTCCCCAAGTCCGTCGAAACCTTTATGTCTCAGTCGCAGATGGTGTCATTAATGCAGACCAGTGGGTTTCGGGACGTTTCGCACGCCTCGCTTTCTCTGGGCATCTGCTGGTGTTATCGTGGCGTTGTCTGACGGTTTCGCACGGCTCAGCCCGCTTGGTGCGCAACTCCTTCCGCGCAAACGAGTTCTCGCACCGTCCTTTGGCTTCATCTCGCTCAACATTCATGTCTTTTTGCATGAGGGTTCGATACTCGGGGTGTACTTGCACGGATGCAAGCGGCCGACGGGATTCGCGGTCGAATAACACAACTCACGGCATTCGCCGGCGGTGGAACCGCGCAATGGTCTACATCTCGACCGGAGCGCTGCATGTTTTCTGAACGTTGTCTGGAGTCTTTCTTCGAGTCCTTGATCGCGGGCGACCGCACCAAGGCACGACAAGTCGTCGCCGATGCCCGCAAGCAAGGCCATTCTCCCGAAGCCCTCATCGCCGACCTCTTCTGGCCCACCTACAACACGATCGATCGTTTGTATCGCCTGCATGAACTCGGGTGTATCAACCACCACATGGCCGTCAGGCTCCTCCGCGTGCTGGTCGATCAGAACGCGGCCCACCTGAACTGCTCGCCCACACGCAGCAAAACCGTCTTCGCCGTCTGCGGCCCGAGCGAGAGCGAAGAACTTGCCGCCCAGATGGCACTCGACATGATCGAGGGTTCCGGCTTCAGCGTGTCCTTTGCCGGAAGCAAAATTGCCAACGATGAAGTGCTGGCACGCGTCAACGACGAGAAGCCCGACGTGCTTCTCCTCTTCGCCGCCGCCGCCGAGGACCTCCCCAGCCTTCGCGCCCTGATCGATACGGTTCGTGAGATCGGCAGTTGCCCGAACATGCAGATCGCCGTCGGCGGCGGCGTCTTCAATCGCGCCGAAGGACTCGCCGAAGAGATCGGCGCCGATGTCTGGGCAACCACCCCGATGGAACTCGCCGATGTGCTCATCAGCGAGCCATCACGGCGCGCTATCGAATCCCAGCGTACTGTCGGCCGCGCCCGCAAACGCCGCGCCGCATAACCCGCTTTCAGTTGCACTCGAACCCATCGCAAACAGACAGCCCCGAGGCCTTCCTCGGGGCTGTCCGCGTTGTATCGTCATCTGTATTCCGTGAACGCTGACCGCCTACTTCGCCAGCTTCGCGACCAGTCGCCACAGGTCGTGCGGCTCAAGCCCTCTGTTGAACCGCTGGTTGAATGATTCAACCAGCGCATCAAACTTCGCTGTGAACGGCAACTGATCCCGCTGCCCCAACGACCCCGTTCGGTCGATCACCGCTCGCTCGAGAAACTCTTCTTCCTTGCGGTCGATCCTCGGCGGCGCGATCTTCGTCCGCCCCACTTTCGGTAGTTTGCCCGCCTTGCGCAAGTTGTGCAGGCGGTGTAGCACATCGCGCTGGCTCGCCCCGCGTGCCTCGCCGTCCACCGCTCGGTACAACCGCTCGAACTCCGGTGTGTACGGCAGGTCATCCAATGTTCGCCCAACCTGCCCATACGCAACGATCAGCATTTCGTCGTCCAAACCCAGCGTTGAGATGCCGGGAAACAACGAAGCACCCTTCGATCTGGAGGTCGTCTTTCCCGTTGCAACTTTCGGGACGTCGCCGGCAACGGCTACCCTCGACTCGGTGCCGCTCGGCATTCTTCCGCTACGGCGAAACTCCTGCGCTCGCTCCAGCGCCGCACGGTACCCACTCTCCCCGGCGTTGCCGCTCGATTGATATCGCTTCGCCACCCGCGCTGCCCCAAGCACGTCGAACACCGCTTCGCTGACCCGCACCCCGGCTTGCCCCGAAGCATCGAGTGCCCGTTGAAACTCCTCGCGCGACAACTGTGAGAGTGAGTGCCGCCCGCTCGCTTCGCACGTTCGCACGAGTGCTCCCACCACTTGATGCGAAGTTCGGAACGGCACGCCAAGAGTTACCAGAAACTCCGCCAGGGAGGTCGCATCAAGAAACCCACGGTCGAGCGTCTGAGCAATTCTCGCTTTATCAAACACGGCGGTCGCAACAACCCGCCCCGCCATCTCAACCGCGTCCATCACCACGTCATACGCCGCGAAAATATGCCGCTTGTCCTCCTGCAAATCACGGTTGTACGCGATCGGCAACCCTTTACAGATTGTCAGCAGCGCGACCAGGTTCCCGTACACGTTCCCACACCGCCCACGGATCAGTTCCAGCATGTCCGGGTTGCGTTTCTGCGGCATCATCGACGATCCTGTCGTGTACCGCTCGTCGATCTTCACAAAGCCAAACTCGGTTGTGCAGTACACAATCCACTGTTCGGCCAATCTCGATAGATGCATCGCTGTGCGAGATAGCACGTACAGGAAATCCAGACCGTCGTCGCGCGACGCCGTCGCTTCGATACTGCTGACAGAAACGCTTGCAAAGCCCAGCGACGCCGCCGCTAACCCTCGGTCTAACGGCAACAGACTCCCAGCGACCGCACCGGAACCCAGCGGCGAAGCGTCCGCTCTCGCCAATCGCGTCAGGTCCACATGATCCCGTTCGAACATCGCGTGCCACGCCATCAGTTCGCCGCCCAGGCATACCGGCTGCGCTCGCTGCATGTGCGTATACGACGGCATCACCATCGAGCCGTCCCGCGCCGCGAGTTCTTCCAGCGATTGCATCAGTTCATCGATCTTCCCGCAGACCCGTTCGCACGCTTCGCGGAGCCACAGCCGAAGGTCCAGCGCGACCTGATCGTTCCTTGATCGACCGGTGTGGAGTTTACGACCGGCGTCGCCGACCAACTCGATCAGTGCCGCCTCGATGCACATATGAACGTCTTCGAGTTCCGGTCTCCATCCTGTCCAAGCACCAGATACCCCGACGGCCCGAGGCCCGGCGGCGGCCGATTCGATCTGCTTCTTGATCTCCTCCAGCCCCGTGCGAATCGCACTCAGGTCCGGGCCTGTGATCAGCCCCACTTTGCACAACATCTCGGCGTGCGCAAGCGAACCTTTGATATCCGCTTCATACAACCGTGTGTCATACGACAACGATTCCACAAAGCGAGCCGCAAGCGGATCACTCCCCGATCCCTCGCCACTCTTGGCGTGCTCCCACGGCTTCGCGGCCGACATCGTCGCCGAGGGGTTTTTCTTTGCCCTACCGCGGCCCCCCGCGACGTCGCTTGTTGACGGTGCTCTGGACGATCGTGCCATGCTCAGACGGTAGTACCTCACGCAGCCGGTATCAGATCGCCACGCGAATCGGCAGCGGGTATCGTCTGATCGCTCTGAGGTGGTCCGACGGTCCCTCGTCGGTCTGCCAAGTACTCCAACGGGTGATCGGAGTGAGATTCGTCGCTGTTCTTCGTTGCAAAAAAGACTCTCGCCGGGGGGCTTGCGCCACCCCGGCGAGAGAGAGTCCATCAGCCCGGCACACGCCGGGAATGTTGCCAATAACACCCATCGACTCCGCTACCGCGGAGTCGTCTTCACACATCGGTTCCGTGACGCGTTTTCCCACCCGCGCACAGACTGCTACGCGTCATGGCGAAGCAAACCGAACCGCCACAACCACAGCCTTCTTACGAGCCGTAACAACGACGGTGTGCTGGCTTGATCGACAGACCGCCGACCTTGCCCGCTCTTCCTAGATTTCCAGTGGGGTATCTCTCTCCCGCTGGTTCGTACTTCGATACGTAAGACTAATGCATGAGAGTTGCATAGGCAACAAAAAATCTCGAATTGTTGTCTAAATCGGTCGATCAGATTCCACTGCTTGAACTTTCAACGCAGCCTTCACACTCGGGCTGACTCGTGCTGCCGGATGAGTTCGTACACGTCTTCCCTCGTCGGTGCGGCGTAGATCTGTTCCCGAAAGTCTTCCATCATCATCAGACGAGTGATATGCGCGAGAGCCTGAATGTGATCGCTTGTACGATCAGGCGGGCTGGCCAATAGTGCCACCAGACGCACCGGCCTCCCATCAATCGCCTGAAACTCCATCGGGCGGCTCGGCTTCCCGATCGCGAGAGCGATCGACGGCATCCCAGGGCATTTCCCGTGCGGGATCGCTAGCCCGTGACCGATCCCCGTCGTTCGCGTCTGCTCTCTCGCCCATACCGCTTCCTTCAGTGATGGCGCATCCAGCACTTTCCCCAGCCCGGCGAGCAGATCGATCAGTTCGTCGATCGCTCCCCGTTTGTTGTCCGAGGCCAACGGAGCCTTGATGCAATCCACCGTGATGAGGTCAAGGAGTTTCATTCAGATACAACTTTCTCGATACGACCCGCCGGTTTCTCCCGGCACTTGCACGCTGCTTTACTCGACATCGAACCCGTTGCGGCTGTCCACTATCGGGTACACCCCGCCTTCAATCACAATCCCGATGCCATCGACTAATCGCCACTCCGTCCGACGATCAGTTTACCCATGTGGATCGGGCCGGGCAGAGTCCAACCCGGATATGTCATGTTCGTCAGATCCGCACCCTTTGATCGCTCGCACGCTCGGTCGCCCCGTGTTACATGCTCGGACGCATGTTCAACGACTTGATGACCAGTGCCCGAAGTCCGTTCGCGGCTCGGGACGCTGGCGCACGAACCCCCGCCGAAGGCATCGCTCCGCCTCTCGACGATATCGACCCGGACCTCAGCGCGTGCATACTCGATCGAAACACCGCATCCGCGGGCGCATCCACGATGGAAACGCTCACGTACCCGTCCATCACACGATGATCGGAATCGTCGTCGCCGCGAACCAGATCTCGGCGTGCCCGCTCGAACCCCGCGCTCAACAACCGTGCGGCGTCGCTCAGTTCCCCTTCCTCCGCGCCCGCCTCATACCCTCCGCCTGCCCCATCCGACATCGCCGCCGACTCACGCACAATCGCCCGTCGCACCGCTCCGAGTTCGTCCCGCAGCCGATCGCGCAGTTCAAGAACTCGCTTCCCAGATGCTTGGGTCAAGATCGGCGCGACAAACGAACGCCGCCGCCTATGGAGCATCGACTCGGCGCGTTGAGCGACCGATGACGCCGCGGCCCGTGCAACATGCACACCGTGCCGCGCCGCAAACTCGTCGATACACGCCGCGATCGGTATCGAAACCGACGGATCCGGCCCCCCCTTCAGCAGGTCGGCGCACACATGATCCAGAAACTCGAACTCCTGCTCTCTGGACACTGCTTCAAACATACGCTTCATCGCCAGCATCGAATCATCGTCCGCCGCACGCACGCACACGTCCCGAAGCCCCGCGCTCAGGCTCTCGCTCTGCCATTCGCCACTGATTACGCCCGCGTTCCACAGCGGCACACTCCACCGGATCCGGTCCATGAACCGGATAAACCGCGGCGATCGCCGCACCGCCGTATCAAAGCTCGATCGATCCCCCCCCGATTCCGGCGTGGGCATCAAGGTCACCACTCGATCCGCTAGCAACAACGCACACAACGCCGGCGGCTCACGAGTCGCAAGGTGGTACGGCGTCACAGCGATGACCAGTGGTTGGGGCACGTCCATCTCGTTGCTTTACTTCTGTTCGTACCCTCTTGGGTGCTTCTGCATCCATCGCCACGCCGTCGTGATAATCTCATCGATATCGGTCGTCTTTGCTCGCCACCCCAGTTCGCGCTGGATCTTCCGAGCGTCCGCATACAGCCGCGGCGGATCGCCCTCTCGCCGCGCCCCTTCCGTTGCCCGTATCGCGTGCCCCGTCACCCGCCGGGCCGACTCGATCACCTCTCGCACCGAATACCCTCGCCCGATCCCCAGGTTGTACGTCCGCTCGTCCCCCGGCCCGAGCGCGTCCAGCACCGCCACGTGCGCATCGATCAAGTCTTCCACATACACATAATCCCTCACGCACGTCCCGTCCGGCGTCGGGTAATCGGATCCAAATATCGTCACCCCCGCCCGCTGCCCGAGCGCCACCTGCAGCACCACCGGCACCAGGTGCGTCTCCGGCTCGTGATGCTCTCCCAGCAATCCCGACCGATCACACCCCGACACATTGAAATACCGAAGTGCCGCGAACCCGAACGTTCCCGGCTTCTCGTCCACCGCTGCACGCCCTCCTTTCTCCTCGCCGTGTACACGTTTGCTCGCGGCGTAGTCGAAGAGCATTCGCTCCGAAAACAACTTCGATGCCCCGTATGGATTAATCGGTGCTTGCGGGCACGTTTCCGGTATTGGGATGTACTGTTCCCCCGGCTCGCCATACGTCGCGCATGTGGACGAAAACACGAGACGGTTCACTTGCCCGCCCGCCATCTCGATCGCTTCGATCAGCCCCAGCGTCGCCGCCGTGTTGTTCCGGTAGTACCGCAGCGGCTGCGTCACCGACTCCCCCACATACGCCAGCGCGGCGAAGTGCAGCACACTCGTGACCTTGTGATTCACGATGATCTCGTGCATCCGGTTGCGGTCGCCGGTGTCGGCCTGATAGAAGTGCAGCCGGTCCCCGGAGGTCGCCCGCAGCCGCTCGATCGCCTCGGCGTGCCCGCGAAACAAGTTGTCCACCGCGACGACCTGATGACCATCGCGCAGCATCCGCTGCACTGCGTGCGATCCGATATACCCCGCCCCGCCCGTCACAAGCACGTTCATTCAGTCTCCTTCGATCGCATTGGTACACCCTGCACGGCCTCAGGACTATTCGCACGAAGTCCCCGTACTGCAAGTGCTCCGATTCGCACATTCCCCTCACGTCCGAAAAACGGCCAAGTAACTCATAAGCCAACGCCGCTTTGTCCTCGACTTTCAGCCGCGAGTCTCCGCCACTCCTGACTCGCCCCCACGGCTTGCGCTCAACCAACCCCCCACTGCCGCCCGACGCATCTTCTTCGCCGCATACAACACCCCCACCCCGGCTACCAGCATCCCCACGCTCAGCCACTGACCTCGGCTCAGCCCTGCCAAACGCTGATGAGCGAACTGCGCATCCGGCAGCCGTGAAAACTCCGTCACGATCCGCATCACCCCATAGGTCAATAAGAACACACCTGCGATGACCCCAGGCCGCCTCGGCTTCATCCACACCAACCACACCACCATCCCTACCACCACACCCTCTCCAACCGCTTGGAACAACTGCGACGGCTCCCGCGACGCCAGCAACGGCTTGAGTTCCGCCGCGTGGTCCCCCGCACGTTCGATCAGTCGCTCGTACGTTTGCTTGGAAATCGCTGTCTCTCCCGGCAACACATATTGCCGCGCCAGCGACACCACCGCGTGCTCTTGTGCTGCCGTCAACGCTGGCGCGTGCCCGCTCACCAGTTCCTGCGGGAACTGCACCGTCCACCACGGCCCCTCCACCCCCGGCGGCGTCACCACCCGCCCCAGCAACTCCCCATTGATAAAGTTCGCCACGCGACCGAAGAAGATCCCGAACGGCGCGACAAGCCCCGCCAAGTCCATCACATGCAGCATCGAGCATCGCCCTACCACTTCGCCCGATTCGGTGCGCCACCCACGCGAGATCCGCCACGCCCCGATCACTATCCCGATCATGCCTCCGTGGCTCGCCATGCCGCCCTTCTGAATCGCCAGCACACCCCACCACGGGGCGTCGTTGGTAAATGTCCAGAGTGCCGGCTGGTCGTAAAAGAGCACATACCCCAGCCGTCCGCCGATCAATGCACCACCGATGAGCCACATCATCGCGTCGGGCAAGAACGCACGCGGGACCAGGATCTTCCCACGCGCGGCGAGCCGATGAAGTATCAGATACGCCACCGCGAACCCGAGCAAGTACGCCATCCCGTACCAGCGGATGCCGAAACTCTCGGTGATGCGGAGTATGAACGGGCTGAGCGTGTGAAGCCAACTTGCAAGGATCATGTGCCTGGATTATTCACACCGGGACGGCTCACCGCGACTCAAACTCAGTTCATGCGTTGGTGCTTTCGTCGCATTCACTTCTCCCCGCACACCCGCTCCGCTCCCGGCCCATACCGCATCACATTCTTCCCTTCCCGCTTGCTCTGCATCGCTAGTTCGTCGGCCCGGTTCACGAGTTCCTCCGCCGTCGCCGCGTCCTGTGGGAACGACGCCAATCCGCCGGAGATCGTCAGCGTCCCCGGCGCGAGTTCTCCCAGTTTCGGGAATCGATGCTCGCTCACTTGCCTCTGGAACCGCTGTGCGATTTCCCGTATCGACGCCGGCGGCGTGCTGCTCGGTTCCCGCGGACCCTGCGGCTCATGGAAGATCACCCCGAACTCGTCCCCGCCGATCCGGCACACCCGATCCGTCGGTCGGATCACCGATTGCAGCAGCCCGACCGTTTCTCGCAATATCTCGTCCCCCGCGCCGTGCCCGTAGGCGTCGTTGTACCTCTTGAAGTTATCGATATCGAAGTACAACACCGTCACGCTGTGCCCGTGTTCGTGCGCGTGCTTCATCGCCGCGCTCAAAAAGCCGTCGAAATACCGCCTGTTCCACGCGCCCGTCAACTCGTCCACCAGCGCGGCGGTCCGCAACTGCTCCTGCTGCTCCCGCAGCGCAAGCCAGTGCGCCAGCCATTCCGCCCACGACCCAAGCACCTCTTCACACACGCCGACGGATACAAGGTGTCCATACTCGCGTGACGCGTGGCGCACGCTCACCCGCCGTTTCTCATCGATCAAGGGCGAGCCTTCGCCCATCGCCTTCGCTTCGTCGAAGTACACATCGATTGTTCCGATCGCACGTCGAATCACTTGCATCGCCGCGAGCAGCACATCGCGCCCGCAGAGCATGGCTTGCAGCATCGGTGTGTCGATCGGCTCTGCTGGGGTCGGAGGTGCTTGCCGCATGAGCGCCTCGACCACTCGCTCCGCCGCGGTGTTCGTCTCGCTTGATTCGGTCGAAGCCGCGAACCGCCGCAGCGCCTCTCGTGTCGCACCCGGGCTGAGACGTGTTGACAGTTCCAACGTCCCCGAAGCCGATGTTCCACCACTCCCGTTGGCGCCGTTCACGCTCGTTATCTGCACGATACGAGCCGTGACATTTACCATGGCGAGCGCATCACGGAACGCTGTTTCCCGCGTGGCGGGATCCGAATCCGGCGACACGACGACCAGCGGACACGTCCCTTGGGTCAACGATAACTGCGACACCTGCCCCAACGCCGCGGGACCATCCGTCGTTCGATACACCTCGAATGAGGGGTCCAGCCGGAGTACCCCTTCCAAGTTCGTACGCCCCACCAGCACGATTGGTATCGCGCCGCTGCCTGCAACAATGGGCCTCGCCGTCGGGCCGGCTTCCGATGCGTGCAACCCGCTAGCCACCCCGGCACCATTCGAACTACGCACCACAACCGGTGTTCGTTTCGTGGTTCCAGGATGCCGCGGTTCGGATTGCATGTGCCTGCTCGCCTTTGCGTGTTCCGATCGGATCTCCGCTCTCTAAAGATACCTGATCCACCCGTGGTTGGCCGATATTTCGCGCTCGATCAGTTCCATACGCCGGTATGTTACAACAGAACAAACCGCCCAGTTCAACAACGAATACCCCCAAAGCGCCACATCAAGCCTGAGTTGTCCCAATAACCCCTGCCGCGTTGCTCGGCTATGTGAACTACGCCTAGCGATCTACTGGGTTCATCCGATCCGCTTTAGCCGCCGATTGGTGCGCGAGTCACGCCCGACCGGGACGCCGTGCCCGGTACGAAGGCCGCGATTCGGCGTGGGACTTCAATACTCCGACCCGTATCGGATAACGTGGTTTCCGGCTGCCAATGGCGGGAGTCGCCCTCGGCGATCGGACGCATCTTGGGGGATGCCGCGGGATCATACTGCCAGCACGCCGCGTGGGGCGCGAACCGCTGCGCCGCTTCGAGCGTTGGCGCCGCCATGTCGATTTCGATAGGCTCGACCATCAAAAATACAATGGGCATACGTTGAGTACCCGAGTTCTGGCTGTCACCTGACACCACTCGTTGTCGATCGTCTGCCCGCGACTGCCGAAGCACACGGGCCAGCGCGTCATACGCACATTGACTTGTTTCCAGCCGCACGCCATCGCGCGACTCGAGCAACGACCGCAACTCGCCGGGTATTGGTCGGTCGGGGCGACTTAGAACCACGCACAAGGTTTGATTGTCAGACAAATGAACCTCCGCTCCTTGGGCGAGTTTACAAGCGAATCTGCTCCCGAAGCGTCGGAACAGTTGGCTCTTGCACTTTCTATCGGATCCTGAGCGCATTCTTAGCCATTTCGCGCACTTCGTTCGTATCACGCGCGGTTTCTGCGCGTCGGCGCAGTCAACTCAGCACCCGAACCATCTCGGCGTGAGTCGTCAACCCAAGATCGATCTTCTCCCGTGCGTCGTCCATCATTGTTCGCATCCCCCCGGCGCGGGCGGCGTCAGCGAGCGAGACCGAGTCCGCGCCCTTCCCGATCATCCGCCGAAGATCGTCGGTCATCCGCATGATCTCGAACACCCCCACGCGACCAAAGAATCCGGTCCCGAAGCATTTTTCGCACCGGTCGCCCCACGGGCCGGTCTGCCCGGTGATCTTCCCCGTGCCCGCGCAGTTTTTGCAGACCCGGCGAAGCAGCCGCTGGGCCATCGCCGCGAGCAGCGTGGATGTAATCAGGTACCGCTCGATCCCGATATCCTCCAAACGCGCGATCGCGCTCGGCGCGTCGTTGGTGTGCAACGTCGCCAGCACGAGGTGGCCCGTCAGAGAGGCTTGCACGGCAAGTTGAGCAGTTTCCTTATCGCGGACTTCGCCCACGAGAATCACGTCGGGATCTTGACGCAGCAATGCCCGCAGCCCGGCGGCGAACGTGACGCCACGCTTGGCGTTCACCTGCGTCTGGCTGATCCCTTCGAGGTGGTATTCGACCGGGTCTTCGATTGTCATCACGTTGCGGGTGCTGCGATCCACCTTCCCCAGCGCGCCGTACAAGGTGGTCGTTTTACCCGAGCCGGTCGGCCCGGTCACCAGAATGATGCCCGTGTTGTGGCTCACGAGCCGCACCAGGTCGTCCTGCATGTGTGCCATCATCCCGACATCGTCGAGGGACAAGCGGGTCTGGGACTGATCGAGCATGCGCAGCACGATCCGTTCGCCATACACCGTCGGTATCACCGAGAGCCGGATATCGACCTTGCGGGTACCGACACGCACGGTTGAGTGCCCGTCTTGCGGCGAATGCCGATTGGCGATATCAAGTTCGGTCATGACTTTGAGACGAGAAGAGATCGCCGGGGCGAGGCTGAGCGGCGGACTGAACGCATCCACCAGCATCCCATCGATACGGAACCGGATCACGAGTTTCGTTTCCATCGGGTGGACGTGGATATCGCTGGCGCGGCGACGCAGCGCCTCGAACAGGATCATGTTCACAAGCCGGATGACGGGCGTTTGGCGCGCGAGTTGGAGCAGGTCCGTCGCGTTGCGGATGCTGCCCGCGGCGGATTCGATCGCCGACATGTCCAGCGGCATTTCCTCAACAATCTCGGTGACGAGGTCTTGTTTTTGCTCGTACCCGCGGTTGATGACGTTAACGACCGCGCCGCGGGGTGACAGGACCAGGTTGATCGGCATCCCCAGCCGCTCTTCGAGTTGGGCGAAAACAGTGGGCTGCATGGGCTGAGCAGTGGCGATTTTCATCACGCCGTCGGCGGAGGAAATGCCCGCGACGAGCCGCTCCCGAGCGATATTCGGCGGGATCACTTCATAAAACTTGGCGGCGGATTCTTCCAGCCGCGGCTCGGGTTCAAGTGACAGCCCCGTCCGCTCCGCAAGTTTGGCGAGGCCCGACTGCTCATCGAGTGCGAGCATCGAGAGCATGACGTCCCATGGTTCTTCGTCCGACCCGGGGAGTTGCGAGAATGACCGGAGTTGCTCGGGCTTCATCTCGAGCGAGCCGAAGCGGGCGGCGAGCGTGTTCCAATCGGTGGGCACCATGGCCGACTCGACGCCGGCTTTCGTGGTGCCGTTCGCGGTGTTGCCTCGGGCTGTGAGTAGTTTTCGGGGCATGTGGTGTTCGCCGAGGCAATCAGGATTGAAACGTACCGAAGCAGGTGAACCGGATCGAGGTGGGTCTGCACAGAGCCGGGCCGGACACCCGGAGACTTTGTAACGAGATTATTCACCAGTCTTGGGGATCGGTGCTTCGATCGGCTGAGGGGGCGGCGGGATCGGTGTTCCGGTGACCGAAGCCGGCGCTGATGCCGGTACCGGTGCCGGCGATGATTCGACCGGTGCGGTGCGTTCGGGCAGTGCGGGCATATCGATCGGGGCGGACATCATTTCGGGCGCCGGGATCATGAACTCACTCTTGATTTTGGCTTCGCGCGCCGGCCCTTGCGAGAGCAGGCGGATATCAAGCGAGTTGGGGTCGGACATGATCTTGGGAGTGATAAAGATATACAGCGTCGTCTTCGTCGTTGTCTTGGATTGATCTCGGAAGAGGTGCCCGAGGATCGGGATGTCGCCCAGGAGCGGGACTTTGATCACCGTGTTACCGATTGTTTCGGAGGTCAGCCCGCCGATGACGATCGTCGAGTCGCGCGGGATCGTGACCTGCGAATCGACCTCGTTTTCCTGGCTCGGCGGGGGCAGTTCCGGGGACGCCGGGCTGCCGGTGAAGGAGGACAGAATGACGTTGATCCCCATCTTCACGCCGTTCTCGGAGATCTGCGGCGAGACGCTCAGCGTCGTACCGGCCCGAGCGGATTCGCCGACCGATGTGCGCGTCGTGCCCGTATCGGTATCGATCGTCTGCTGAGTCGGCACGACGTTTTCGCTGGTGATCGTGGCTTCTTCGTTATCGTCCACGAGCAACTGTGGGTTGGCGAGCACGCGGGTATCGGAGTTGTTCTGTAGCGCGGTGATGATCAGCGGCACGGTGTCGCTGCGGATGATCGCGGCGGTCAGTCCGGGGAGGTTGGTGGCAACGGTCTTTCGATCCTGAATCGTGCCGGTGCTGGGAATACCACCTAGCCCGAAGTTGGTGTTCAACGCGAACTGACCCGCGAGCCATTGCTGCTCGAATGCGAGGCGGAAGTTCTCGCTCCCCGTCACCGCGACGATCTGCGCGCTGATATACACCTGCGGGCGACGGGCATCGAGTTTCTCGATGAGTTTGGCGAACTCGGGCTGCAAGATGCTTCGTGTCTTGACGATGATCTGGTTCTGTTTTTCGTCGGCCATGACGAACGTGCCGTCGTCGGCCTCGATGCCCCCGATCCCACCGGCGGCCCCGGCGCTGCCCTGGCTACCGCGATTCGCTTGGTTCAGTGACTGATCGTCCTGATTTCGGTTGCGGTTGCGGGAGTTGTTCCGGCGCGACGAGCCGCTCCCCCGCAGGTCGTCGCCGATGATGCCGCCGGTGTTGCCGAGCGGCTGCTGGTTCGTCACGAGGCTGGTGATGATGTCGGCGATATCGATAGCCTTGCCATTCTTGATCTTGTAGAACTTATACACGACCTGCTCGCCGACGGAAAGGGCTTTGTTTTTCTCGATCAGGTGGTTGACCCGTTCGTGCTGGGCTTCGGTCCCGTAGTACATGAACCCACCCGGCTCCGGAAACAGCACAAACGCAGACCCGGAAAGAACGGCAGAGGCCTGCTGAGCACCGAATGCGCCCGGTTGCACCGGCTGACCGAGTTGCTGATTCAATCGACCCGCCGACGCCAGCGGCGAACCGCTCGTGTCCGCGGACGCTTCCTGCGTGGTGACTTCGCCCAGTCCTTCGCGGGTGCCCATCGCGGAGATGATCTCCGCCGCGCGGATGCCGATGTCGTAGAACCTTGCTTCCATCCGGTTGGGCACATCGACCAGCGCCAGGAGTTGACGGACATAGGACGATTCTTCCGGTCGGCCCCGGAAGAAGATGGCGTTCGAGAACGGACTGACGGAGAGTTGAGCGGCGAGGTTCGAGGTGGTGCCGGTCCCGCCGCCGGTAAGCCCGGCCGCACCGCCCGGGAGATTGCCCGGCTTGGGCACCCCGCCGGCGCCCTGCTGGTTGAGGCCCGCGCTCCCCGTGTTGCCCGCTGATTCGCCGGTGAGCGAAAGAATGCGGTCTCGGGCAGTAGCGGCGGAGATGTGCGTGACGTCGAGCGGGATGATCAGCACGCCGTCGCGGAGTTTGACGAGTTGATCAACGAAGTCACGGATCAGACGTGTGCGGGCGGATGTGTCCGTGACGATGATGACGCCGAACTCGTCGAGGGGGACGATCTGCCCGCCCGCACCCCCTGTCCCGAGAGCGGGGATGTAGTTCGAGATGGAACTGGGCTTGATCCCCTTGCAATCGATGATTTGGGTGGCGGCGTACAGGTCGCCGCGAGCGATGCCGTTCCCGATGGGTTGCCCGGCCGCGGTGGGCGTTACAGTGAAGATGTCGAAGTCATCTTTGAAGATGGTGTAGCCCTTGGACTCCAGCAGCCGCGCGAGGAAATCAAGGATCTGCTCTTTGCGGACTCGCAGCGGCGCGGTCAGGACGATTTTCTGGTCTTGGATCGAAGCGTCGGCGAACAGAATTTGGATCTTGAGTTCGCGCTGCACGTACCGAATGAAGTCGGCAAGGTTGATCTCACCGGTCGTGTTGATCGTCCAATAGTCCGGGTCGGGCGGGAGCGGCGGGAGGTCAACAGTCGCCTGATCACCCGCGGGATTCGGCTCGGCACCGCTCGTGGGCACGCCGGTACGGTTTGGCGGGGTTACGCCCGGCTTGCCAGACGGCGCAACAGGCTGAAATCCGGGTGTCGGGGCGGGCTTCGTAGGCCCGCTCGGTTTGACCGCCGGAACCGGTTGAGGATTCACAGGTTCTTCGGGTTGCTTCTTCCCCGCGTCTTCTTGTGCGTGAACAGACGCCGCCGAGCACGCGACGCACGCGCCCGCGAGCAGGCGGGCCAGACGGTGCAGGCGTATTGGCACGTTCGAGAGATGATCAAACTGAGAACGCATACTGGTGAACCTCCGTGCGGACGGCACTGCCGTCGTGACTCTCGGGGCAGGCTATAGGGCGGGAGCGCAGAAAGTGGCAAGGCGGTCGGGACGGCGAAAAGTAGAGTCGTATGAGACGTGGGGGCGAGTCGGGGACGATCTCTTTTTCGACGAACCGATGCCGAGTCCGTGAGTTATACCCGTACCTCGACGTCCCGGCATTGTTGCCGCCCCGCACAGGCGTGGATTTACACGGCGGTTACTCGGGCAGGTTCGTAGGTTGAGCGCCTCACAGCAGGTCCGACGATCTACGGCGGACATTGACGCGCCTCCGACAAAAGACCCACACCGCTGCTCACTACCGAGCCTGTTTGGTGTGTTGTTGAGCCATGAGGTTCGTGCGATAACAAACCCAGTACCGTTTCCCACCAGCGCAGAAAAGTGGCCCGAAGCATCAACGCCTCGGGCCACTCGGTCATTTCAGTCGGCGGTGCAGACTCAGCCGCCGCTGGTATTTATCAGTTTGGAGAGCCGGACATTACGGGCAACCGGTGAAGAAGCATGAGAGGAAATCGAAAAAATCCTGGCTGTTGGTGACCCCGTTGCCATTGAAGTCGGCGTTGCCGCTGAAGAACCCAGTGAGGAAGTCAAAGAAATCCTGGCTGTTGAGAATCCCATCGTGGTTCCAGTCGCACCCGCACACCGCCTGGCATGAGTAGACATTCAGATTGAACAGCCCCGAGGCGCCGCTGTACCCCGCCACTCGGATGTAGTACACCTGCCCGGCCACCGTCGGGAGCGTGACCACGGAGGCTCGGTTCGTGCCCGAGATGTCGTCGTTGCACACCACTTGATTGGCGACTGTTGCGGGGCACGCCGTATGAACGCTCAGTACCGTGTCGAACCCGGACAGCAGCGTGTCCATCACCACCGTGCCGGTGCATGGTGCGAGGTAGGAAAAATACAGGTCAGGCGCGAGGTCGTTGTTGAACCCGCACCCGCCGGCTCCATCGGCGCCCATGCCGGTGGTATCGCCTTGGACCGTACCGCCTTGCACTTGATAGGTTGTGCCGCACGCATCATTGCTGGGAGGGAAAGTTCCGGCCCGCAGCACGCCGTCCTGGATCGCTCCGTTGCTGTCGGACGCGAGCATGTTCGTCGCCTGCGTGTTCATCACCACGTACGCGCCGTCGTTGGAAAGAAATCCGAGGGTCGTGTCGTCGTTCGGCTCGATCCCAGTTGAAGTCAGGCTCGCCCGGCGGGTCTGGCCGGTCTGCACGCTCACAATAAACACATCCGTATCGGCCCCGTCGTCGTTGCAGGTCAGGATGTCGCAGAGCACATTGTCCGCCAGCGTCTGGTAGGCAACAAAGCGCCCATCGCCGGAGATCATCGGGTTGCTCGCGGAGGAGTTGAGACGCGTCATGCGGAACCCGCCGTTGACAAAGTCCCAGCCGCGCCCGAGGCTCATGCACCGCGTCGTGCCTTCGGTCTCGACGACGTTCGGCGTGTTGACATTGTCCTGTGTTTCTTCATATATACCGTTGTTGTTCGGATCCAGGTCTCGCAGGAAGATGTCCGATGCACCGTTGTTGTCCGCGGGCACGCCGGAGCCGGCACCGTCCGCGAATGTCGCGCCGGAGTTGAAGACCACATACCGTCCGTTATCCGAGATCGAGATCCCTGTCACGTCCGAGTGCGGGAACCCTTCCGTTTCATCCGAATCCACACTCACGCGGATCGTGCGGCCCGCGACAATATCCCGCACGAACCCGTCTTGATCCTGATTGTTGTCGCTGAACACCAGGTGAGTGTTATTAGACACGAACGCCACGTACCGCCCGTTCCCCGAGATCGACGGTTTGGACGAAGCGCCATCCGCGTTGCACCCCTGGCACGAGATCGTCGGAGTCGCCAGGATCGTGCTGGCATTCCCCTCGTCCATGATCCCGTCCGCGTCCGGATCACGATCACGCACATAAATATTCTGGAACTCCGGCGCACCGGCGACAAAGTTGAAGTTGCTCGCCCACGCCACGTACCGACCGTTCGCCGATATGCTCGGGTCGTTGCTGTGGTTGCTGCAGGTGAAGTTCGGGCAAGCGTCCGTTGCCTGGTTTTCCGATGACGTCAGGCTCACCCGCGTCGTCCTGGTTTTGCCCGCACCGGCTTCGTCATAGATCCCGTTCCCGTCTAGGTCACGGTCACGAACGAAAATATCGTTCAGCGGCTGCGTGTCGCCCACCACCAGATTGTCCGCCCCCGACGCGAATACCACATACCGCCCATCATCGCTGATGCTCCGCACGCCCGCCGTCACAAAGCACCCGGCGTTCGCATCTGTGTTCCCCGTGCCCAAGTCCGGCACGCTCACCCGCGTTGTGACGCCTGTCAGCCGGTCTTTTACAAACACATCCGAACCGATCGTGTTATTGTCGCCCGGCACGAGCGTATCCGACAGCGAGTTGAAGACCGCCCATCGGCCGTCCGGGCTGATGTACGCCGCGGTGCTGCTCTCGGAGCCTTGCGCCCCGTTGCTCGCGGTCGTGACGCGCTGCGTCGTCTGCGCCGCGCAGGTGCCCGCTGCGATCATCAACGCCGCGGCTCCGAACGCCGCTTTCAGATTAGTCTGCTTCTTCATGGCTGCGGTCTCGTTCTTCATGGTGGTGTGCGAACAATTCATCGGTGGCTCCTGAGTACTCTGAAAGTCCTGATTCGAATCGACAGCCCGACCACGACCGAACGGCACGGTGCCGCGGCGAGATGCGAGCATTGGTTGTGGTGCGTGTCCCGTGCCGCCGTTCGGTCGGACACGATCGACCCGGACCTTCCGGTCACGGCTATTTTGCTTTTCACGTTCGACGGGCAGTTCCGGCGGCGTGTGTGCTGTTCATTCTGTTCTTGGGTTCTCAATCACGACCGAGCCGCGAGTCTGTTGCACAATCTAATCGTCCAAGATGTTGACGGCTCGTTCGTCCTTCCCGGCTTCCAATGCGTCGGCTCTCTGTCACTCGGCTACAAAATCACGCGCCGTTGTAAGTTTTTTTTCGGACCCACCGTTTTCAGTGCTCCACTCACAAGTCTTGGTATAACAGCCTGTTGCAGTCAACATCTAATCCTCTATCCCCCAAACAGGGTGCCCGCAGTCCACTGCGAAATCAAACCGCGCGTGGGAACTGGCCGCCTCCGCACTTACTAATAGAGTCTTCGGCGGGCCGCTGGCTCTGGAAGTCACCAGAGTGTCCCGGTACTTCGCGGGGATTGCCTCATCATGTCTAGCGACGACAACGCACCGATTCACAACGCCCTCGGGCAGGTCAAGTGGTTTGACGCGCGCAAAGGGTTCGGATTCATCGTCGGGCCAAAGAAGCAAGACATCTTCGCCCACTACAAGATCATCGACCGCGAAGGATTCAAGATCCTGAAGGAAGGCTGGGTTGTCACCTACGACGCCGTCTTCGCTTCAACAGGATGGCGTGCCACGCGAGTCGTGCTTCCTCCCGGCGCGCTGCTCGACCTCCCGCCGCCCGCTCCGTCGGAACCCGTTCCCCCCTCGTTACTGTCCGATTCAGGCACCACCACGCAGTCTACCAAGCCACCGGCCTCCCAGCCGCCAGCGCCGACAATCGTTGTTCGCACTTCTCTACCCGGCGTGCCCGCATCATCAACCGACCCGCCCGCACTCGGCCCCATCACGCCTCCCTAGCCCTTGTGCCTCTCTCGCCGCGTACTCTTGCACGCGATGTGGAAACTGTTTGTCCCATTCATCGTGATCATCGCCGTGCTGGCAGGCGTCGCGCTCACCGATACACCCCGCCCGCGCGCGGATTTCACGTTCATCAACCGCGGAGATGTCTCCACGCTAGACCTCCAGCGTATGTCTTGGATGCAGGATCTGCGTGTCGCCCGGCTTCTGTTCGAGGGACTTGTCCGCAACGATATTTTTTCGCATACCTACGAACCCAAGCCCGGCATTGCTGAACGATGGGAACTTTCTCCCGACCGCCGCACGTACTCCTTTTTCCTTAGAGCGAACGCAAAGTGGTCCAACGGCCAAGCCGTGACGGCCCACGACTTCGTCTTTTCGTGGCGTCGCGCGCTCCTGCCCGATACCGCGTCGGACTACTCCGAACAGTTCCAACTCATCGCGGGCGGCGAGGCCTTCTACGCCTGGCGCGAGCGTGCCCTGGCATCCATGACGCTCGCGGGCACGCTCGCTCAACTCCCCCCGGGGCAACTCGTGCGGGACGCGGACACGCTCGAAACAAAGGCCCGTCGCTTCTCAGATGTAATCTGGTTCTTCCACGAAGGCCGGCCCGCGAACGACGACGCAGGAATCCAGAAGTCCGATGCACTCGCCGAGGCACGCCGAGCGATTGATCGCACGCTCGCGGACGCGCGGTCCGCGCGGGCGACTCTCGTCGCGCCCGACACGAGCGGCCATGCACCAGCCAAAGCCACCCTCGCCCGTCTCGAGGCGACCCTTGCAGAATTACTTTCAGGCGTTTCTGATTCCGCTGCCGATCTCAGGCGCCTTGCCACAGAACGCCAGCCCACCGGCGGCCAACTCTGGCGCGAAACCGAGGCCGCCTTCGACGCCCTCGTTCATGTCACCGCCGTATCTGATCACGAACTCCGGGTCACGCTCGAACGCCCCACCCCATACTTTCTTGACCTCTGCGCCTTCGCCGTTTTCTATCCCGTCTATCCCCCGCTCGTGCGCCAATACGAACTCCCCGACGATCGCACCGGCCGCCTCGATTTCCGCGGCGGTTGGACCAAGCCGCCGTACCTGATCTCCAACGGCCCGTTCCAACTCACCGTCTGGCGATTCAAACGCGATATGCGACTCGAACGCAACACGCACTACTGGAACCCTCACGCCATCGCCATCGATTCCATCCAGATCCCCTCCGTTGAAGACCCCAACGCACAAGTGCTTGCCTTCAACTCCGGCGGCGTGGACTGGGTCAGCGATGTCACGCCGACCTATCGCGCCGACATGCTCGACGCCAAGAAACAATTCTACCGCCAGCACCAATCCCAATACGACGACCTCGTCGCGCAGTACCTCGACCCGGTCGAGATTGATCGCCGCCTCCCGCCCGATCCGCGGTCCCGCATCCATTCGTTCCCTGCCTTCGGAACCTACTTCTACAACTTCAACTGCCTCCCCAAACTCCCCGATGGGCGAGCGAACCCGTTTGCAGACGCCCGTGTCCGGCGCGCCTTCGCTATGGCGGTCGACCGCGAGCGGCTCACCAATCAGGTCCGGCGTTCTGGCGAACCCCCCACTTCACTCTTGGTCCCGAAGGATTCGCTCCCTGGGTACGCCTCGCCCCGCGGCGTGGTGTACGACCCACCCGCCGCTCGCGCCCTGCTCGCCGAAGCCGGCTACCCCGGCGGCAAGGGCTTCATCACCGTTTCCATCCTCTTCAACCGCGACGCGGGTCACGACACCATCGCTCAGGCCATCGCACGCGACTGGCAAGAGAACCTCGGTGTCCAAGTCACCCTCGACCAAAAAGAGATCGCCGTTGTCCGCGATGAACTCAAAAATCACACCTTCATGGTCTCCCGCGCCGGGTGGTTCGGCGACTATGGCGACCCGACCACGTTCCTCGACCTCAACCGCACCGGCGACGGCAACAACGATCGCGCCTACTCCAACCCACGCTACGATGCGCTTCTCGATCGAGCCGCACGCGAACCCGACACCGCCGCTCGTCTCGCGCTCCTCTCCGAGGCCGAGCGCATCATTATCGAAGAAGACCTGCCCCTCATCCCGCTGTTTCACTACGTACAAGTCTACCTCTTCGATCCCCATTCCATCACGGGCATCAGTTCACACCCACGCCAGCAGCAAGACCTCTTCCATGTCGATGTGTTCGGGGATTCCAAAGGCACCGACACACCCAAACTGCTCCCGCCTCGCGCACGCTGACTCCGGCACGACATAAACTGATCCCTCCTCTTCATGGTCTCTTCCGACCGCGAGTCCCACCGAATGGCCGATCCGCTCGACATCCAGATCTTCGCGGACGATCGGACCCGTGCCGCGCTCGAGGCTCCTTCGCCGCGAGTCCTCCTCCTCGGCGGGTACCTAGGCTATCCCAACTTCGGCGATATCCTGCAACTCCAAGGCACGATCGCCTGGCACCGCCAGAACACCGACGACTCGACTTCCCCGCGCGAGCCGGTCATCGTCTGCGACGCCGCCGCAGTCACCGATCCTGGATTCATCGACCGACTCCGCACGCGGCTTGGCATCGAGGCCGTCCTCTTTCTTTCCACCGGGGCTTCGCTGCCCAAGCACACTGCCGACCTCACGCCGTACACCGGTCTTGCCCGCTGTTCTCACCTGCACCTCTACGGCGGGGGCTACCTCAACCGCTTGTGGGGGCACCACATCCTCCAGTCCGCCGAGCACCTGATCGAGCGCTTCGGTGTCGGTCACTACGTCATGAGCGGCCAGCAGGCCGAACCGGCGTTCGTCCCGCCGATCCGCACGCACATCCAGCGCTGCCGCCCGGTTCTTGTCGGGGGTCGTGACGACGCTTCGGTCACTTCGCTCGTCGCCGCGGGCGCGGGGGCGATGTATTCCTTCGACGACGCCGCGGAACAGATGGGCATCCTCCGCGGCCGCGTCGCCGTACTCCTCTCCCGCCTCGGCCCGAGCCTCGGCCGCGCCCTGATCCACCTGAATGTCTCTCCGTACGCCGCGGGCGCCGGCGACGCCGTTCAATCACTCGTCGCCCGCGTTGAATCACTGCTAGGCTCACTCACGCCGCACGTCCCCGACGCACCGTGCCCCGACGCGGTACTCCTCAACGCGTACAACGACGCGCGTGTTGCTGAGGTTTCTGACACCCTGGGCGTCGTGCTGCGCGCGGGGGACCGCTTCCCCCTGGAAACCTACCGATCACTGCACCTCGGTTCCGCGGCGTTCGACGCGCCGGGCGTCATCCACTCCCCGGTCGATCCCGGTTCATCCGTGCAACACACGGTCGGGCTCGTGTGTTCCTATCACGCCGCGATGCTCTGTCAGATGCTGGGCGTGCCTGTGTGGCTCGAAGTACGCAATGCGTATTACCGCCAGAAAGCCGTCGGGCTTGGGCTTGTCCGCACGATCGGCGACAGCACCGCAGAGGCCTCCGTCGCGTTTGACCAGTTCCTGCAAGACCGCCCTGTCGTACTTCTTGACGCGCACCTGGCCCGGCGGCAGGAATGGCTCGTCCGGCTCGCCGAGGCCTATGCCATTCCCGCCGATTCGCGCTTACCCCGGTGCGCCGATCCCGCATCGCACATCACCGCCGCTCTCAGTCCGGCGAGCGTCGTTCCGCCCCCCCCACCCCCACCCACAACCCCCACACCTCAGGACGCCCGCGTACACGAGTTGCAGGCGTGGATCGAGCAACTCGAAGCCGCCAAAGCGTGGCTCACCACCCAGTACGAAAACTACCGCGCACTCGCCGCCCAGCACGAAGCCGCCCGTGCCGCGGACGCATCCCGCATCGAATCGCTCAGTGCCCGTGTTACCGACCTGACGCAGGCCATCGACCGACACCACACGCGGGCCAACCTCGCCGAAGAACATGCCCAGGCCGCGCTCAACCGGATCGCGCAACTTCAAGGGGGCGTCGATTGGCTTCATCCTCAGTACGAATCATGGAAGAAACGCGCCACCGAACTGCACGTCTACGTCGAAGAACTCCTGCCCGCGATCAGGCACGCCGACGAATCGCGTGCGTGGCTCGAGGCCCAACGGGCCAACTGGGAATCCATCGCCAAGCGACTACAAACTGAAAAATCCGCGTTGCTCGACGAACTCGAACGCACGCGAACTACCCACGCATCCCAGCAGGAATAGACCGAGTTACGTTTCTTCGCGCCACGCGGCGTGGTGGGGACCGGACGTCTCCCTCGGCGCGTGGCCCGGCATAGTCCACAAGCCACCCCACGGCACCCGCCCCTTCGCCTACGGCTGACCCGCCGGCGCACCCGCCGCGGGTGCCTCGGGGCCGACCGGGCC
>JBGSIF010000248.1:0-20338 GCA_041742635.1 Phycisphaerales bacterium
GCCGCCGGAGCACGGCGGGATGAAAACCGCACCCGTGGACGCCCGGCCTCGTGAACAAGGCGGCACTTCCGGCAACTCCGACGCCCGCGTCATCTCCGAATGGCTCTCGGGCGAGAAGCGATCCGCGGGTGCGACGGACGAAGCCTCGCGCCGTGAAGTCCAAGAAATCGTGCAGCGTGCCAAAGAAAGCGCGGAGCGTGCCGTGGACGACCGCGTCATCTCGCGCCGATACGACACGATCCTGAAGCGATACTTTGACCGCATGCCAAAGAAGGTCATTCCCGCTTCATCGGGCGTGCCCGTGCTGCCCGACGCGGACACGAAACCCGCGCCCGCGGCTCCCAAGCCATGAGCACCGTTCAGCCTCGCAGCACACTACGTTGATCGCTTGGTTCCAGGCTTATTGACCCGCTCATCGCAGACGCTCACTATTGATCGTGGACGAACGCCTATACAAGCCGCCGACATACTCGCCTAGGAAAGTGGCCATCGGGCTTGCTTGCGCGGCGGCGATCTGCAGCGCTCTCGTCGTGATTCAAGAATGGATCGGGTGGAGCCATCGCGGCGCGGTCGGCGCAACCAAAGTGATCGTGCTGTTGCTGATCATCGGCTGGATCTGCTGGGGTGTGTTTCGCTTGCTGTTGCGGCGCGTTCGCAGCGCTCGGCCCGAGAAGATGCCGTTCATGCACTTCGGCATTGCCGCCAAGTTCATGCTAGCGGTGTTCGTCGGCATGAGTCTGGTCGCCAGCGGCGCCTTGCGAAGTTCGCTTTTACTGAACCTCTGGATCGTGCCATTTATGGGCGGTCTGGGGCTGATCCAAGCCGCGTGGGCTCGGCGTGTCGGAGATTCACTTCACTGCCCCGCGTGCGAATACGAGTTCAACTTTCCCGACGCGGACAACGCACCGGTGCGGTGTCCCGAGTGCGGGAGCGGCTGGCTGGGGCTGCTATGCAAAGGCCGCAAGCACAGGTCACGAAAATGGATGGCCTGGGGTGCGGGGGTCTGCGCACTCTCAGTCGGGCTGATGTTCCTGTCTCACCCGGTCTTTTATTTGTCTTCCGTGTCGAGGCACCTGCCCACACCGGTCCTGTGCTCGTTGCTCTATGCGTCACCTTCCGGTTCGTATGTCGCGTGGGACGAGTTGGGCACACGCACTCTATCGGCGTCCTGGATACGCCGCATGGGCGAAGAGGTGATCGAACAGCGTCGCAGTGGTCGCTGGACCACACCCGGTAGCAGGTGGTTCGAGGTCGCATCCGAAGCAGGACAGATTCCAAGCCAACTCGCGGACCGATACTACCGTGAGGCGTTCGCTGCTGAACTCCATGTGCCGGTGCGCGTGCGAGCGGGGGAGATGTTCGATGCCTCGCTCCGCGTGAAGCATGTGATGCAAGGCTCGAAGCACAATCTCTGTGTGTACTTCGGTGGGTACACGATCGCCGACGAAGCCCCGGTCGGGCGCATCGACCAATCCATCTGGGCACATGAAATGTCGTCCGTCGGCATCATGAAACGGCACCGCGATGTCGCTACGCATCGATCGCTTGCGCCGAGTACGCCTGGGAAAGCGAGCATCCGAGCGACGTACTGGGTCGTGCATGTGCCGACATTCAACGACGGGCTTCGCTGGGGAGCGGACGGCGTGCCCATTGTGCCCC
Organism: Phycisphaerales bacterium; assembly: GCA_041742635.1. GTDB lineage: Bacteria > Planctomycetota > Phycisphaerae > Phycisphaerales > UBA1924 > JTS-AC122. Next base: position 1,660 of record JBGSIF010000248.1, read on the forward strand.
CCGACGCCGTGTATGTTCAGCGTATTGACGTGGAGCGATGGATTGAAGTTCTCCCGTGATACCACGACCGTTTCGACCCCGCAAGTGTGGGTAGGTTGACAACCGGGCGTTCGAGTCACGAAGCGGCGTTCGCAGGCGAATCGGCACCCGACGCCACCACCCGCTCGTATACGTGGATCAACGCGCGGACGTACGCGGGCACCGAGTGGTACTCTCGCACGTACTCGTGCGCGCTCCCACGAACACGAGCCAATCGAGAGGGGTCGGCGATCGCACGCTGAAGTACCTCGGCCCACGCGCGCGACGATAAAGAACCGGGCCGATCCGCATCGCCCGCGAGTATTGCCGTTCGGTCACTTATGAGCCAATCCGCGTCCGGGTCGGCCCGAGCAACAATCGGCGTGCCCAAGGCCATCGCGCTGAGCAGGATGGATCGGCATCCCCCGAGTCGCTGGGGCACCACGATGAACGAGGTTTGCAAAAAATGTTCGGCCCGGTGCTCAACATCAGAGACCAATGTCAGCCGCCCCAGCAAGCCCAGACGCCGGGCCGTTCGCCACACCGCGTGATGCTCCGCGGCACGCGAATCCAGAAAGATCAGCACGTCGGGATGCGACGGCGCGAGCGACGATATCGCCGATAGCACATGGCGCAGTTCGGCGTCGTGCGAACCACCCCTCGGGGCCAGAATGCCAAGACTGGTAGCCTGGGCGTCGGCGGAGCGCGGCGCGAGCGAAGCCGCGGCGTGTACGCCCCATCGCGCAAGCACCACCGGCACCGTGGGGCTCGATCTGCGAAACTGATCAGACAACCGCTCGCCCGGCGAGATCACAACAACGGGCGCGCCCGGTGCGGTGTTGCGCCGGATCTCGTGTGCCAGCGGTTCAACATCCGCGGCGCCCGCCACTTCAAACACGAGCGGGACACCTGTTTGCTCGTGCAGTCGCACCGCAAACGCCCACGCACCGCGCCCGAGCACATGAACAACCGCGTCGTCCGCCGGGTCGTCATCGTTCGGCGTGAGCGAAAAATGATCGGGCAGCCGCGCGAGGAACTCGCGCACTCGCCGCGTCAATGACAAACTCATACCCCGCGACGCAAACGGAACCACCGTCGAACAGAGCACCCCAGGGGGCGCGGCGTGATGGTCCGGAGTTGCCAGCACCGCCGCAACCCCGGCGTCCGACAGCGCGATCGACAACCGCGCGAGCCGATCGTGCTCATCGCGGCATGTGACATGGTCGGTGAGCAGGAGCGTCCGCATAAGAAGTGCGCCGGGCGGCACGATAAGAAGCAACGCAGGAGAAACGCACAGCAAGATCGGCCCAACGGCGAAGAGACCTCCCTACGCGTGGTCCGCCGTGCTTGGATCACGCATCGAAGATAATGCCCGCCGGAGGATGCCCTTGCCGGGATGTGACGCTGAGGCTTCGGGGTCGGGAGGGACGTAGGTTTCCACGGCGGATGCCGACCCCGGACCACTCGCAGGCGAGGACTCCGTTGCGTGCTCGGTACCGATCGTGCCCTCAACCTTGATCTTGCCCGAGTCGGCGACCTGATCCAGGCGGACAGCGACACGCTTGGAGACGCCGCGCTCCTGCTGTGTGATCCCGTACAACTGGCTCGCGGCTTGCATCGTGCGCTTGTGGTGCGTGATCACGATGAAGTGCGAGTGATCCAGGAAGCGATGGATCACCTTGCAGAATCGTTCGACGTTCGCGTCGTCCAACGCGGCGTCCACTTCGTCCAGCACGCAGAAGCACGACGGCTTGTTCTTGAAGATCGACATCAGCAGCGCGATCGCCGTCATCGTTTTTTCGCCACCCGAGAGTTGGCTGATGCTCCGCGGCTCCTTGCCCGGCGGCTTCGCAATGACTTCGACGCCCGACTCCAGCCAATCGATCTTGCCGGTATCGATCTTTTCGCCGTCCGGACCTTCTTTGATGATCGGCATCAGCCGCACTTCGGCCCGGCCGCCACCGAAGAGTTGGCGGAACATGCCGTCCGGATCCGCGAAGTGCTTCTGGATCGACTCGAACGTTTCCTTGAAGCGAGATTCACTCGCCACGTTCAGGCGCTCGATCAGGTCGGTGAGTTGAACCTTTGCCGCGTCGAGGTCCGCGACCTGCTTGATCAGGTCGTCGTTGTGTGCTTCGAGTTGGTCTTCCTCGTCGATCGCGTCGAGATTCACGTTCCCGAGTTTATGAATGTCGGTCTTTAGCGAGTCGATCTCGGCGATCGTCTCGGGCTGATTCACCGGGCAGACCCCGCCGTCGTCCAGAATCTCTCGATAATGCGAGTACTCGGTCGCAAGGTGCAGGTCGATCTCTTCGATCGAACGGTCTTCGAGGTTGTCGCGTTTCACTTCGGCTTCGCGCCGTTCAACTTCCAGTTTGTGGCACTCACGCTCGACCACCGTTGATTCGTGCCGCACGCGATTCAGCGACTCGTTCAGTTGCACACACGCGGCGTCGGCATCGGCAAACGCGGCGGCGAGTTCGCCCAGCCGGGCGGCCGCGGTCGCGGCCTGTGTTTCCGCCTCCGCGATCGCCGTCGTCGCTTCTTCCAAGGTTCGCTCGTGCTGCGCGATGCTATCGCGCCGGGCGAGGATCTGCTGCTCCAGATGCCGGACCCGACGCTGGGATTCATCCGAAAGTGTTTCCGCGCGTGATTTTTCTCGGCGTGCCGTGCTGATCTGTTCGCTCAGCCGGCCTGCCTGCACCTTCTCCGCCGTCATTCGTTCGATCGCTTCGTCGGCGACCTTCTGAACTTCGTCGATCTGAGACTCCAGCCCCTTGACCGCGGCGACCTGCTCCTCGAACAGCCGAGTCAGTTTCGCTACCCGCTCTCGCAACGAATCCTGCTCATTCGTCATCAACTCGCAGCGGGATGTAACCTGCTGGATCTCGTCGCTCAGCCCGGCGTGTTCACGCGCCAGCCGCGACAGGTCCGCGTTCATCCGATCGACCTGCGCTTCTTCTGATACCAGCCGCTTCTGCTCCGCGCCGGACTGCGTGCGGAGTTGCGAGAGCCGGGTGTTCAATGCCGAAGCCTCGGCATCCACATTTTTCAGCGTCGCCCGCGCCGCGTCTCGGTCGGTCCCGACCTGATCCGTCTGCGCGGTCAAGGCGGCCAGTTCGCTGCGGCGCTGCAGCACCCCCGCACCCTCGTGCCCCGCCGACATCGGCCCGACATGAACCGTGCCGTCGGACTCAAGAACGCACCCATCGTGTGTGACAAACCGCGGGCGCGGCGATTCGAGCAGCACCCCCACCGTGGTGGACGTGCGCGCCAAGGCTACGTGCTGCGTGGTTGAATCGATCATCCCATCGGGGAGCGCGGATGTGAACGCGTGCGCACCCGACACCTCGCCCGCCGTGCCCAAATCCCTATTCAGCACCTTGCCCGCGTCGAGCGGCATCGCCGCACCGCGCAGCGACACGCCCAGCATCATCGCCGCGTCAAGGTCTCGCACCAAGTAGGTCGCGCCGAGCAACCGATCGAGGATCGGGGCGATACTCCGCATCACCCGTACTTCTTCGTTCGACTCCGGCGAACGTTCATTCACTACGCTCCGCAGCGTCACCACATGCCCGGCCAGCAACGCCGTCAACTCGTCGTCCGCGCCGCCGCTGTCCGCCATCGCCCCAACATTGATCGGTACAAACGTGACCCGTCCCGGCAACTGCCCCGCCTCTTCCTCCGTCGGCAGCGACGCGAGCGAATCGACCACCAGTGCCTGCAAGGCCGGCCCGAGCGCGGCCTCGACCGCACCAGCGTGCTGCGAGTCCGTCTGGATGAAGTCCGACAACACCCCCAGCACGCCCGTGAACCCTTGCCCGGCGCGGGCACGATCCAGCACAAACCGTACGGCTTCGCCCAGCCCAGCCCGGCTGTCTTCCATCTCTCGCAGAGCGGCGCGCCGACTATCCAAACGATGAAACTGCTGCTCGAGTTCGCTCGCCCGATGCGCCACACCCCTTCGGTCGGTTGAGAGCCGCGCCGCATCGGCCTCCGCTTGCGTGAACTCCTGCTCGATCGACGCCGCTCTGGAGCGTGTTTCCCCGTGCAACGCGGCGGCGGCATCCCGCTTCGCCGACAGCGATTCTCGCTCTTGCGAGCTCGCGCTCGCCTTGGCTTGTAGCCGCGAGAGTTGCTCACGCATCGATGCCGCCCGACGTTCTTCGGCTTGCTGCGCCGCCTGCAGCGACGCTCGCTCCCGATCGATGTTGTTCGCAGCCGCACGACGATCCGCGTGTGCCGAGCGTGCTTCGGAGACTCTCGCCTGCGCCGCGGAGCGTTCCTGTGTCAATGATGCCAGCAGCGACTCGGCCTCGGTCATTTGTTCACTGATCGCCGCGACTTCTTCTGAATACCGACGCGCCGACCGGTCCAGTTCATCGATCTTGTTCTGCGCATCCCACAACTGCGATTCTTCGACCTGCGCCTGTGCGGCCGCGTCGTTGATCGCTCGCTGCGTCATCTCGCGGCGCTGGGCCGCGGCTCGCTCCGTATGCTGCGCCGCTTGATGCGACGATTCCACCCGGCGCTGCTCCCCGGTGATCTCGGCACGCCGCAGTTCGGCCTCTTGCTTGGCTTGTTCGCTCTCCGTCAGCGAACGCGACGCTGCTTCCCGCTTACTTTCCAGTTCGCCGATGCGGGTCGTCAACTCCCCGAGTCGCCGACGGATCTCGTCGTACTGATCGAGCGCGAGCGTCATGCGAAGCGCGCGCAGTTCGGCGTCGAGTTTCTTGAACAGCCGCGCCTTGGCCGCCTGCCCCTTCACGATCTTGAGCCGCCGTTCCGTCGTGGCCAGTTGCTCTCGCGCCAGGGTCAGGTGACCCTCCGCACGCTCGAGTTTACGCTCTGATTCGATCCGTCTCGCTTTGTACCGGGCAACACCCGCCGCTTCCTCGAAGATCGTCCTTCGTTCCTGCGGCGACGCCATCAGCATCGCATCGACCTTCCCTTGCTCGATAATCGAGTATGCGTCGGCCCCGATACCGGTATCCAGAAACAGGTCGCGGATGTCTCGAAGACGCACGCGCCGGCCGTTGATGAGGTATTGGCTCGTCCCATCCCGAAACAGCCGGCGTTCCACGTCCACCATTTCGGCGTCGATCGGCAACCCACGCCGGGCAGCCCCCAGGCGATGGACATAAATCGCCTTCCCGTCTTCTGGTAACGCTTCATCGCTCGACGGTGCCGGTGTTTGCAGTGCCGTATCCGACGACACAGACAACTCCGGCTCCGGCTCGATCACCGTCGTGGTCGATGCCGCATCGGATATGCCCGGCTCCATCACGAGTGCCGCGCCGCCGTCGGCACGTGCACGCTCAACGCCTACGGCAGCAACTTCGTGGGTTTCCGTTTCCGCGATCGTGTTCGCGGCAACAGACGCCGCCTCGATCACCGGGTTCTCGAATGTCAGCGTGACGCTCGCCATCCCGAGTGGCTTGCGCGCCGCCGACCCCGCGAATATGACGTCCGTCATCTCCTTCCCGCGCAGGCTCTTGCTCGAACGTTCGCCCAGCACCCACTTCACGGCATCGACCACGTTCGATTTGCCGCACCCATTGGGACCGACAACACCCGTGATCGGCGTGTCAAACGTAAACTCGGTTTTGTCGGCGAATGACTTGAAACCGCTGAGCGTAAGTTTGGCTAGGCGCATCGCGCACCGTCCTCCGTGCCTTGGAGCACAATTCATCCATGAAGTACTATCACACACAATAGCATGTGGTGCCCGTGAGCGAAAGTGGATAACTTGTGCTTCGTCGGATTTTCTTGCGGTTTCGACAGATATTCTTTGCTGCCTGTCAACTGCGTGAGAAAGCCCGTTTGGGTTACTTCTTGGGCTTGCGCTGCAAGGGCTGAATCAGGGTGGGCTTGCCGCCTTGCGTCTCTCCCGCGGCACTCGCGGGTGGCTGATTGGGCTGCTGTGGTTCGTAGACCTTGGCAGGCCCGGTGGCTTCGTCCGCCGCGCTGACTTCCGGTCGCTCTTCGATATCCGACGCTCGCGCCGCCTCCCAGACCGCCGCTCGCAGACGATCTTCTTCGGTCGCAAACAACGCCGTCACGCCCGCTTGTCTGTGTACTTCGTACAACGCACCGACCGTCTCGGAGTACGACAGCGAAAGCCCGGGCGACGGATCCTCCGGAGTCGGGGTGTGCGCGAGGTATTGTAGGAGTGCGGCGAGTTGTTCTGGTGCGGTGTTCTCTTGAACACGCCGCCCGGTTCGAACGTCCTGATAGAACACTCTAACGGGGGCATCAGGAGCATCCGCGTTCAGCAGCAACCGATCGTTCCACGCCGACACAAAGAGCGGTTTATCAAGCCGGATCGAATCCCGGCGGGCACCGAACCCCGCGCCGCTCCCACCAAACAGCACGATGCGGGGTTCCCCTTGCTGCGTGATGTAGATCAGCGGGTCGTTCGCGGGTACCAAATCAACAAAGAACTTGGGGTAGCGGGGGTTATCGCCGACCACCAATCGATCGATTGAAACATCCGCGCGCTTGACCAGCCCTTCGTACGCCGCGACCCGCACGTCCAAGGTCGAGGCGTTCACCAGGTCACGCAGCGCGGCGTTGGCTTCTTCACTGGAGGGTAGTTCGGCGATCAACTGGATCGCGGGCACCCGGAAACCCGCCGCACCGCTCTCAGCGATGCGGATCAGGTGGGGGAGTACGCGCATGTCTCCCAGTTTCGCGCCCGCGTCGAGCGCGGACAGCCGGGGTGAGATCTGCGAATAATCGTACATCTCTCTCAGGAACGGCACCGCCGGCGGGCCGATCGCACGCAGGCACCACGCCAGGTCTCCCGCGAGTTCCGGGTTGGCCTTCATGCTCTGCACGTACTGCCGCGCGCGTTCCTGCTGGAACGATTGATCGATGCTCAGATGCCGGACCAACCCGAGAAAATCGGCCGGACGCTGCCGGAACGCGACGGGCACCGCAAGAGCCACGCTGTTCGCCGATCGACCCAGCGCGATCGGGTCGTCGTCATACGGGCCTTGCGGGAATCGAGTATTGATCGCGGCCACGATTGCGCGCGCACGCGTGTGCGATTCGTTGTCCAGCGCAATCTCGAGCTTCAGCGGCTGCGTGACGACACCGCCGTTCAGGATCCGCCCGACGTCGCGCGATACCCCGTCCTTCTCCACGGCCCCGGGTTCCACGAAGGGGTTGATGAAGATCGGCCCGCGGGCTTCAGCGATGATCCGTGTTTTCACGCCTGTCATCGTCGTCGCCGGGCCGATCCGCAGTTCCGTCGTCCACAGGATGCCCCCTTCCAGACTCGTGACGCCGGAGTTGGGGAGCGCACGAACGCGCACGTCGAACTTGGCACTGCGCGGCGCGCCGGGCGGGATCGCCGCCTCCACGATCACAACCGCGACATTCGGATCACGCAGGAACTCGTCCGGCGACTTACCTATTTCGCCGGGACGTGCATTCGCACGGGTGATGCCGCCTCGCGCGAGTTCGCGCTCCATCGTCGCACGCACGGCGGGGTCGATGAAACCGCCCCCGGTCCCGTTTACCCCCACCACAATCCCGAACCCCGAAACCAGAACAGGCTCGATCCCTCGGAACGTGCATTCAGACCCGATCGTCCCGCGTAACGGAGCGGGGATCTCTCGCGTCACGACCGGTGTCGCGGCACGCGTCACTTCTCGCTTGGGCTGCGAGCAGCCCGTGCCGATCGCTAGCACTGAAGCCATCAGGCCAAGACCGCCATACATCGCATACCGAGTTCCTGTTTCGTTCCAGCGGCGTGGGCGCATGTGGGGCGGCTCCGATCGTGTGAATCACTCCTCCAACCCGGAAGAGTGAAGCAAATAGTATGGACGCGGCGTGAGTGTCACCTCCATCCTTGTCTACACCACCTTCGCACGGACGTGAATCCGGTTGCGTTGGGGATCGCGCGATCAATGCGTACGAACGACGAAGATTGATATTCGTATTTTGATAGTATATTGCTCTAGAATCGAGGGAGTTCCGGCTAGAAAAGACGGCCTTTTTGACATCTATCTACTATATCTTGGGGCATGCGAAAATTGACGGCTAGATATTGGTATTTTCGATGGCTTGAATATTATTTTTTCATGTCATAAATCTTGTTCTACAAAGCACTTAGATACAAATGACACACAGCTCGACACGTTATCCCCAAAAGATCCCCAGCATTTTGTGGTTTTCGATATTGAATACACTGCCGGTAGTGGTATCCTGATGTGATCGGGAGTCGCCGGTGGGTTCTGTGCGGCTTTTGTTTGATCGTTATACTCCGTGGGCTCGATTGGCCCATCTGTGCAAGAAGGCTGTTTTCATGCCCGTGCTGTGCGATGCTCAAATCCGCGAGTTGGTCACGATCAAGCCCTTCGCCGAGGCGACGAAGCGGGCGAACCGCATTTCCTACGGCGTGTCGAGTTACGGCTACGACATTCGCGTGGGGACTCGGTTCAAGATCTTCACGCCCACGCCCCGCACCGGCGGCATCACGATCGTCGATCCCAAGGCGTTCTCGCCCGACCTGTTCGTCGAGATCGACACGGCTACGAACGGCATGGATCATGTGATTATCCCGCCGAACTCGTTTGCGCTGTGCGAGACGGTGGAGTGGCTGGATATTCCGCGGAACATTTTGGTGTTGTGCGTGGGGAAGAGCACGTACGCGCGGTGCGGGTTGATTGTGAATGTGACGCCGCTGGAGCCGGAGTGGCGGGGGAAGATCACGCTGGAGATCAGCAACACGACGCCGCTGCCGGCAAAGGTGTACGCGAACGAGGGGATCGCGCAGCTGGTGTTCCTGAAGGGTGATCAGGTGTGTGAGGTTTCGTATGCGGATAAGGCGGGGAAGTATCAGGATCAGGAAGGGCTGACGCTGCCCAAGGTGGACTAGATCGGCAAGTCGAGAACCGCGAAGCATTATGTGGGGTTATTGCGCTGCTTCGCTACGGAGCCAGATATATGTCGATGGATCACGGAGATAGCGGAGTAGATTTTGACTACGCATTGCGAGCTCGATTGCGAGTTGCAATGCAAACAGAAGGGCTCACCTGGAGCGAGCTTTGTCGCGAGGCGGGTCTCAAAGAATCAGACGCAGAGCGAGCAGTGACTCTGGGGTCCGATGGACTTCCACAGAATCTAGAGATTCTGCAGCGATTGTCGATAGCGCTCGGCAGAGATCTAAACTGGCTAGCCACAGGGGTTTCAAGTGGGCCAAATGGTTTTCGGCAGCCGCTATTGGAACGCGTGCGGCAGCTTGTTTGGGAGTATATTTACAAAAGCAACATCCCAAAACTCGAACGAAAGCCCTTATTGACTGCTGTAGATAAGCTCATCCAAAATCTTCCTTGTTCTACAGAGCGTGCCGCGTATCGATTGGGCGTGCCCCGAACTTGGAAAGATGTTGCAGTATTTCACGAGAGACTTCGACGAGAAACAGCAACAGACTCAGCAGGGGACCGAGTATGAGCATTCAAGAGCGTCTTTTTCAGCGATTCGGTACCGCTGATAAGTACGCAGCTTGCCAGTTTGTCGTCGAGCGGCACTTTCCTGAAGTTCCAGGATCAAGCGATCGTATCGACGTTTTGAAGCTGGCGGCATCATCGGGACTCGAAGTTGAAATGTGCAGCACATCGCAATTTGATGGCAAGATCCAGTGGAATTCTGACGGCAAAGCAAAGTTATCAGTTTCTACACTGGGTGGTTCGACTCGCCGCCGATTCACGATCGCGCACGAAATTGGGCACTTTTTGTTACGCAAGGAACTGCTTGACGAAGGCACGTCCACATCATTTCGTGGTGTCTCATCCAATCGCTCGCAAGTGAAGGAGGAAGAAGAACTTGCGAATCTGCTCGCTGCAGAAATCCTAATGCCCGCAATGGCGATTCGACGAGCGCTCACTGATCAAAGCATTTCTCTATCCAAGCTTCAGTCTTTGGCTAGACGATTTGACGTTAGTCAAATGGCACTTCTTCGCCGTGCAGCCGATATATCTGGGCAGCAATTTTTGTTTCTAAATGTAGTACCAAAGTTCTTTTCCGATTACTCCTCGCCCGCTGAAGTTGATGATGCTCTGTTCCTTGTACCACATGTGGGGGTCAAGATGGATCGAGAAAAGACCCGCATTCTCGGGTCTGTTCCATTTTCGGAGCTAAAGAAGAACACAACTGTGCAAGTTAAGCTCGACAGTTCCTTTGGTGTATTCGACGTGCTTTTTGAAGTCGCATTCCGCGACCGCCCAATTCCGAATGCAGATTTATTTGCCGTGGTTGCAGGGCCAGCAGAAAGTGATTTTTAAGTTGATACGGGATCGAGTTCATCGTCGAAAGTAGCGAACAGCAAATGAAAATTACTCGCAAGTTCACCACCGCCGGCCAGGACCCTTTCGCTTCCGTGAAGTGGGTCAAGCGGTCGTCCAAGATTTCCAATCCCGATGGCACCGTGGTCTTCCAGATGGACGACGCGGAGGTGCCCGAGACGTGGAGCCAGCTTGCCACCGACATCATGGTGAGCAAGTACTTCCGGCGAGCGGGGATTCCCGTTGAGAATGAGACCAAGACCACGGGTGAAAAGTCCGCGCGTCAGGTCATCCACCGTCTCGCCGGCTGCTGGCGGCACTGGGGCGAGAAGCACGGCTACTTCGATACCCCCAACGATGCCCACGCTTTCTACGACGAACTCGTCTACATGATGGTTCATCAGATGGCGGCGCCGAACTCGCCGCAGTGGTTCAACACGGGCCTCAACTGGGCGTATGGCATCACCGGGCCGGCACAGGGCCACTTCGTTCCTGATCCGAAGACCGGCAAAGTCGGCCTCGCGAAGGATGCGTACACGCACCCGCAGCCGCACGCTTGCTTTATTCAGAGCGTCGAGGACGACCTCGTGAACCCCGGCGGGATCATGGACCTGTGGACGCGCGAAGCGCGGCTGTTCAAATATGGCTCAGGCACCGGCACCAACTTCTCGCGGCTCCGCGGGGAGAATGAAAGTTTGTCCGGCGGCGGCAAGTCGTCAGGACTTATGTCGTGGCTCAAGATCGGCGACCGCGCCGCGGGCGCGATCAAGTCCGGCGGCACCACGCGGCGAGCCGCGAAGATGGTCTGCCTCGACATGAACCACCCCGACATCGAGACCTTCGTGAACTGGAAGGTGCGTGAAGAGATCAAGGTGCAGGCGCTCGTCGAGGGTTTGAAGACGATCCGCAACAAGAAGTCGAACGCGCGTGATGAAGAGACGATCGGCCAGACCGCGGATCGGCTGGGGCTGAAACTCGACTACGACTTCAACGGCGAGTCGTACCAGACCGTGTCTGGACAGAACTCGAACAACTCGGTGCGAATCCCCGATTCCTTCTTCGACGCGATCGACGCGGACGCCGACTGGAAGACGCACTACCGCACGAGCACGAAGCCGGCCAAGACGTTCAAGGCACGCAAACTGTGGGACGAGATCGGCTACGCCGCGTGGCGGTGCGCCGATCCGGGCGTGCAGTTCGATTCGACGATCAATGCGTGGCACACCTGCCCGAGCGGGGGACGCATTAATGCGAGCAACCCGTGTTCCGAATACATGTTTCTGGACAACACGGCGTGCAACCTCGCGTCGATCAATGTACTGAAGTTCTACGACACGCCGACGCGGATGTTCGACGTCATGCGTTTCGAGCACGCGATCGACCTGTGGACGGTCGTGCTGGAGATAAGCGTGCTGATGGCGTCGTACCCGAGCGAGGAAGTCGCGCGGCTGTCGTACAAGTATCGCACGCTGGGCCTGGGGTACGCCAATCTTGGTGCGATGCTGATGCAAGCGGGGATCGCGTACGACTCGGAGGCGTCCCGCGCGATCTGCGGGTGCATGTCGGCGATCCTCACGGGACGTTCGTACCGGCAATCGGCGCTGATGGCGTCGCAACTCGGATCGTTCGCGGGGTTCGCCGACGACCGTGAGAACATGCTCCGCGTCATGCGCAACCACGCCCGTGCGGCGCACGGGATCCCGCGTGAATCCGGGCAGTACGAAAACCTGAAGATCGCCCCGGTGCCGATCGATCACGACATCATGCACGCCGGCGAGACCGCGGGTGTGACCGTGGCGAATGCGGATGAGTTGCTGGAACACGCGACGCGGGCGTGGGACGACGCCGTGTCGATGGGTGAGAAGTTCGGGTACCGCAATGCGCAGACGACGGTGATCGCGCCGACGGGCACGATCGGACTGTTGATGGATTGCGACACGACGGGCATCGAGCCGGATTTCGCGCTCGTCAAGTTCAAGAAACTCGCGGGCGGCGGGTACTTCAAAATCGCCAACGCGTCGGTGCGGCCCGCGCTCGAAGCGCTCGGTTATTCGCCCGAACAGATGCAGGGCATGATGTGGCACCTGCTGGGCCGGTTGTCGCTTGACGTGCCCGTGCCGGCAACGGGCACGCACGCGGCGTCGGCAAACACCCTCGCGGGCCTGCTGCTAGCGAGTGGCCTCAATAAGGACGACATTGCGAAGATCACGGACGCGCTACCGGGCGTGTTCGAGTTGTCGTTCGCGTTCACGGCATGGGGAGTTGGCGAAGAGGCGCTGAAACGGGCGGGCGTTGATCCTGTCGCGGCGAAGGCTGATCCGTCGTTCAATCTCCTTCGGCACATCGGGCTTGACAAGTCGCAGATCGATGCGCTCAACGAGATCATTTGTGGGACGCAGACGATCGAAGGGGCTCCACACCTGCGTGATGAACACCTCTCGGTGTTCGATTGTGCGAACACCTGCGGGAAGAAGGGCGTGCGTTTCATTGAAGCACAAGGGCACATCCGGATGATGGCGGCGGCGCAGCCGTTCATCTCGGGTGCGATCAGCAAGACGATCAACCTGCCCAACAGCGCGAGTATCGAGGATATCAAAGCGTGCTATCGGCTGTCGTGGGAACTCGGGCTGAAGGCCAATGCACTCTACCGTGACGGCTGCAAACTCAGCCAGCCGTTGAATAGCACGTCCGACGCGAGCGACGACACGGAGGCCGACTCAAAGAAATCTGCGGAATCGGAGAAAGCGGCCCAGATGGCGGCGGCAAGGATTGCGGCGATTGAGGAACTCAAGGGGTCTGGGTGGAAGCCGCCCGCGGAGTTGAGCGAAGACCCCACTCGGAGAGTGGGGCTACCCAGTGGGCTACCCGAGCCGATGGTGCGGATTGTCGAACGACCGATGCGACGTCGGCTCGCCGACACCCGGGCGTCGATCACGCACAAGTTCAATATCGGCGGACACGAGGGGTATCTGACCGTTGGTTTGTACGAAGACGGGATGCCCGGGGAACTGTTCATCACGATGGCCAAGGAGGGATCGACGATCGGCGGACTGATGGACTCGCTGGGGACTGCGGTGTCCGTCGCCTTGCAATATGGGGTTCCGATCGAAGGGCTGGTTAATAAGTTCACGCACCAGCGGTTCGAGCCGGCGGGGATGACGACGAATCGGGATATCCCGTTTGCTAAGAGCCTGGTGGATTATATTTTCCGGTGGATGGGCATGGAGTTCATCCCTGGGTACCGCGAGGCGAACGCCCCGATGCGGGGGACGCCGACTGTTGGGGGTGACGCGAGCGGGGGCGGTGGGATGGGTGGGGCAACGTACAACGCCGGGGCGGAGAATGCCGCCCACCACGGAATCGTGGGTCAGCCCGCACACGACTCTCGCTCCGTCCCGGCGTCTTTTGGATCACCTGTCACGGAGGACACCCGCACATGGAACACGACACACGTCGATCGCATGGAAGCGCGATCGAGAGCCGACGGCCCGGAGACGACGCCGCCGACATCGGACGATCAGGACCGGATCGGGGTACGCTCGGACGTGAGCCAGACGAACCTTCGCGTGGGGCGGTCGAGTTGTTTGGACGTGACAACACAGCACTACAGCGGGGTGATGACGACTCGGCATTCGCACGCCGACTCGGGAAAAGCCGCCCTCGCCGGCGCGCTCTCGCTCTCGATGAAAAACAACATGGGTGATGCACCGGCCTGTGATGGGTGCGGCGCGATCACTGTCCGCAGCGGGACATGCTACAAGTGCCTCAACTGCGGGAACTCGATGGGGTGCAGTTGATCAGACATGCATCAAGCAGGAACAGTTCGACGCCGACATGTAGCAGTCGGTTGACTCGTGCCGAACTGCTCGAATCGGATCACATGCACGGGACCGGCGGACCCTGGCGTCTGGAAGGATCTTGCGCCCCGGTCCAGGATGAGGGACTATCCGACGACGGATCTCACACGGCGACGGGACAGGCCACAGGCCACGGAGCCCTGCCGACCGCAACCGATCCCCGGTCTCGTGCATGTCTTTTCTGGTTGGACGGATGGTTCTTTGACGGGTAATGGACCGTGACTCGTTGGCCTTGTTCGGTACGCCCGCGAAGCATCGCGGTTGATATGAAGCATCTTCGCCCGGCGGACGCCGCCGCGGCTGACAATCGGTTTCTTCCCTTCGCGCCCCCGAGCGACTCCCACCTCGCCGGGGGTGCTTTATTTAAGCGTTGAGCAAAGACGATCAGGCTTCGAGCGACAAACGCAGTTGTTCGGTGATGCGTTTGGTCGAAACCGGGATCGAGGTGCGGAGTTCCTGCGCGAACAGGGAAACACGGAGTTCTTCGATCATCCAACCGATGTGCCCAACCTGAGCATCGAGGATGCCCAGTTCGGCGGCCCGAGCGGCTCGGATCTCCCAAGCTCGTTCAATCGGTTCCAGTTCGTTCATGGCGCGCGCGTCACGAGCGGGGCCGTGCGATTGGAGTTTCTGCCATCGAAGCCGAATTGCTGCTAGGTAGCGGGGATAATGCAGCAACCACGCGGCGGGTGTTTCGACAAGGAATCCGACACGCATAAGCCGGTTCAACTGCGCACGGATGTCTTCGGCGGCGTGTGCCCATTCATCCGGAATGAAAATCCCTGAACTTCCCTTTTTCGGAGCGTTCACCCCTTCGCGCCGGAACCCGATGCACGCCGCGACGGGCTGGTAGGCCGCGAGAATCTCGGTTGTGAGGGTTCCGCAGTCCTGAGCCACTCGGGCGAGGTTGCTCCAACCGGGATCAAGCCGGGACCGGAACTCGGCTTCGCTGCGTACCGGACGGTCGTCCTTCAGAAACGCTCGCTCGACTACGAAGTCCGACAACTCCGATCGCAGTTGCTCGGACGAGCCGAGGCTAGCGAACTGCATCACGAGCCGTTGAAACCCCGGCAGGCTGCGCAGGGTGAATGCGAGTTCCTTTTCCATGTGGATGGCGAACAAACGTCGCACCCCGGCGCGAGAAGCGAGCGCGGCCGACTCGGGTGAATCGAGCAAGCGGAGCGAAACGGACCCCGCGCCGGTGGCTACTGCACCGGTGCCGCCCCAGTCTTTGGATGCCGCGTCGATGATCGCCGGGTAGCCCGTGATCGTCAGCCCGCGGCTCGTCACGCTCGCTCGGGCGGGCAGCGTCCCGAAGTCCCACGCCTGAACCCCGGTGCGATTGAACCGCGCGTCACGAACTTCCACGAGTGCTTCTCGCAGGCGAGATCGCAACTGGAGTTTAAGGCGCGCCAGGTCGCGTCCGCCCGCGATTCGCACCCCGGCGGTATCAACCACCGAAAAGTTGAGTCGAAGGTATTCGGGCAAGTCGCCGTCGCGCCATTCGTCCGGCGGCACGTTGACGCCGGTGAGATCACGCAGCGTCTGCGCCAGCGCGCGCGAAAGCCGCTGCGTCGCAGGCCCGATAAGCGGCATACACCGCTCGGCAAAGTCCGGCGCGGGCACGAAACGGACGCGGAACTCTTTGGGCAGCCCGCGGATCAACTCGGTGATCTTCTCTTTGAGCAGCCCCGGCACGAGCCACTCAGCCCGGATCTCGCTCATGTCGTTCAGTGCTTCGACCGGCACGGTCGCGGTCACCCCGTCGTCGGGATGCCCCGGTTCATACCGATAGGAGAGCGGGATCACCCCACGCGGCCGCGGGTCCATGTCGTCTTGTTCTGTTCGTGCCCAAAGCGCGATGGTATCGGGGAACAGGTCAGGCGTGATCCGCGCTGCCTGTGCTTCATCCATCGCATCCGACGCGGACATGAACAGCAGGCGAGGGTTCCCCCGCTCGGCCTGGCGTCGCCAGGCCTCGAATGTTTCACCACTGAATACACCCGCGGGAATACGCTGGTGAAAGAAGTCGTAGCGCTGCTCGACGGACGCCAGCAAGTGGTGCGTGCGTGCCTTGGCTTCGAGCGACTTGACACGCACGACGACCTCGGCGTTGTGAAGACAGAAAGGCGCTTTGCTGAAATACTCACCAAGCACGAGCGCGTGGTGGATGAAAAGATCACGCGACGCGCGGGGATCGACCGGGCCGTAGTGGGCCGATCGACGCGGGACGATCTCAAGCCCAAAGAGCGACACTTTCTCGAACGCATCGACGCGCGCACGCTCGGCGTTCCAGTGGGGATCTGAATAGGCGCGTTCGACAAGGTGCCCGCCGATTTCTTCGATCCACCACGGATGCACTTTCGACACCGAACGGGCGTAGACCCGGGCGGTCTGCACGACCTCAGCGGCCATGACCCACTTGGGGTTCTGGCGGTGCAGCGCTGAACCGGGGAAGATGAAAAAGCGGGTGCCGCGGGTACCGAGGTATTCACCGGGACCGGCGTCCTTCCCGTCGGCTTTGTTGCCGACGTTGGAGAGCAGGCCGGCGAGGAGGGCGCGGTGAACCGAATCATCATCGGCACGGCGTGCGGGTGCGGCGGGGGATGGCGTGCCGCGCTGACCATGGCTCGCGGGTTTTTTTCTCGGCTGCAACGCAGGCGAACGCCGGTGTCCCGAAGCCGCTGCGGGCACGACCGGGCGAGAGGTGCCGCGGCGCGCTTCGTTCACTGGCTTCACGCCCGCGATTTCCGAGCCGCCGCTGGTGAGGCCCATTTCGCCGACGAGCGTGAGCAACTGAGAATGAATGTCCCGCCATTCGCGCATGCGGACGAAGGACAAGAAATGTTCGTGGCACCACTTGCGGAGTTTACTGTGCGAGAGATGATCCGAAACGGCCTGGTACGCGCGCCAGAGGTTGAGGAGTGTGATGAAGTCCGATGCGTCGCGCGGGTCGCCGAGCCGGCCGTCTTTTCCGGGCGGGATGGTAATGAAGCGTTTGTGAGCCTCGTCGGCGGCGTCTTGTTTGTCGAGCGGGCGCTCGCGCGGATCCTGCACGGAAAGCGCGGCGGCAATGACGAGCACCTCCGCAACGCAGTCTTCCTTGCTCGCGGCGAGGAGCATCCGCCCAAGTCTGGGATCGATGGGAAACTTGGCCAGTTCCACCCCCAGCGGCGTGAGGTCGCCCCGTTCATCAACCGCGCCGAGTTCGTGCAGGGTGTCGTATCCATCGCGGATCAGCCGCGACTCGGGAGGATCGACGAACGGGAAGTCAACGACCTCGCCGAGCCTCATCGATTTCATCTGGAGGATCACGTTGGCAAGGTTGGTCCGGAGCACTTCAGGCTCGGTGAAGCGTGGGCGCCCGAGGAAATCTTCCTCTGAATACAAGCGGATGCAGACGCCTGCGCCGACACGGCCACAGCGACCCTTGCGTTGGTCTGCGGCGGCCTGCGAGACCGGCTCTACCGGCAGCCGCTGCACCTTCGTCCGCGTCGAATAACGGGACATCCGTGCCGTCCCGGGGTCCACGACGTAGCGGATCCCGGGCACCGTCAGTGATGTCTCGGCGACGTTGGTCGCCAGGACGATGCGGCGTCCTTTGTGCGGCTCGAAGACACGCTGCTGCTCGGCGGACGAGAGCCGAGCGTAGAGCGGGACGATCTCCGTCCCCGGCGGATGATGCTTGCGGAGCGCTTCGGCGGTCTCCCGGATCTCGCGCTCTCCCGATAAAAATACCAAGATGTCGCCGGGGCCGACTCGCGCGAGTTCGTCCACGGCGTGCAGGATCGACTCTTCCAAGTCCGGTTCGTCTTCGTCCGGAGTCGCTGCCAGCATGGGCCGATATTGGACCTCGACGGGGTAGGTGCGGCCTGAAACTTCCACGACGGGCACGCCGGCGATCATGCGGGTGCATGACGCGCGTTCGCCAGACGTATCGCCATCCGAAGGAGTTCCCCTCAGTGCATATGTGCACTCGGGAGCGGATGGTTGAACATCATCGAGGCCACCAATCGGCTCGGTGCCGAAGTGGCGTGCGAATCGCTCGGGATCGATGGTCGCGGAGGTGATGATCAGTTTGAGGTCGGGGCGCTGGGGGAGCAATCGCCGGATAATTCCCAGCAGGAAATCGATATTGAGCGATCGTTCGTGGGCTTCATCGATGATGAGGGTGTCGTACTGCTCGAGGAGCGGGTCGCCCTGCACCTCGGCGAGGAGGATCCCATCGGTCATGACCTTGATGCATGTATCGGGGGTCGTCTTGTCGCCGAATCGGACTTTGTATCCCACCGCGTGCCCGAGCGGGGTGCGCAGTTCCTCCGCGACGCGCGCCGCCACCGATCTCGCCGCGATGCGGCGCGGCTGCGTATGCCCGATCAGCCCGTTGACGCCGCGCCCCAGTTCCAGGCAGAACTTGGGAATCTGCGTTGACTTGCCGGAGCCGGTTTCGCCGCTGATCACGATCACCTGATGGTCGCGGATCGCGGCCAGGATTTCTTCCCGCCGCTGCGA
>JBGSIF010000249.1:0-4498 GCA_041742635.1 Phycisphaerales bacterium
CGGCAACGCTGCTTTGGCGCGCGCCGGGCGGTCGTGCCCGAACGCCTCGTGCATCCACTCCAGTTCGGCGGGCACGGGATCGGGTGCTTTCTTGGTGCCCGGCTCCAGTGACGCCGGCCGCTGCTTCTCGCTCGCCGTGCGGTATTCTCGAACCGAATCGAGGTATTCCAGCAGTTTGTGTTCGTAACTCGGGGTCCATTCGATCCCCAGCGAGGCGTATGCCCGCTTCATCTCATTCATCGGATCCGCGATCAGGTCCTCGTACCGCATCATCACCAGGTCGCCGGGCGGGATTTGGTGCTTCTCGTCCAGGAATGCTCGCTCGGTCAGGTCATACTCGCGCGTGATGCGCGCGCGGAACTCGGCTTCGCCCCCGATGGGTGGATCTTGCAGGTGATAGATCGACATGCGTTCCATCATCGCTACGTTGGACTTCAGCACCGGCCCGGCGTCCCGCGACAGGTGGATGAACTTGATCCGCCCGGGCCTCGGGGCATTCCCAGTGAACATCCGCAGCAGTTCGCCGACCCGTGCGGTGTGACAGGGCGTTTTGAGTAACAAACGACGTTTCGGCGCGAACAAGGTCATTTTGTACAAGAATGCCCATTGATAGCGCCGCCAGCGGGCTCGTTCGCGTTCATTGAGTTCGGCAAGGGAATGAAACCGCCCGTAGTGATCGTGCATCCGCGGCAGGATGACGCGCCCCGGCAGGCTGGAGGCCAGCGCCCAGTTCGAGAGCGCAAAGTCGTCCTCCGCGGGCCATTCCGGCCCGAAGGCCATGTCGTCCTGCGGGCGCTTGGTCGAGAGGAACGCCACCAGCAGCACGCGCAAAAAGTTCCACGAAAGCACAAACCCCTGCGGCACCAGCGCCTCGTACCACCGCGGCGTGATAAACCGCTTGTCGCACGTCAGCAAATAGTGCAGGTGCGTCGTCCCCGAGCGGAAATAGCCCAGCACGACCACTGCGCCCGGCGGGTGCTCGATCGTGTTCTTGGTGGCGAGGGATTTGAGCGTGAGCCAGGGCCAGAGGAGGAGTCGCTCGGGGAGGGTCAGGATCGTGCCGAATATTGCGAGAAAGAGATTGAGGATCAGTCGTGGCCAGTACCGGGCCGGCACCCGCGCGCGCGGGAACAGCAGAAGCCGCGCCCAGGCATCCAGCGGCGCGAGCGCCATGAAGTGCGGCTGGAGCGAGGCGGGGATCCAACGTCGGCGCGGGGTAGACATGCAAGGCGCAGTGTAAGCGCACGGCATCACGGGATGTTCGGAGATTGCACCTTGTTTGGCAACCAACGCTAATAAACTGCACGACACTGGGCACACGAGGCCGCCGGGGCGGGCTCACTCGGGTCCGGTGACGCCCAGGAGTGGTCATCGACGACGACGCCCGAAAGCAAGCACGCCAAAGGCGATCGCCGCGCCGCCGGCGGGTGCAGGAACGATGGTGATAGCAGTGGAGAAGTACACGGTGGACGTGAAGTTAGGAGCCCATAGGTGGCGGGCGGCAGCATCGATGCCGGGTCGCGTGCCCCAGGGGCCGCCGCCGTTGCCGGCGATGTCGAGCGGCGCGACGGTGTCAAGCCCGAAACCGGTGTTACTCACAACCCAGTCAGAAGCGTTGGAGAGCAGCGACGAGGTACCGTTGCTGAACGTTGAACCCGCGTCGCCCGCGAGCGAGAACTGCCCGATGAACATCTCGGGGCGGCCCTGGTCGGTGGCGAGGATGTGCAGGTAGTACGTACCCGCGCCGGGGAAGACGGTAGAGCCGGAGAACGTTTGTTGCCAATCGGCCCCGGTGAGGAATGTCGTGCCGGGGAGCGTCGGGCTAGTACTGATAGAGGCCGCGAAGACGTTATCGACGGTCATGGATGCGTTCAGGGTGACATCGGCGAGAACGGACGGACCGGGCAAGGCAAGAGCGCTCGCCGCCGCGAGAAGGACACAACTACAGCGCATGGGAAGTTCCTAACACAAGAGAGAGTTCCGATAACACGGCGGACCAAATCCCAATCCGGAGAGAGACCGGCGGGATGCTGTGCGACCGAACAGGTCGATACTACATCACAATCAACATGAAGCAAGTTCGGACGAACAAACTAGCCTAAGTTCAGTCGCAGCCCGCGAAGAAAGCAGTGAGGAAGTCGAAAAAATCCTGACTATCAGTCGTGCCGGACATGTTGAAATCAGCGTCGCCCATGAAGAGGTCGGCGAGAAAATCGAAGAAGTCTTGGCTGTTGGCGGCACCGTCGGTGTTCCAATCGGCGGCGCAGGAAGGCCCGCCCAGGGTGCCGTCGGGGTTCACGCGCTGGGCGAAGACATCAATGGTGCCGGCGCGGTTGTCTTCCCACGCGAGCAGCGCGGCGCCATCGGCGGCGACCGCCAGCGGGAGCCGCCCCTTGGTGCTGAGGGTTGATGCGATCTCGATCGGAGAGCCTGCCCACACAAAATCGCCCATCGAATCGACCCGCATCCCCAGCACCCGGCTACCCGGGAGCGGGGTGTTGGGTTCTTCGAGGCAGAAGACCATCGCGCCGTCGCCGGCGCGAGCGATGCGGGGGAACAACTTATTCGTCCCGTTGACGGGGATAAGCGCACGGCCCGCGTCGGTCCATTGCCGTGCGCCCGCGGGGTCGAGTTTCTGTGCGAAGATGCCCCACTGGGACTGCGCGAGATTCCGCTCGTTCCATGCCACGAAGACCTCGCCGGTCTCGCGGTTGAACGACATGGCGGGATCGACGTGCTGGGTCGTCGGGTTTGCGGCGACCTGTGCGCCGTTGGTTGTGAAAAGGATCTGGCCCATCGAGTTGACGCGCTGGACCCAGGCATCGAAGCGGTTGGCTTTGCGGGTATCGTGCCAGACGTAGACCGCGCCCCCGCTGCCGTCAGAGGCGAGCCGCGGGCGATGGGCAATGGGGACGGAGATGGCATTGGAAACGACGACCGGGGCGACGTTATTCCAGGCGGGTACGCCGGCGGAGTTGAACTTTTGGGTGATGACGTGGCGGAGGCTGGAGAAGGTGCGGGTGTCTCGGAGCCAGGAGACGATGACGTTGCCGTCGTCGGCGGCGACGATTTCGCAGAAGGATGGGTTCTCGTTGGTGGTGCTGCCGGTAAGGAGGATGATCCCGCCGGCGGGGAACTGCGGGGTGCCATCTGGCGAGGCGATTTGCATGACGAGGCCGGAGCCGTCGGCGGTGCCATTGATCCGTGGCCAGACGAAGACGAAGTCGCCGTTGGAGTTCTGGACGACGCGCGGGTCGGCCTCGAAGATGGCGTCGTTGGAGAGGGCAAGGCCGTTGGTACCCCACATGGGCGTGCCCGCCGCGCTGACGCGGTAGGCGAAGACATCACGGTCGGTGCCGGTACGGGCGTCGGTGAAGACGACGACGGCGTTGCCCTGTGCATCGGCGAGAAGGTCGTAATCAACGAGGGAAGTGAGTGAGGGCTGGTTGCTGACGAGGACCCCGCCGTGGGGCCATTGCTCGACGCCATCGGCACTGAGGCGCTGCATGTAGACGTTGTAGTTTCCTCCTTCGTTTTGGAACCAGGAGATGTAGCAGCCCCCGTCGGGGGAGACGGCGACTTTGGGGAGTACCTGCTCGGCCGGCCCGTCGGCGATGGAGTTGTTCAGCGCGGGGTCGGTGGACCACTGGGCGAGGACGGGCGAGGCGACGGCGAGCGCGATGATCGAGATCGCGGCACAACGCGGGTGTGGCAAGAACATATCGAGGCCTTTCAGGAGTCGTGCGATACCACGAGAGAATGACAGAACTGTATCCCAAGAACGAGGTGATCCACGGGGCTGCGAGCCGAGGCGCAGGTAGTTGCTATCGGACGAGCGCCAGAGTGGTGTCTACCTACAAAATGGTCTGAGATCTAGGTTGCGCGCCGATCGTTGGTATGTGGTACAGTGACGCCGCATGTTCCCTCGATTGAACTTCAGCCACGCCGACTCGGCCCAGGATCCGTCGCATCCGCTTGCGCAGGCGGGAGTAGACTCCGAGCGCGCGCCGCCGGGAGCGGTGCTGTTCGAGGTGGCATGGGAGGTGTGCAATCAACTGGGGGGGATCTATCAGGTGCTGAGGTCGAAAGCGCCGCGGATGGTGCAGCGGTGGCGGAACCGGTACTGGCTGGTGGGGCCGTATGTGGAGGCCAAGGCCGCGCTGGATTTCGAGCCGCGCCCGCCGACGGGGTGGATCGCGCGCGTGATCGATGACCTGGACCGGCAGGGGCTCAAGGTGCATCACGGGCGGTGGCTGATCCCGGGGCGGCCGCGGGTGCTGCTGATCGAACACTGGCTCCCGAAAGATCGGCTGGGGGTGGTGAAGTTCGATGTGTGGAAGAACCACGGGATCGAGTTCCCCGTTGGGGTCGAAGACTACTTCATCGACGGGACGGTGTCGTTCGCGGACGCGGTGCGGAAGTTGATGCACGCAGTGTGCGCGCAGTGGCGGTCGAAGCCCGTTTCGCCCGCGGCGCGTGCCAAGGCACCGGGGGGGGG
>JBGSIF010000250.1:0-3082 GCA_041742635.1 Phycisphaerales bacterium
GGCGCCGGCCCTCCCCGCATCGTCGCCACCCTACTTGTACTTCCACCCCAACCGCACGCATCCACACGCGATCTCCTTCGACGGTGTTCGACGACACACCGCTCCTTCTTCTCGGGCCGCCGGGCTGACGCTCCGCGGTACCGGTTCCGAATCCCGAATCCACCGCACACTTCTCCTCGGTGAATCCACCGTTGGTAACCGAGCACTGATCAACCGGAGACAACCATGTTCGCCAACGACCGAGATTTGCTGTTGCTGGAGCCGAACTTGTTCCGTGACGCCGCGTGGGTCGGCCAGCGGCTGCTCGTTACAACGGGCACGCTGAGCGGGACGCTGCTCACCCTTGCAACAGGCGACGTCGGGGCGCAAGGAATCGCGGCGGGACACGTCGCGGTCTACGACGCGACCCCGTGCGAGATCACCAGCGTTGCGGCCGCGAAGCAGGTCCACGTATCACTCGTCCGGACGGACCCAGCCGGACCGCTCATCCCGCCGCCCGCGCTGGGTACCAAGCCGGTGATCGTGCCCACGTTCAGACCCCAACTTTCGCTGGCGCACACGCAGGTGCTGCGGATGCTGGGAATTGACCCGAGCGATTCGGCGGAATCAGGCGTCGTCACGGAAGCCAGCATCCTCAACCCACACACGCTGTGGCTGGTGACCGCACTGAGAGCGCTGCACCTGATCTACTCCGCGGCGGCCTCGCTGAACGGGCCGAACTCGCCGCTCGGCGAACGTGCCGAGATGTACCGCAGGCTCTTTGCACAGGAACGCACACTGGTCGCGGCACGGATCGACACCAACGCCGATGGGATCGCCGACGCCACCCGACGGATGAACATCATCCAACTCACCCGTGGCTGAAGACTTGTTCGTCACTCACTCTCGTGCAACACGGACCTATATGGAGAATGCGATGCTCGTACTCAATCCACCGCTCGTGAAGTTCGGTTCGGTGACATGGACCGATGTCACGGTCGTGCAGGTCGATCGCACTGGAGACAAAGTTGTCGTCGAGCGCGGCGACCTGGGGCCGCATGTCACGCTCGCGGATGTGCCCGAACAGCGGATCGTGATGCGCGTCACACGAGAACTCGCACGAGATGATGTCGGCACACCCAAGCCCTCGCAGCAGGGTGAACTGGTGCTGTACACCGCGCCGTCGGCGAGCGACGGGCTACGACGGCGTGTTCGGGCATCGTGCGTAATCACTGCCGTCCTCCATGAGGTCGGTCGGGTGCGCGGCGCGGTGCAGTCGATCACACTGATCGCCCTTTCGAGCGACGGTATCGCGGACCCGGTCACGATCGAAGACGCGAGCGACGGCGTGATATAAACGATCGCCAATGAACGACACGCAAGGACGAACCCATGGCCAGCACCTATCAATCATTCGGCATATTCAACTCCGGCCCGCACCGCTTCAGCGTCGGTGTCGAGGGGGAGTACCTGCTTGTCAATGCCCGTGTCAATCCCTTCCAGGCAGGCTCGACCCCAGTGGGGCCGCTGGAACTGAGCGTGCTCGTCACCGGGCGACTGCAAGCGGCGAGCGATTCGGCGCTATGGGTGCTGCGCGACGCTGTCACGGCGCAACTCACGCATCCGCTCCAAGTAGGAACGCTCATCGATCACAACGGCCGCGCCTGGGACGATATGTCCTTCGTGCGGATCGTGTGGGCCGACAGGACCGACCGTGGGCGGGTATGGTCGGTGGGGTACACGGCGACGTTCCTGCGGGTGGCGGCGGGCGAGCCGTGACGCCGCCCTGTGGATGGTCCAACGTGAATGGCGACCAGTTAGCAGATGCAGACGTTCTTTGGCTCGGTGAAGAAACGCAGGGCGTCCCAGCCGCCCTCTCGACCGACGCCGCTCTGTTTCATCCCGCCGAAGGGTGTACGCAGGTCGCGGTTCATCCAGGTGTTGATCCAGACGAGGCCGGTGTCGAGTTTCGCCGCGAGGCGCGTCGCGCGCGAGAGGTCCTGGGTCCAAAGGGTCGCGGCGAGGCCGTACGGGGTGGCATTGGCCAGCGCGAGTGCGTGGGCTTCGTCGTCGAACGGCTGCACCGTAACGACGGGGCCGAAAATTTCTTCTTGCTCGACGCGGCAGGCGGGATCAAGCCCGGCGATGACGGTGGGGAGAAAGAACGCGCCGGCGCGGACGCGTGCCGAGAGGGACGTGGGCGGTGGTGGCTCGCCGCCGCAGAGGATGTGGCCGCCGAGTTGCTTGGCGAGTTCGACGTAAGAAGCGACTTTGGCGCGGTGGGCGAGGGAGACGAGGGGGCCGATCTGGGTGGTGTCGTCGAGGGGGTCGCCGAGGCGGAGGGCACTCGCGCGTTTGACGAACCCGGCGAGGAACTCGTGATAGATCGGGCGGTGGACAAGCAGGCGTGAGCCGCAGAGGCAGATCTGGCCGGAGTTGGTGAAAGCGGCGCGGACGGCCGTGTCGAGGGCGTCGGGCATCGAAGCGTCGGCGAAGACGATGAACGGGTTTTTGCCGCCGAGTTCGAGCGAGAGGCGTTTGAACATCGGCCCGGCGTGCTGAGCGATCCACTGACCGACGCCGGTGGAGCCGGTGAACGAAATCGTGGTGATGTCCGGGTGCGTCACGATCGCCGCGCCGGCGCGGGAGCCGGAGCCGTGGATGATGTTGAGGACACCCGGGGGTATGCCGGCTTCGAGCGAGAGGTGGGCGAGCATCGCCGCGGTGGTGGGGGTGACTTCGGAAGGTTTGGCGACGGCGGTGCAACCAGCGGCGAGCGCGGGGGCGATTTTCCACGACAAGAGATAGAGCGGGAGGTTCCACGGCGAGATAAGCCCCGCGACGCCGCGCGGGCGGCGGAGGGTGAAGTTCATTCCCCCCCCGGCGTTACCCACCCCCGAGTCGTGGAACTCGGACTGTGCATGAAGTATCGCGGTGGCGAAGAAACGGAAGTTGGTGGCGGCACGGGGGATGTCCACCGATCGTGCCAGCGCGATGGGCTTGCCCGAGTCGATCGACTCGGCACGGGCGAGGGCTTCTACGTCGCGCTCGATCAGGTCGGCGAGGCGCAGCAGGACGCGGGAGCGTTCCGCGGCGGGCGCGG
>JBGSIF010000251.1:0-4541 GCA_041742635.1 Phycisphaerales bacterium
CGCGCCGGCCCCCACCGCGCCGGCCAACCCCGGGGCCGCCGCGTGACTTTCCTCACGCCCCTCCCGGCGATCATCGCCGCCTGCATCGCCCTCCCGATCCTGCTGCTCTATTACTTCCTCAAGTTGCGCCGACGCGCGGTCCGTGTCAGTTCAACACTCCTTTGGGAACGCGCCACGAAAGACCTCCAGGTCAACACCCCCTTCCGCTGGCTGCGTATCTCTTTCCTCTTGCTCGTTCAACTACTCATCCTCGCCGCGCTGCTGCTCGCCTTGGCACGCCCCGCGCTGCACGACCCCCTCGGCGCGACCCGCCGCGTCGTCTTCCTCATCGACCGCTCGGCTTCCATGGACGCCCTCGACGCATTCGACAACACCGCAGCCTCCGACTCCCTTGCCGCCACCCGCGTCACCCGCCTCGCCCAAGCCAAAATCGAAGCGCAACGGATCCTCGACAAACTCAGCGGCACCGGCTGGCTCTCGCGTATCTTCGGCTCCAGTCAGCCGCCCACTTCCGTCTGCGTCATCGATTTCGCCGCCGCACCGCGTGTCCGGCTCCCCTTCTCCACCGACCCCGCCGCGATCCGCGAAGCGATTGACTCAATCACCCAGTCGGATCAACCCGCAACCCTCGCCGCCGCTTTGCAACTCGTCGCCGGACTCACCACTTCCACCGACGAATCGCAGGCCACCGAACCCACCACCCTGTTCATATTCAGCGATGGCTCGTTCAAGGATCCGCCCGCCGACCTCGTCACGCCAAACGCCTTGCTCCGCTACATACAAATCGGCCCCACTCCAACCGTGCCATCCGCTACGGAATCGCCCCCCGTTCCCTCCACCTTCGACTCGATCCTACCCACCGAAAATCTCGGCATCACCGCCATCAGCGCTCGCCGTGATACCGAATCCCCCTCCACGGTCCGCGTCTTCGTCCGTGTTCAATCCAACTCGCCCCGCACGATCCGCGGCTCCGCGCGGCTCCGCATCAACGGACGCGACGCCGATTCCCGTTCCTTCACCGTCGGCCCCATCCCAAACGCCGCCCCCTTGCCCACCGCAACCTCTCCCGCCTCATCTGACTCCCTCGCCCCCGCTTCATTCGAGGCTCCCGTCATCTTCGAGATCGATTCACCCGAAGGCGGCACGCTCGTTGTCTCTCTCCCCGCCATCGACTTGCTCACGAGCGACAACGCCGCCGCCGTTGTTCTCGCTCCCGCCCGCACTCCACGAATCCTGGTCGTGGCCCCCGACGCCGCCCCCGACGAACTGCTCATGCTCGCCCTTGACGGCCTCGCACCCGCAGCCCTTTCAACCATCCCCCCCGCCTATTACGAACAGTTCGCCTCCGGCGCGCGCGTCATCGACCCCACCGGCAACGAGTTCACCTCACGCCTCTCCGATTGGGACCTGGTCGTCTTTGATCGCTACCGCCCCGAACGACTCCCACCTTCGCCGTCGATCAGTATCGGTGCCGGCCTCCCCGTCCCGGGCCTTTCCGTTCGTCCTTCCCTCGATTCCGAATCCGACACCGCGCGTTTCAGCACCTGGCGCCGCACCCATCCCATCATGCGTTCCGTCACGCTCGACACCATCCTCATCGCTCCCCCCATGCGAATGACCCTCCCCGATTCACCGAGCATCAACTCCATCCCGCTCGCCTGGGGCGACGCCACCGGCACCGGAACCATCAGCGGCCCCCTTATCGCACTCCTCGAACCCATCGGCCCAGCCGAGACCCGCGATCAACCCGGATCCACACCAGGTGCCCCCGGCACCCCCATCGCCCCCACTCTGGCCGGTGCCAAACGCCTCGTCCTGGCCTTTGAACTCGCGCAGTCCAACTGGGGGATCGAGTTCTCATTCCCCGTCTTCATCGTCAACGCCGTCGAGCACCTCGCTCTCGTTCAATCCGGCATCGCCTCTCGTTCGTACCGCACCGACGAACCTATCTCCGTCGCGATCCCCCAAAACACCCTCCCGTCGGCCGTTACACAAGCCTTCATCACCGGCCCTCTGGCCACCACCGCCATCGTCCGCCGCGGCCATACCCCCGCACCTTCCAGTACCCCGCCCGATGCGTCACCCCCCGCCGAGATCATCGTCGGCACGCTCGAACGCGCCGGCATCTACCGAGTCCGCGCCGCCGGCACTGACCTTACCGGCTCTTCCGGCTCGCTCGCCGTCAACCTCGCCGACCCCTGGGAATCTCGCGCCGCCGTTGCCACCCGCCTCGCTCTTCCGGCTTCCAGTTCCACGCGAGACCTCGCCGACACGATCGAGTCTCGCCGTGAAATCTGGCACTGGCTCGTCGCCGCCGCTCTCTTACTCCTCTGCCTTGAATGGTCCTTCTTCGCGCGCGGTATGCGGGCTTGAATCCTCTCGCCTACTTTTGATCTCGTGGCTTGATCCGCCTCTTCTCTTCGCATGGCGACCCCCTCTTCATCCCATCCCGGCGCACCGGCCCACCAGCCCCCTTCGCCTCCCGCACCATCACCCGCTTCGGGATGGATGAAAACCTCGCGCCCACTCCGTGTCGTCATCCTCGGCTGGGCACGCCTCTCCGCACAAGCCTGGGAAGGCTCCGGCTACAACCTTTCCGCCTCCGAACTCGCACGCGGGCTAGTCATGGCCGGACACCAGGTCTTCTACCTCCAGTCCGGCATGACATACCGCCTCCGCAAGCGCAGCCCGCACATCGTCCGCCGCGAAACCTGGGGCGGCGTGCAATGCTTCGACCTCCGCAACTCCCCCAACCTTTCCCCCGCCGCCTCCAACTTCCAGAACATGACCGCCGAAGTCGGCTCCCCCATCCAGGCCGCTCTCGTTCTGGATTGGCTCGATTCAGTCCGCGCCGATATCGTCCACATCCATTCCCTCGAGGGGTTCGGCCTCGACCTCATCCCCGCCATCCGACGCGGCCGCGCCTCCTCCCCGCGCCGCCCCGTCGTCGTCACGCCCCACAACTATTGGTACGTTTGCCCCCAAGTTGACCTGCTCTACAAAGAGCACAGCGTCTGCATGGACTACGACGGCGGCCGCCGCTGCGTCCATTGCCTGCCCCCCATGGACCCCACCGCACTCAAGCGCCGCCGCGCCGTCCGCCAAACCCTCGAAGAACTCTTCGGCCCCTACACCCCCGAGGTCGCGCGACGCTTCAAAGCCGCGCTCCGCCCAACGCTCGCTCGCCTCTTCAACGGTCGCTTGATCCAGCGCTGGGTTCCCGGCCCCCCCAACCCCGACCGCCTCGTTGATCCCGAACTCCACCTCGGCTTCGAATCCGTCACCGCCTCCAGCCACCTCCAATCCAACCCCCTCGGACTCGTGCGCCACGACCTCCCTCTCGCGCCAAACGAACAGCCCCGCGAACTCGCCGTCTCTACACCCGATACCAACGAACGCTTCCTCGCATCCACCCACCACCTCACCGTCCTGAACAACTATGGCAAGCGCCGCGTCGCGGGCATCGATTCTCTGAACACCGCTTCGATGATCATCCCCCCCAGCCGTTTTCTCCTTCGCGCCCACATCGCCATGGGCCTGATCGAAGCCAAATCCCGCTGGGTCCGCCTCGGCCAGCCCCACTTCGATCAGATCAACCGCCGCGCACGCCGTTCCCCCTTTTACGACGTCTCCCCCTGGGATCCAAAGACCGCCACCCGGCCCCTCCGCTTCGGGTTCTACGGCACCACCCGCAACAACAAAGGCCTCGAAGTCCTCCTTCAGGCCATCCCCCTCCTCGACCCTCGCATCCGCCAACGCTGCCAGTTCAACATCCGCGCTCTCGGCCACGACTGGCCCTTCCGTAAACGCATGAGCATGTTCCCCGAGGTCGCTTTCGCCGGCGGGTACGACATCCTTCAACTCATCTCTTCCGCCGGCGACTTCGATGTCGGCGTCCTCCCTCACATCTGGTTCGAGAACTCCCCGCTCGTCATGCTCGAGTTTCTCCACGCCGGCAAGTTCACCATCGCCAGCAACCTCGGCGGCCCCCCCGACTGGATCTCCCCGCCCCACAACGGCCTCCTCTTCGCCGCAGGTCGCCCCGACGAACTCGCCTCACACATCACCAGCCTCGTCACCGGCGTCGTCCGTGTCCCCAGCCCCCGCGAGATCCACACGGCTTCCGCCGACGGGCTTCAGAGTTACCCCGCTCACGTCGCCGAGATCGATGCCATCTATCACGATCTGGTCGCTCGCGTCCACGCCGGCGTGGACGAACCCTCTGCAACCTCAGCCTCTACCCCCGCGCACGCACACTCGCACTCCTGACCGCTTCCCGTGCCACGCCGCGTGTTCACCCCGCCGACTCCCACAACAACTTCATCCCTCCAAGCGAACCCCGCAGCCCGAACAGCAGCATCACCACCGCCGACATCGCCGCTCGCTGCCGGATATCCGCGCGCCCGCCTGTGAACACGAAACGCCGCACCTCTGCCGCGCCTTCCTCTCCGCGCCGTGCCATCCCGATATACACCGTCCCCACCCCCTTCGGCCCGGTTGCCCCTCCCGGCCCCGCGATCCCCGTGATCGACACGCACCGC
>JBGSIF010000252.1:0-15982 GCA_041742635.1 Phycisphaerales bacterium
CGCTTATCGCGTGGCTGGAGGAACTGCTCGCCAAGGCGCGCGCTGCCCGCGAGCAGGGGACCGAACTCCACGCTTTCGCCCGCACGCTCGCGGAGCAGGCGCGGGCGTAGCACGCTCCGTTCAATGCCCACGACTGGATGCGAACGTCGACCACACGGACCGCGCAATCTTGTCACCGACTGGTCCGGCGCGTGGCGGGATGGAGGGGCGGACGGGAATACACGGCGCTCGGACGGGAGTGCGCCGCATCCGCTCGGCTCCGGGCAAGCCGGAGACGAGCAAACACGACGGATGGAAGGCTCCGGCTCATCTGGAGCCTTCCAAATGCCGCCCGCGGAAGGGAGTGGACGGCATTCGCTTGGCCCCCCCTCCCCCGGAGCCAAGCGGGGAGGGAAGGCGGACGGGAGTGCGCCGCGCCCGGAGGGGACACCGCGGCGCACGCCGTCCAGAGCGCGGCGCTCGGACGCGCACACTCGGCGCACGGGGACGCGTCGGGGAACGAATGTTGGGTGGGGTTCTCACGCACTCTGAAAGGACTTCTCATGTCGAAGATCAACATCTCCAAACCCTGGCTCATCGCCCTCGGCCTGCTCTACGTGATCTCGCCGATCGACCTCTTGCCGGACCTCATCCCTTTCGTCGGCTGGTTCGACGACCTGGGCGTCATCGGCCTGGTCATCAAGGCGCTGCTCACGAGCCGGCGGGCGCTCACGTCGAAGGACTGATGTGTCCACGTGGCTCGCGGTATAGAAGCGAGTCAGATGGCTATTCCATGTACATACATCGGTGTAATACGCAAGCAAGCAACATAAGCCAGCACGTAGCAAAGGGAACACGCCATGCCCGGATTCCTCAGCCTCTTCAAACGCCCCCCCTCCCCCGCCTCGCCCCGCGCCTCCCCCGCCGACCCCTGGCCGCTCTCGACGCCCCTGTTCACGTTCGCCAAGCACGACTCCTGGACCATCGGCCATTCGTTTGAAGGCACGCTCATCCTCGGCATGACCGGGAGCGGCAAGTCCAGCGGCAGCGGGCAACTCCTCGCGCGGAGCATGCTCGCCGCCGGGTACGGCGGGCTGGTACTCACCGCCAAGCCCGACGAGCGCCGCGTGTGGGAACGCTACTGCCGTGAGGCGGGCCGCCTCGCCGACCTCATCGTCTTCGGGGCCGAGGACGCGCCGTGGCGTTTCAACTTTCTGGATGACGAGATCAAGCGTCCCGGGAGCGGCGCGGGGCTCACGGAGAACGTCGTCAACCTTCTGTCGGTCGTGCTCGAAGTCGCCGGCCGCGCTGCCGGCATTGGTGGCGGGGGCGGCGGAGGCAGCGGGCGAGAAAATGAAGGCTACTGGCTCAACGCCGTGCGCCAACTCATGCGCAACGCCGTGGACCTATTAATACTTTCCCGCGGCACCGTCACGGTGCCGGACCTCTACCGCGTCATCACCTCGGCCCCGACCTCGCTGGAGCAACTGCACGCCGAGGCGTGGAAGAAGTCCTCCTTCTGCGGGCGCTGCCTCGTCGAGGCGGACCTGACCGCCAAGTCCCCCCCTCTCCCCCGGCAACTCGCGGACTTCGAGATCACCGCCGAGTACTGGCTCAGCGAGTTCCCCGCTCTCTCTGACAAGACGCGCAGCGTCATCGTCAGCAGCTTCACCAGCATGATCGACGTGCTCAACCGCGGCCTGCTCCGCGAACTCTTCGGCAGTGAGACCACTCTGACGCCCCGCGCCGTCGAAGACGGCAAGGTCATCCTCATCGACCTGCCGGTGAAAGAGTTCGGCGAGGTCGGCCTCTTCGCGCAGGTCCTCTGGAAGTACGCTTTCCAGCGTTCGATCGAACGACGCGACACCACGTCGAGCCGCTCCCCCCGCCTCCCCCGACCGGTCTTCCTCTGGGCCGACGAGGCGCAGAACTTCGCCACGTTCTACGACATGCAGTTCGCCACGACCTGCCGCGCCGCCCGCGTCGCCACCGTCTACCTCACGCAGAACGTCTCGAACTTCTACGCGGCTCTTGGAGGTGGCGACAAGGGCCGCGCCGAGGCGGACAGCCTCTTCGGCAACCTATGCACGAAGATCTTCCACGCCAACACCGACCCCGTCACCAACGAATGGGCGGCGACGCTCGTCGGCAAGTCACGCCAGTTCTTCGCCAGCGGGAACACGTCCCACCAGCAAGCGACCGACTTCCTCTCGCAGGCGATGGGCCTCCGCGAGAACGCCTCCTCGTCCTCCGGCTTCAGCGAGCAGATGGACTTCGAGGTCTCCCCCTCCGCGTTCACCCGCCTCCGCACCGGCGGCCCGGCCCACCGGATGCAAGTGGACGGGATCGTTGTGCAGGGCGGGCGACGCTTCACCAGCACGGGACGGATCTGGACCCGCGCCGCGTTCGCGCAGTAACTCGCCGCTCCGCAACTGGACGACGCCGCGGCCGCGCTGTAGTCCTGATTTTCTTCGCGTGCCTTGAAAGAAGATGCCCGCTTCGAGTCAACGAGTGTGGGGGCATTCGCCTCCTCCTGGATCACACCCATGCACGACCAACCCTCGTCCCAGTCCGGCGACAAGTCCGCCCAGCGCGCGTTCCACTGGGTGCTCCTTTTCATTCACGGCTTCGCGCTGGTCACCATCGTCTTCCTCCGCCGCGGCTTCGGCGACAAGTACATCAACGTGCAGGCCGGCGTCGCCCTGCTCATCCTCCTCTTCTTCGGCGCCTTCTTCCCCGGCTACGACCCCACGCTCCTGTACGTCTACCTCGGCGCGTACATACTTATGTGCGCCAGACATAACATAAGCAAACGCCGCGGCCTCGCCGAGCACTCGATGTACAGCGGCACGCCGCGCTTGATGCGATTCTTCGGCGCGAGCGAAGGGACGATCAAGCGGCGGCACGAGCCGCTCGCCGTCATCGCCCTGGCCTTCCTCACGAGCCTCGTCGATGTCCCGCTCGGCTTCCTGCTCCTCTGGTCGGGCGTCGCCATCTACATGATCGAGTCCAGCGCGGAGCAGGCCGTGCAGGCACGCCTCCGCGAGATGAACGACCTCTACCTGGAGCAGCAGTCCGTGCTGGAACGGTTCCGGCACGAGCGGGGGGGACGCGGGGAGCGAGTGGGCGGGTACCTCGATTAGTAGCAACACAACGATTCAAAGGAGCAACATATGAAAGGCGACGACTCATCACACAAGACAGAGCCCAAGTGGGGTGCCAGCCACGCCGGCGCCATGTGGCGGCAGGGCCTCGCTGAACTCAGGGCGACCATCTACCCCGAGTCCAACATCGCCCAGCCCGTCGAGTACGGCATGGCCGGCACGCCCACGCCGGGCCAGATCGACCGCAGCACCCGCTCCAACGACAGCGCCGGAGAGCGCTCGGCGACTCCGGATCAGGATACGCGGGCCTCACCCGCCCGCGAGGAACCCGAGCGCGAGCCCAAGCCGCGGGACATCGAAACATAAACGTGCCGGCCCGATCACACCGACATGCACAGATCCTGCCACCCGGCGATAGCACGGAAGCCGGGCGCTCTCCCCTCCCCTCGCTCCGCCTCTCCCCGAACGTCTCCACGCCACACGCTTCACCACTCCCGAGTGCCCCTCACACCCTCGCCTCTCCCCCACACCAGGAGACTCACGATGTCACTCGCCCTCTTGTACGCCATCGTCACGCTCACGCTCATCTTCTACGCGCTCGTCATCTGGTTCCTCGTCCGCCTCGTGCGTGCCCACCCCGCCGTCCTCGCCGACATCGCCCCCAGCATCCTCGGCTGGCTCCGCGGCCCCCTCTGGTTCAAGCAAGCCCGCGACGACCGCGACGCCCTCACGATGCGCCGCCTCGCCGAGCACGGTCGCTGGTGAGCACCACAACACCGAGCGCCGCGGCGAGAAATCGGCGCGGCGTTCTTCGCTGCATCTTGATCGATGGCTCTTCCCCACGCGACACGCCCGGCGTGCGCCGAACTCCCCACACCCCACTCGCACAAGGACTCACCATGCTCGGCTCCCTCCTCGCTCTCCTCGGCCTGGGCTTCTGGTTCGGCGTCGTCATCCTCACCCTCCTCTTCCGTCACCTCAAACGCCACCCCGACCAAGCCGCCCACTACACCACCCTCTTCCGCCGGTTGGTAGGTTGAGAATTTCCTGAACATCTTGCATGTCGCCTCGTTGTGCGTCCAACGATTCGGATATTGTGTGGAGATAACCAATGGAAACAATACCACTTCTCAGAGTTCAGGATGTCGCTGCTCTTCTCGCGATCTCTGTTCGAGAAGTTTGGCGAAGATGCGATTCCGGTCAGCTGCCAAAGCCCATTCGTCTGGGCGGCAAGGTGCGTCGGTGGCTCCGAGATGAAATTGAGGCAATCATTGAGAGAGCAAAACGAGAGCGGGGTGCGTGATGCATGTGTTCAAGCCAAAGCGATTCAAGAACGGGAAGCGATGGACCTCTGCCTTTTGGAGCGGCAGGTATCGGGTTGTGCCCAGCGAGAAGTGGACCACTACCCCGCTACGAGTTCGACAGCGCGACGTTGCCGAGCGAAAGCTTGCGGAAATCGTCCGTCGTGAAGAACGGCGGGCTCATGGTCTGCTCAACGACGAGGTTGAACTCGCTGCTGCTTCCAAGCCATTCGCCGATCACTTAGCGGACTTTGAACGCGACCTCATCGCACGCGGTCGCTCGGCGGAGTACATCCGCAAGGTGGTACCCCGCTGCCGGCGGGTAGCAACCGAGTGCGGCTGGACAAAGCTCGGGCAGTTGACGGCGGATTCGTTCGTTACATGGCGTTCCGCTCAAACCTGTTCTCCCCGTACAAGTAACCATCACCTGGAGGCGGTGCGGTGCTTCCTCGAATGGCTCCGTGGCTGCGGCCGGATCCAGGCCTGCCCGCTTCAAGCCGTCCGGAAGGTGGAGACGCGGGGTCGCCAGAAGGTTGTGCGACGGGCCTACACGCGGGAAGAACTTGGCCGCCTCCTGGCAGTCGCAGGGCCACGGGTTCCGATCTACCTCGGAGCCGCCCTCACGGGTCTCCGCTTCAAGGAGCTCAGGCGGCTCCGATGCTGTGATGTTCTGCTCGTGGGACCGGAGCCGACCGTCAAGATACCAGCGAGCATCCAGAAGACGCCTGAGTACAAGTCGCTTCCATTGGCACAATGCGTGTCGGACGCGTGGAGTCCGCTTGTGAAGGATCGACCGGGGACGGCCCGGCTTTTCGGCAAGGGGATGCCGTCGCATCACACGCTCACAGCCGACCTGGAGAAGGCGGGCATCGTGAAACGCGACGAGCGTGGCCGTCAGGTGGACTTCCATTCCTTCCGCATGACCTTTACCACCTTCCTGCAGCAGGCCGGTGTTGACCGAAGGCTCGTTATGGAAGTCGCCCGACACAAGGACTCCCGACTCACGGACATCGTGTACACGGATGCCGAGCGGCTCGATCTCCGTGGAGCGATCAACACCTTGCCTGACCTGGGCGCGAACGCACAAAAGAACTCACACGAATCCGTCCCGGATGGTCATTTACCGTCTCTCCCTGGCACGATCGCGCGGCACGAGCCGCACGCCAGAACAAGCAATAACCGTGGTAAAAAACACGGTGTGGCGTGCACCGGCACGGCTGGGCACGATGAACAAAAAAATGGAGCCGGGGGGAATCGAACCCCCGTGTCGGAACAGTCAGCCCGGCGCATCTACGAGCGTGTCTGATAATTTGATCTCAATGAGCCGACCGCCATCAGCAGCGTGCGGGTCATCCAGCCCTCAGTTGCTCCTCGCCCAGGTCGCCTGAAGGCGTCACTCCTGGACCAGCCCGATGTTTTGCGATCCCCGCTCTATCGGGCGTGAAGCGGGGGATCGTGCGGACCTGTATTAGGCCGCGAGGCGATAATTGCTGTTGGCAATTAATGTTGTGCATGCTTGGTACGAGGCCTGCATGCTCCTCGGCGCGCCACGCCGAGCCTTCCCTGACCGATCGAAACCATCTCGGCCCCAGTTGTCAAAGAGCGTTCGCGAAGATCATAGGTGCGCGGGGTCGGGTTGTTCAGTGAATCGGAGAAACGGACGGCAAAGTAGGGAAAAGGTGAAAACGGGTGAAGAGGAAGCAGGGTTGGCATGGGGCATGGGAGTTCGACGAGAGAAAATGGGGGACAAACGGGCAAGGTCGCGGTACCGGAAGGTGGAACCGAGGTCGAGTCGGCGGCGAATGAAAGCAGCCCACCGAGCCGGGATGATGGAGGCCCCGCCGAGTTCTTCGGGTTGTCTGCGTACAAGTCGTGGTTAGGCAGCCAGCCGATTGGGTTGGGGTTGTATGCGTGGGATGTGAGAAGGGTTGGATTGAGGGCGGAATGATGCGGGTGTGTGGGACTTGACATATCCACTGAAATACGTTGAAGTTACGGACGGGAGCGCGACGGATTATCGTACTGCTGAGGGATGCAGGACGGAACAGAGTCCGGCTCGGAGAGCCGGGCGACGACGAGGGAGAGGGGGCGTGAAAGTGGGGGGGAGGGAGTTGGGTACCGCCGCTGTACCGGTAACGGCGGTGGTGGTATGCTGAATGGCGGTATTTTTGTGAAGGTCGGCGTGCGAGAGGAAGAAGCGAACTACTGTAGCGACCGAGTGTGGAAGCCCGCCGTGAATGTTGAGAGTGTTGAGTTTGTTCGATTTTTTGTTGATGATTTGAGTACCTGAATCTCGATCTCGCTTGGAGTACCTGACCGATGACACGCGCCCGTAACTCGAAGAAGAACTCCCGCACCATGCGTACTGGCCGTGCGTCCGGTTTGGAAGATGGTTTTGGAACGGCGGGGGTGGTGAGTGCGTGGAAGGACGCGTTCGGCGAACTGGAGCCGCGGACGCTGCTGTCGGACGTGCAGGGACCGATCGGCGGTGAGCCCGGGGATTCGCTCGGATCCGTGTCGTGGCATGGGTCGGTGGTGGATGTGGTGCGGGATTCGTGGATCATCACCTTCAACGATCTGCTCGGTGTGAATCAAGCGGTGGAACGTGCGAACGAGGTGATCTCGACGTTGGGGATCCGGGCGCAGGATGTGCGAGCGATCGGTCGCGGCGGGTACGCGGTGTTCACGGCGCTGGACGGGTTCCGAGAGTCGGATGTGGACCGTGTGCTGGCGCGAGTGGGCGGGGTGCGCGGGGTGGAACCGAACACGGTGTACCGCCCGCAGGCGATCCCGAATGATCCGCTTTTGAGCCGGCAGTGGGGGCTGTTGAATACGGGGCAGGAAGTGCCGCCGTCGAGCGGGAACTTTGGGAACTTTGGTGCGGACGTGGGTGCGGCGGCGGCGTGGGACCGGACTACCGGGTCCGAAGATGTGATCGTCGCGGTGATCGATACGG
This sequence comes from Phycisphaerales bacterium, assembly GCA_041742635.1. GTDB lineage: Bacteria > Planctomycetota > Phycisphaerae > Phycisphaerales > UBA1924 > JTS-AC122. The sequence continues at coordinate 7,341 of JBGSIF010000252.1, forward strand.
GGATCGATATCACGCATCCGGACCTTGTGGCGAACATCTGGCGGAACCCGGGTGAAATTGCCGGCGACGGGATCGACAACGACGGGAACGGGCTTGTAGACGACGTGACGGGGTACGACTTCGGGGATGGGGATACCAACCCGAATGATCCGGTCGGGCACGGAACGGAGATAGCGGGGATCATCGGGGCGGTGGGGAACAACAATGTGGGCGTGTCGGGGGTGGCGTGGAACGTGAAGTTGCTGCCGCTGAAGGTGGCGCGGGCGTCGATCGGGAACGCGATCGCACTGGACGCGGTGATTGCGGCGCACGATTACGCGACGGCCTTGATTGAGAATCAGGGGCAGAACATCGTTGCGAGCAACAACAGTTACGGGGAACTGATGGCGCAAGGTGCGCAGGCGGCGGAAGAAGCGGCGATCCGCCGGTTTACGGACGCCGGCGCGACGTTCATCACGGCGGCGGGGAACCAAGCGGAGAACCTGGATACGGGCGCGGTGTTCTATCCGGCATCGTACAAAGCGTTCAACTCGTCGATCATCGTTGTGGGTGCGACGAACAACCGGGATGAGTTGTCGCTGACGTCGAACTTCGGGCGGACGACGGTGGATATCGCTGCGCCGGGGGATTTGATTTTCACGACGACGCGAGGGGGTGGGTTTGATTTCGGGACGAACGCGGCGAGCACGTCGTACTCGGCGGCGTTTGTGACGGGTGCGGTGGCGCTGCTCAAGACGTCGAAACCGAACGCATCGACGGACGAGATTCGGCGCGCGATCGTGCGCGGGGCGGATTTGGTGCCGGCGCTGCAGAATGTGGTGGCGGCTGGCGGGCGGCTGAATATTGATGCCGCGCTTCGGAACATATCGATCGCGGGTCCGACGGTGACGGGGATCTTCCCGGGCGCGGTAGCGTCGAACGTGACGAGTATCGTGGTGTCGTTCAGCGAGAGCGTGTTGTCGCCGGTGCTGGCGTCTGCGGTGACGCTGCTGCGATCGGGTGGGGATGGGATTTTCGGGAACGGGAACGACAGTGCGATCACGATCACGCAGCCGATGATCTCGCTGGTGGGCAACGTGCTGAGCGTGGACCTGAGCGGAGATTTCCCGGGCGGTCTGGCGAACGACACGTACCAGTTGACGCTGGTGGCGAGCGGGATACAGGACTTGGACGGGAACTTTTTGAATGGTACGACGGCGACGCCGCTGCCGAGTGACAACGAGGTGTATGCGTTCCAAGTGGTGACGAACTCGGGCGCGTTCGAGCCGAACGACACGGTGACGACGGGGACACCGGTGGTGTTCAGCACGTCCGGGCAGGCGGTGTTCGAGAACGCACAGATCGGCGACGGGACGCAGGGGTCGCTGGACGTGGATATTTACCGGTTCACGCTGACGGGACCGGGGTTGATCGTGGCGATGGTGGACGCGAGGTCGTTGCCGCTGCCGTCGACGCTGGATTCGGTGTTGTCGCTGTACGACGCGGCGAGCCTGGTGCCGATGATTCCGGCACCGATTGCGAACAACGACAACTTCAACGGGCTGGATAGCCGGCTTGAGTACTTCGTGCCGACGGGCGGGACGTATTACTTGGTGGTGTCGGGGTTCGGGAATGACGACTTTGATCCCCGCGTGGCGGGGAGCGGGTCGGCGGGGTCGGTGGGGGACTACCGGCTGACGTTGGATGTGTCGGTGGATACATCGGACCCAGTGTCGGTGAACGCGGCGGGGCTTCCGCTGGCGATCCCCGATCCGGTGGTGGGTGTGCCGCAGACGCTGAGCAGTTCAATCAGCGTGTTCGACGCGCGGCGGATTCAGGACTTGAACGTTCGGATGACGCTGACGCACCCGTTTGTGAGCGACCTTCAGGTGCGGCTGCGGCACCACATCGAAGGGCAGGATCCGGTGAACGACCGGGTGGTGTCGCTGGTGCTGGCGCGTGGCGGAGCGGGGGACGACTTTGTGGGGACGGTGTTTGATGACGAAGCGGTGACGAGCGTGGTGAACGGGGCTGCGCCGTTTACGGGATCGTTCCGGCCGGAGCAGACCTTGAACCGGTTCGACGGTCGGCAGGCGTCGGGTGTATGGACGCTGGAAGTGACGGATACGCGTGCACCGAGCGTGGGAACGCTGGTGTCGTGGGGACTGGATTTCACGCTGGCGAACAATGTGTTCGGGCCGTTTGAGTTGAATGATACGGTGGGGCTGGTGACGACGCCGATCTTGAACGGCGTAGGGGCGGCGACACGAGACGCGTTCATCGGAGACGGCGCGTTCGGGCTGCGCGATGTGGACTTGTTCCGGATCATCGCACCGGCGGGCACGACGATCACGGCGACAATCAATGTGCCGGCGAACCCCGGCGACCCGCTCGAGGGGCCTTCGAGCAATCGGCTGGACACGGTGCTGCGGCTGTTCGATGCGTCGGGGAACGAACTCGTTTTGGATAACCGCGAAGACACGCAGAACTCGAGCCTGTCGTTCGTGGTCGATCCCGGTGGGATCTTCTTCGTGGGCGTTTCGGGGGCGAGCAATACGACGTACAACATCCTGAGCGGGGGATCCGGAACATCGACCGTCGCGACGGGGAACTACCGATTGACGGTGCAGGTGGCGGGCGGGATCAGCAACGGGTCGGTGATTTCGTCGGCCGGCGTGAATGGGGTGATGCTGGGCGTGAACGCGGATGGGTCGATCGGGGTGCCGACGGGGTCGGTGCCGGCGAGTGCTTCCACGCAGCAGCCGGTCGGGCTTGCGCTTGGGCAGAACGAGTTTGTGCTGAACAACGGGCAGGCATCGGAATCGTTCTTCGGCGCAACGTACAACGGGTTCAGTTTCCAGAACTCGGGGCCGTCGGGGCGGTCGGATCTTGAAGTATCGGTGTCCGATGAGTCGGATCCGGCGAACCGGCGCGTGGTGATCACCGGGCTGTTCCGCGACCTGCGGATCCAGCGGACGTTCAGTTACGGGATCAATGACCGGTTCATCGCGGTGGACGTGACACTGACCAATACATCGTTGAGTGATATCAACGACGTGGCATGGGTCGAGGCATTCAACCCGCAGACGGGGCTCAACCGAGCGACAACGGTCGCGCGAACAGTGAACAACGTCGACAATGGCACGGGTCGGCTCGTGACCGCGTCGTTCGTGGATAACGGGTTCCCCGGCGGGCTGACGATCGGGTTGGCAACGGGGTCGTTGCCGGCGGGGCTGCGGGCGACCGCGGCGGTGCAGGATTTGGACTCGGTACGTGACCCATTCCAGGTGTTGGAGAACTCGACGCCGGACCCCGATACGTCGGGTACGGATACGGGGGTCGAGGAAGACCGGCTGATCGCGCTGGCGTTCGGGACGAACCCAGCAGAGCGGATCGGATCGAATCAATCGATCTCGTTCCGGTACTTTATTTTGATGGGCGCGTCGGTGGCAGAAGTGAATACGGCGTTTGCGACGTTGGACGCGGACGCCGGGACGGGGCATTTTGTGCAAGACCCGCAGGGTTCGGACCCGCTGCGTGGGTATGACCCAGGAACGGGGACCAGTTCGCTGCCGTATGCGATTTATTATCCAGAGGGGTACGCCAACGATCGGGCGAGCACCTTCCTGCCGATCGTGAACCATGGTGAGGCGCCGGCCCGAGTGGTCGTGATCGCGCGGTACGAGAACGGTGTGCGCGATCAGGTGCTGTACGACTCGGCGACGGGGGATATCGACGGGGACTTGCTGGTCGATGGGACGATCGCGGCGCGCACGCGGACGGGTCTGACGATCACGACGCCGGCGAAGTATGCGGACCAGACGACGTTGGTTCGGCGAGACGAGCCGTATTCGCTAGAGGTGCGATCATCTCAGCCGGTGGCGGCGAACCTGAGCCACTTCGACTTCGGCGTCTCGACCGGTGAAGCGTTCACAGGAACGACGAACACGACGTGGACATTCGGCGAAGGGTACTTCGGCGAGGGTGTGAACGACTTCGTGGTGTTCTATAACCCGAACCAATCCACGATCCGAGTGTCACTGACGATTTATCCTGAGAACGGGATCCCGGCGTTTACGGTGCCCGCGCTGGATTTGCAGGGACTGCGTCGTGGTGGGTGGTCGCTGGCGAACTTGCTGGCGGGGACGCTGCCGAGCGGGACTCCGTTCGGGATGCGGCTTGTGGCGCAGGGGCCGATCGTGGCGGCGCTGACGCACTTTGATACGAATTTGCAAGGTGGGTTCGGGGTGCTGGGTACGCCGGGGATTGGTTCGACGTCGGGCGCGACGCCCGAGGGGCAACTTGGGATCAGCGCGACGAGCGAGTTTGTGACGATCCTGAACACGAACAACACGGCGGCGAACGTCACGTTCACGTTCTTCTTCCAGAATGGGTCGGCGTTCCGGCACGAACAGGTCGTGCCCGCGAACCGCCGCGGCGGGTTCAGCGTCGGGTCATTGGTCGGCTTCCCGATCGGGCAGCAGGCGTACTCGATCACGTATGTGTCGGATGTGCCGGTCTCGATGACGCTGCCGAGTTTTGCGAGGGGCGAAGCGACCGGGTCGGAGTTCAGCGGGCAGGCGGCATCGACGTGGCTGTTCGCCGATGGGTTCCGCCCGCTCGCGGGGAACCAAGTGACGGAGTACCTGCGGCTGTTCAACCCGACGACGGTGCCGCTGACGGTCGAGATCACCATGAGTTTCAACGATGGCGGTACGGAAACGTTCCGTCGCACGCTGGCGGCGAGCGCGGCGAACGAGTTCGATATCCACGACTTCGTGACGGGCTTCCGGCGGACGGAAGGGAGCACGCCGGGGATCGGCTCGTTCTACGGGCTGCGGGTCCGGGCGTCGCAGCCGATCGTGGCGTATATGGCACACTTCGACTCGAACTTCTTCGGCGGGTTCGGGACGCTGGGGACGCCGGTGGGGCTGGTGAGTCAGTTGGGGTAAGCACCCGGCAAGGGGTGCCAGATACCATTACGTCGGTGATGTTTGTAAGCTATAAATAGGCGTAAAGAATGCCCATAGAGCATTCACTGTACTGGTGATCTCGACGGATCGAGGAGATCCACATCGGCTTCCTCGAAGAACCATTCGGCACCGCGACGAGAGATGACATCTACTTCGGAGTCGTAGACGGGATAGGCCTGAGTTATATTGACTCGGTAGTCTTCAAAATCATGTGTACGTTCGTTCTCATCCAACGAGATGGGTAGGAAAAAAAAGAAAGCAGACATGTTAGTATCTGCAGCGAGTTGATGCCGCATGCGGCAGGTATCACCCCATTGAAACGCACTGCGTCCCCAGAGTTTCGTGATCATTTCGGCGAGGCTGGCATCCCATCCCGATTCACGCGAGCGGATACTAAGGATCAGTTCGGGGCGACCGGCAATCCATGAAGGGTGATAGAGCCCAGAAACTCCCGCAGTGGCAACGGTCATTACCCCTGGATTTGGAAACTCTGGCAATCTGGCCAAGCCGAACCGTTCACCATTCTCAGCCAAGTGTGTTGTGCCACGGGGTGGCGGTTGACCCGTCCATTTTTCAATCATGGCTTTCCAAAATTGCATAGGGTTTGAAGTCATATTGTTAGTCCCAAGGGAACTCGAACTTGTGCGAACGATTGCTTGCGGGTATCTCGGGCCGCATCTGTTTGTCAATAATGCCTTTATTATATTCTCGCCATTGTGGATCTGTAACGTCCATTTTTTTTGCTATCTCACGCGCGGCTTTATCTTCATAGCCGGGTTTGTGTCCTGCATCCCATTTGTCCCCTTTGATCTCCTGCTTTGTATTGGGATCTCGCAGTTTCCCGTCTTTGTTTTTGGCTCGCTCGCGGTCGGACATTTTTTTTCGGTCTTTCTTCGTCGGCGAGACTCTTCTGAGTTTGGCGGGTTTGCAGCTGCCGCAGTCGCCCTTTTGCTTGGGGAACTTCTTCTTTGCTTTTTCCAATCGTTCGGCAATCTTCTTTGCCTGATTGGCCTTTTCGAGGGCTCGTTTGCCTTTGAACACGGCGATAACGCGAGGTCCGTATTTGACCGCTACCTGCACGCCGACTCGCACGAGAATTGGCCATGGCATGGAGGATTACTCGGGGAGGGAATCTACTCGTCGGTTCGAGCGGAGAAGTTGTCTGACATGTACTCAATAGCGTCGTCCACGGTGCCGTCGTAGTCGCCGACAAACTCGATGAAGTCTGGCGATTTTTCGAACTCGTCACCTATTGCGAGCGTGAGACAGACGAACTCAAAAACAGCACGGTCTGACTCAACCCCTATTGTTCTGGCGCGGGCTTCGCACTCACAGACAAACTCGTAGACATCGTCCTTTGACATGCCTTCGATGATGTCTGCAAAATCAGATAGTAACGTTGAGGTGATCTTGTGACGAAGAGATTCGATCGACTCGGCGGTGAGCGCCGCGTATTTTCGGGGATTGACGTTTTTCATGTTACGTGCTCGCCTGTATGTCTTCGATATGCCACGAGTTGCATGGGGCCAGAAACTCAGAAATCGGGATCAGCGAGAGGTCGTCATTCGCATCTATAGTATTGTTAAATACGCGAGGGTCATAGAACCGAAAGAGAACAGGGCCGTCAATCGTTGTAACAAGAATGTAATGTCGAAAATGCCGACGCAGTGCGAGCAATGTAGACTTGCTCGAAAAGTACCAGCCCCACGCCATTCCCCACCCCTCCAGTACTAACTTCTCCAAGAGGACGGAGTCCTTCGGCAGCCGGACGATCCACGGCCCTGCGTTTGCTAACTGCGACTTCATACCGAGGATGTAGAGGCTTTCGTATTCGCACTTGGTCGGATCGTCCTGCGGAGGCGGTGCTCGGCGGTCATCGGGAAGGTTGGCCGGCAAGCCGAATTCACGGAATAACTCGATGATGCGATCGTTGCGCGCTGCGTCGAAGAGGCCGTAGACAGTGTGAGTTTGGTTTCGGAGTATTGATAAGACTTCTTGCTTCTTCTCAAAGAGCGGGTCGTGTTCTTGAGTTTGATCTTTCCACGGGCCGCGGGCGGGCGTTTGTTTCGGCAGCGACGGCTTCCAATCCGTGGGGATTTTCTTTGGATCGACGGGTTGAAGATTGACTGTGGTCATATTCTCGAACTCTTCGACCGGAGAGGCAGGTATGAGTTCAACCGTGTACATGGATTGGGATTATCGTGCCATTTGAATAAACGCCGCGCCGTTCTTTGCGGCTTCTTTCATACAGGGTAACTGCGTCGGTCCCAGCAGTACGGTGGGGTCCCCTTTGACGATGACGCCGCCGTGGGCGGTTTGGTCGCCGAGGCGGGCGGCGGGTTTGTTGCCGATGAGGACGGTGGGGTTGCCGTTGGCGATGGTGTCGGGGGGACCGACGCAGATGGCTTTATCGCCAACGCGGGCGGCGGGCATGTTGCCGATGAGCACGGTGGGGCAGCCGACGGGGAGGATCGGGCCGCCGACGTGGGGCTTGGGGCCGGGATCGACCATGGGGCAGGTGTGGTTGTCGCCGACTCGGGCCGCGGGCATACCCATGGGTGGTTCCTAGCAATTGATCTTGACGACCGGGGCGGTGATTTCGATCTGTGCGGGGGTAAGGATGATTTTACTAGCGCCGCACTGGATGAAGATTTTCGTTGAGGCGTCGAGGACGATTTCCTTGGCTTTCATTACGTGTTTGCCGGCGACGGAGTGGTCGAGGTCGCCGCCGATGTCGGTTTTCATATCACCCCCGACGACCATGAGGCGGTAGAGGCTGGTTTCTTCGAGTTTGGCGCCGCCGACGGTTTCGTTCATGGCGGCACCGACGGAGACTTGGTACGCCGCACCGATGGTGAGCATTTTGGCGAGGCCGACGGTTTCCATGGTGGCGAGTGCGGTGGTGTGAGTTCGCATACCGCCGATAGTGACGGACTCGTTGCCGCCGACGGTTTCGGCGCGGTTGGCACCGATGGAAATGGTTTCGTTGACGCCGACGGATTCGGTGCGGTTGACGGCGATGGTGATGGTTTCGTTGTTGAGGACGGTCTCGGTGCGGTCGTGGCCAACGGTGGTGGTCTCGTCGTGGTCGATGTTTTTGGTGCGGTCGTTGCAGACGTGGAGGGTTTCGTCGTGGCCGATGGTCTCGGAGTTGTCGTTTTTGACGAGCATCGTCCGGTTTTTTTCGGCCTGGACGTACATCAACTCGTCGCCTTTTTTGTCCTCGAACTTGATCTCGTTGAAGTTGTCGGCGGAGCCGCCTTTGGAACTGTGGGACTTGAGGGTGGAGACGGTTTTGTTGGCGGGGAGGGCGTAGGGGACAGGGCGTTCTTTGTTGTAGACGCGTCCTGTGACGATGGGGCGGTCGGGGTCGCCCTCGACGAAATCGACGATGACTTCCTGACCGATGCGAGGGGTGTAGATCGCGCCCCAGCCGGGGCCGGCCCAGGCGTGGCTGACGCGGATCCAGCAGGAACTATGCTCGGCGTCGCGCGGGGTGTGGAGGTCCCAGTGGAAATGGACCTTGATGCGGCCGAACTTGTCCGTGTGGATTTCTTCGCCGGGCGGGCCAACGACGGTGGCGGTTTGCGGGCCTTGGACGAGTGGACGTGGGGTGAGGCGGAGTGGGCGAAAGGGAGTGAGGGCGTCGATGGCAGTGAAGCGGCAGACGCACGGTGGCGTGCGGGGCAA
>JBGSIF010000253.1:0-3029 GCA_041742635.1 Phycisphaerales bacterium
GGTCGGGCGGCGTCCGCGTCCGATTTTTTGACGCTGGCTTTGTCAGCGCACGGCTTGCAGTAGTAGTTACCCTTCGCATCCTTGATGCGGGGCTTGTTGGTGCAGTCGGTCCCGCACATCGAGCAGATTTTCGCCATGGAATCTTCAGTGCCCGCCATCGTGCCTCCTTCGTGCCGGGCAAAGCATACCAGACCCCGGAACCGACCGCCAAGAAAATTCATTCAACCCGAACGAGCGGACGGATCCGTTCAAGGATCTTTGGGCCGATGCCTTTGACACGGTCGAGTTCGTCGATCGAGCGAAAGACACCGAACTTTTCCCGATGCTCGATGATCCGCTGGGCAAGCGAAGGCCCGATGCCGGGGAGCAACTCCAGTTGAGACTGTGTTGCAGTATTCACATTGATGATAGAAGAGCCGGTGTCGGGCGCTGGTGCCACAGCCAACTCAGGCAGAACAGGACCGCGTGGGCCGGCGTGTTGGGTGTCCGTTGCCGAAGCGGTGCCGACGAGCGGCTGCGGCGGGGGTGTGGACGCGGACTCGATTCGCGGTGGTTGTACCGAGCGAGTCGCCCGAGTAGACCCTGACCACCCGGCGAAGGACCAGACCATGCCCGTGATCGAAGCGGCGCCGATCACGATCGCAGCCACCCACTTCGCGGTGCCTTGGGTCCACTCAACCTGCTTCGAGAATGTTCCCGGCTGTGGTTCGGGCATTGTGTATTGTTCCGTCATTCATCCGCGTCAACGTGATGCATGAAGCCTAGACCTGCCGATTTGGTATACTGGTGATCATCGAAGCACGACGGTTCGCTACCCAAAGCCTGTTTCCCGTGTCTGCCTCGACCCGCAACCCGGAGATTCATCATGTCCAGCGGTGTTCCGCGTTCGCCTGATTCGACCCCGTCCGGTGAAACCAAACGCACCGGGGTATCACGCCGATTCTTCGTACAGACCCTCGGTGTGGGTGCCGCAACAACCGGGATCGGCACCGCCGCCGAGGCTTGGGTGGGGAAGACTTTCCCAGAGCGCAGCGACGATCTCCCGATCATGGGGCCGGGGCCGGTCGCGATGACGCTGACGGTCAACGGCAACCCCGTGAACCTGACCATTGAACCATCGACCACGCTGCTGGAAGCGCTGCGAGTCCATGCGAACATGACCGGCTCGAAAGAAGTATGCGACCGCGGCTCGTGCGGAGCGTGCTCGGTGCTGATCGACGGAAAACTCGCGGTGTCGTGCATGATCCTCGCGGTTGACGCCGTGGGCGCGAAGATCACCACCATCGAAGGGCTGGCCAAAGGCAACGAACTCGACCCGATTCAGTCGGCGTTCGTGAAGCACGACGCGCTGCAGTGCGGGTACTGCACCCCCGGGCTAGTGATGGCGTGCAAAGCGGTGCTGAACAGCAACCCCAAGCCGACGCTGGAGCAGATCAAGGTCGGGCTGTCGGGCAATATCTGCCGGTGCGGGACGTACACGAACGTGTTCAACGCGGCTCTGGAAGCATCGGGACAGGCACCGGTGCAGGATTCGCCGAAACCCGTCTGAGCCGAAGGGCGCAAGCCGTCGGTGCAGAGGTTCGGATGTCACCCATTCGTTCGATCACACAATCCTAACGCCGAGTGCCTCGTTCAACAATCAGACCCACCGGCCAGAGGACGTGCCGGCTTACGAAACACTCTTCTCGAATCAATCATTTCACTTCAGTCTTTAACGATCATTCCGTAGACGCACGCCCCTCTCGGAGAGAGGGGCTACCCGAGGTTCCCATGCGACCCGAGATCGACCCTACCTCGCTGCCCACCACCAACCGCCCCATCAACGCGGGCTCGTCGCTCAATGACGATACCTCGCGACTCGACGGCGTCGCCAAAGTCACCGGGCGCGCCAAGTACGGCCGCGATATGTACCTCCCCGGCGGGCTGTTCGCTCAGTTCGTGCGGTGCCCGTACGGAGCGGCAACGCTCGAATCGATCGACAAAGACGCCGCGATGAAAGTGCCGGGTGTCGTCGAAGTCACTATGACCGGCGAAGAAGGGAAATACCACGGGCACAACGTCGGGTATGTTGTGGCCGAGACTCCCGCCGCACTGCAGCGCGGGCTGCGGGCGTTGAAACCGGTGTGGAAGAAACAACCCGTGAAGACGACCATCGCCGATGCGATGGAGAAACCGGGCGACATGCCCAAGGAAGTCACCGACCTGCTCGCCGGTGCCGAACTCACGATCGAAGCGACGTACAGCGCGGAGGTGCAGGTCCACTCGTCGCTCGAAACACACGGCGTGTCGATCGACTTCCGGGGTGAACAGGCGACCGTCTACGCCTCCACCCAAGGCACATCGGCGGCACGCGATGGGATTTCCGAAGCCATCGGCCTGCCCCGCTCGAAGTTTGAGGTCGTCTGCGAATACGTTGGTGGTGGGTTCGGGTCCAAACTCAACGGCGCGGGCAAAGAAGGCACCACTGCCGCCAGGATCGCCGCGCAGTACAAAAAACCCGTCTACCTCTTCTGTGACCGCGAGGGGGACCAACTCGATACCGGCAACCGCCCATCGGCCCGCGCAGATGTGAAGATCGGCTTCAAAAAAGATGGCACCATCGTCGGCGGCTTGGTTCGATCGTGGGGCGCGACCGGAGTGGCTCGCGGCGGGGGCGGAATGTCCTTCCCCTCCGGGCGCTACGACCTTGGCGACCTCAAGAAAGAACACGCCGACGTCCAAATCAACGCCGGGTCCCCTCGTCCGTTCCGCGCCCCGGGCCACCCGCAAGGCGCGTTCATCGAAGAACTGTTGATCGACGAGATCGCCCTCAAAGCCGGGCTTGATCCGCTGGCCCTTCGTCTGAAAATCAGTAAGAACGACACCCGCTCGGAGATGCTCGAACTCGGGGCCAAACTCATCAACTGGTCCAGCCGAATGCCCACGGGCTCTCAAACTGGCGTCGTCCGCAAGGGCTTCGGCTGCGGCACCTGCACCTGGGGCTCGCCGCCGGCGGGCAACTCCGCCGAGGTTGTCATCCACCGCGACGG
>JBGSIF010000254.1:0-4026 GCA_041742635.1 Phycisphaerales bacterium
GGTTGGGCGCGGGTGCTTCGCCGCTGGTCGCCGCGGGCGGGGTTGCGGCGTCGTCCGCCGACGGTGGCGTCAACGCGTAGTTCAACCCGACTGAAAACAACGTCCATACGACAAACATTGTGATCGTGGCGATCGTGAGCGCATCGCCCGTCTTAGCACCGAAGGCCGTTTGGCCCGAGCCGGCACCGGAGCCGAACGCCCCGGCCAGCCCGCCTCCCTGCGGCTTCTGGATCAAAATAATGAGTACCAGCATCACGCTGACAATCAGGAACAGCACCACGAGGATGCCGATGACAATCGGAGAAAGACCGAGCGTGAGCATGAAGCATTCCTTACGAGTCAGCAAACCACCGTCAAGACGCCCCACCGTTCCCTATCCCCTCCCCTGATCCCGTTCGCCCCATCAGGATCGTTCCTCGATACTTGGCCCGCCGGATTTCACCGCGAGGGGCCATTGACTCAACCGGCTGCCCCGACCGAGTCCCAAGTCTAGGTGATCCCGCCCCCTAGGGACAACTTTACGCCGACTGCGCCGGGAGTAGAGTGAACCCCTTCGGTACGTAGCCGGTACGGTAAATCCGAAGCGGGGCACCCCTATGAACAACCAACTCGTCATCTCATTCGCCGTGATTGTGGTTCTTGTGACGATCGTGGTCGGCACATTGCACACGCTTTGGCGCGAACGCCGCGAGCGGGTGAAGGTGCCCTCATGCGCCGCGTGCGGCTATCCCGTGAGCGGCCTTGGTTCGTTCACATGCCCCGAATGCGGGATCGACCTCCGCGCCGCCGGGATCCTCACCCCCGACCTGCGCTTCGCTCGACGGCCCGGTTTTTTCTACCTCGCTTGTGTGTTTACCTGTACGATCGCGCTGATCGCGCTCATCGCAACCGGCGTCGCCTCTCGACTTCCCATTACCCAACAAACAACTCTCAGACGCTCGGTCTCGCTGGCATCGCCCCAGAGCCTGTTCGGACGGGTTTCGATCACGACCACCGCCGTCCGTACCGCTTCTGGCTACAGGGACACTCGCTTGAATCTCACGCTCGTGCCCACCAGCACCGCCTCGCCTCGCCCGCACTCTCTGATCATCCGCGAGGAACCCGCTTCGCAATGGACAGCCACCACCGCGGTCGGCGTGACCACTCATGGCAACGCTCCGCTCACCCGCGCCGACCTGATCGCATGGGTCGAAGCCACCGGAGTGAGCGTCAACACCGACGCACGCCACGCCGAGATCGACGAACTCTTCGCCACCATCAACGATGCCCGCACACAACCCGGCTCGACCGCGTTCGCTTACACGCACCTGCAGTCAACCGCCAACAGCGGCGGCACGACCACCGACTACGCCGACTGGTTCCTCATGGGGTTCGGCACCCTTTGGTCTGTACTCTGGCTGCTCGGGCTGATCCTCATCCGTCGTATCACCAAGCGTAGAGCCGCTCGCCCGCGCACCGAACATCGACCACCACTGCACGCATCATGAATCGCGCACAACCCGCTTCGCGTCCACCGGCCGCTTCCGCCACGTTGCCAGAGCCGTCGTCAGCACCATCAGCAGTATCTCGTCCACAAACGGGATCGGATCGGGCATGACCGCGTCGCCGATCAATAGTGCCCCCGCGATCAGCAGCAGCGTCGGAAACCGCCGACGCGCCAACCAGTTCCTTGCTCCGCTCATCATTGATGCCTTCGCAATCGTCATTGTTCGTCCATTCTCGTGCCGTGGCGGGACACGAAATCCTTCATCCATTAGTAGGATTTACCGCTCGCCGCTTTCCAATCTGCGAACAACCCCGCGCACTCCGCCGCCACGGCTCCGCGCATCGCCGTCGCCCGCACCACGCTCTTGCCGATCGCGTAAACCTGTTCGATCGAGAGGGTCAGTTCGCTGAATCCCGCGTGCATCGCATCGTCGATCGTCGCGCCGTAGTACACCGCGTCGAGTTTGCTCCAGTGGATCGCCGCCGCGCACATCGGGCACGGCTCCGTGGTCGTGTACATCACGCACCCGCTGAGGTCGATCGTCCCTCGCCCCAGGCAAGCGTGCTGGATACACACCACCTCGGCGTGCGCCGTTGGGTCGGTGCGTTGCCACACCTCATTGTGCCCCCTGCCCACGACCTCGCCCGATCGCACAACCACCGCGCCGAACGGCGATTGCCCCAACGCGATCCCGCGCCTGGCCTCATCGATCGCCGCCCGCATCCATCGCCCGTGTTCCGATTCCATGAACCAGCATAGTGACCCGCACGCCCACCGGGTGCCATACACACGAACCGATCGGCTGAAAAGCCAACCCACCACCTACCCTGATCCATGAACCGCCTGCTGTGCTTGATCGTGCTCGCGTCGGTGTATCTCACAACCCGGACAACTTTCGCGCAGCCGCCGTCCGATGCGCCCCCACCCGCCCCATCGGTGATCGTCGAACGTGCCTGGCTCACTGTCCGCGATTCTTTTTACGACCCCGCGCTCTCGGGCATCGATTGGGCAAGCGAACGCGACCACCTTCTCTCGCTCGCCGCCGGTGCCACTTCCGGTGCCGACACCTCCGCCCTTATCAACGCTTCGCTCGCCAAACTCCGCGCCTCCCACACCCGACATTTTCACCCCGCGCAGCGAGAGTACTACGAACTGCTGGACATCTTCAATCCCGATGGCATCGACACGCAGCGTTTCCCCGGCTTCGGCACCGGGCTTGTCCACTACATCGGCGTCGGCGTTGTTACCACCACGATCGACGGAAACACTTTCGCCAGCGAGGTCTACGAAGCCGGACCTGCCGCGGCCGCCGGGCTTCTCGTCGGTGATCAACTCATCGGTGTCGAGGACGGCCCATGGTCCGACATCGCCGCTTTCGCCGACCGCGAGGGCATCCCCACCCGCCTGCGCATCCAGCGCACCAGCGACCCCGAGTCCCGCACCACCCTCACCGTCACACCCGCACGCATCCACCCCACCACCCTCTATAAAGAATCCCTCCGAGCCAGCGCCCGCATCATCGACCGCGCTGGCAAGCGTATGGGATATGTCCGCGTCCGCTCATACGCCAACCCGGCCTACCACGACATCCTCACCGACCTGCTCAGCACTTCCCTCAAAGACATCGACGGGCTGGTCTTGGACTTCCGCGGCGGGTGGGGCGGCGCCAGCCCCGATTACCTCAATCTGTTCAACCCCATGCTCCCCACGCTGGACACACGCCCGCGCGAAGACACCCCAAACGCCGACCATGCCACCGATTGGGAATCACGCCGTTTCTCGTTCCGCAAGCCCCTCGTCCTTCTTGTCGATTCCGAGACGCGCAGCGGCAAGGAAATCATGGCCTACTCACTGAAAAAACATCAACGCGCCACTCTTGTGGGCGAACGCACCGCTGGCGCCGTCCTCGCCGGGTCTCCCTTCCCGTTGCCCGATGCGAGCCTGCTCTATCTCGCTGTCCGCGATGTGCGCGTGGACGGGGAACGACTCGAAGGCGTGGGCGTCGAGGTCGATATTTCTGCTTCTCGCACCGTCCCATTCGCCATCGGGACCGACGCGCCATTCGACCGTGCGGTCGAAGCCCTCTTCACCATTCTTTCGGCACCATCGAAACCGTAGGTATCGACCGATCGCGTGCGGCGTTCGTTCGGAATCGGATCGCTCGTCGGCCACACATTGGCTGTCCGACACCACTTGGATTGCCTGCAACAATCTCCAGGCTCCGGCGTTATGCGACCTTCAGATACCCGACTCGGTACATTATCGCATCAACGACATATAGCCTCTTTTATCACAGCCGTACCGATTCGCTCGTTGTTACATATCCCTGCACCACGGATCATGTCGCGCTCGCCGTGAGCGCGTTTCGCACACTCTAAGGAAATCAGAATGACCCTTCGCACGTCTCGGATCGTCTCGGCCCTCTCCCTCGGTGCCATCCTCGTCGCCGGCGGCCTGCTCGTCAGCATCAACCCATCGGCGTCCGCCCAGCCTGCGGGTGGTCCGGGCGGTGCTCAGCCAGAGCGGCGCCCCGAGCGCGG
>JBGSIF010000255.1:0-23120 GCA_041742635.1 Phycisphaerales bacterium
GCGGCTCCGACCCCGCCGCCCTCGGCGAGCCGCACTATCCCGCGATCACCGGCCTGGTCGTGCAGGCGATCGGCAACGACACCGGCGTCAAGCAGGACGACCACGCCCTGCAACTCGCCCTCAAGTACCTCCTCAATCACCAGCAGCCCGACGGCGGGATCTACGACCGTGTCCTCCCCAGTTACAACACCTCGATTGCCATCTCCGCACTGTCGCGTCTGCATTCCCCACGGGCCAAGGACGCGATGAACCGCGCCGTCGAGTTCGTCAAATCCCTCCAGTGGAGCGAGTCCAGCGTCCACGACGAAACCCTCGCCGAATCGCCCAGAGCCGTGACGAAGGACCACCCGTTCTACGGCGGTGTCGGTTACGGGAAGCACGGGCGCCCCGACAACTCGAACCTCAACATGATGATGCAGGCCATGCAGGACGCGGGGGTCTCCCCGGATGATCCCGCGGTGCAGCGCGCCCTCGTCTTCCTCCAGCGCACCCAGATGCACGGCGCCGTGAACGACATGCCCTACGCCAAGGGCAGCAAGCAAGGCGGGTTCGTCTACGCTACCGTCGAGAACGCCCAGAGCGTCGATGGCCGCGCGGGGCAAAGCATGGCCAAAGAGAAGATCGAAGAATCACTCGACGACGGCACGAAAGTCTCTCGCCTCCGATGCTACGGCTCGATCACCTACGCGGGCTTCAAGTCCTACATCTACGCCGAACTGCCCAAGGACGACCTGCGCGTCACCGCCGCCTACGACTGGATCCGCCGGAACTACTCCGTTCAAGAAAATCCCGGCGTTGGTCAGGAGGGTTTGTACTACTACTACGTCACCATGGCCAAGGCGCTCGGCGCATGGGGAAGCCCCACCATCCCGGTTACCGACACCCACGGCGCGACCGCGACCCGGAACTGGGGGGCCGACCTCATCGATCGGCTCGCGGACCTCCAGAACCCAGACGGTTCGTTTGAGAGTGTTCACGACCGCTGGATGGAAGGAAACCCGGTGCTGATCACGGCATACGCACTCATCGCGCTCGGCGAAGCCGAACGCGCCGTCCGCTCCAGACCCACGGTTCCTCCTCCTGCCAACTCCCCGGATTCTGCCAAGGGTTCTCCATGACGCCGCCCTTCGATCGGCACCGCGTCGGGTATCTATCTGGACCGCGACCATCATGCAGTCGATTGTAACTTCGAGCGCGGAAAGGACGAAACGGTGAACTTCTCAAATGGCTTCGTTCGATGCACCGCCCGCTCGCTTGTGTTGTGTGCGGCGGTCTGGTGCGGCGCCCCCCCGGTGTGCGCGCAATCACCCCCACCCGCCTCATCCAATCCCCCGACGCCCCAGGCTCCAGAGTTCCCCAGACGTGAGTTTTCGTTCGACGCCCCGCGCGGGCAGACATTCCGCTGGACCAGCCAGCCGATCAAAGACGGCGAGCGCGTCGTCCGCGAAGGGCTGCACTACACCTGGTCCCTCCCCAGCGACCTGGAAGCGGCCAAGGCGTGCGACCTGCTCATCGTCTGCCACCCCGTCGGGAAGGACTGCACATGGGCACCCGCCGCGCTGAACCGAGGCCAACTCGGCAGCAGAATCCTGATCGCTCCCGATGGAACCAGCGTGATCACCAAAGGCGTTCGCACCTTCCGCGCCGACAACGCCGACATCCTTGCCTTCCGTGAGTTCGTGCTGGAAATGACCCAGGCGTTTCCCGCCGACCGGATCTATCTCTGCGGTTTCGAGCAAGGCGGCTCGTTCGCGCTTTCCTTCGCAGGGTACTTTCCTGGCCTCGCCGAGGGCGTGGTCGCCATCGCCAGCGAAGCATGGGCCGAGTGTCCAACCAAGGGGGGGGTGCAGCAGGTACCTCTGGTGTTCCTGCACGGCACCGCGGATGAACGATCCCCGCTGGCGACCTCGGTCGCCACGCGGGACACCTACGCCGCCGACGATCATCCCATGCTGTGGTTACGCCCGCTGCACGGCGCGGGCCACGAGCCAAGTGCCCGAGCGATTGCCCAAGGCCTGGATTGGTGCGACGGGATGATCGGAACGCAAGCCGCGGACGTACTCGCCGCGGCCAAGCGATTACTCCACGTCCAAGACCACGCGGACAATACAAACCGGACTACTCCCGCGCTCGGCCGGGCGAGCGAAGTCCTCCGTCGCCTACTCGGTGAATCAGAGAACAACCCCGCGCACGAACCACTGGAAGAGGTGCCCGAGGCTGTGCGGGCCGAAGCGGCTGCGTTGCTCGGGCGCGTCAACGGGCACGCCGCGTTGCACATCGCCTCCATCCTGCGAGACATCACCGACGAGCGGCAGATGATCTTGAACGGCAAGCCATGGCTTGGGCACATGATGACGCTGCGAGAGGACTGCCGCGGCGTGCCCGCCGTCGAGCGGTTCGTGCTCCGCTGCGGGTTTGATCGTGTGCGTATTGCACACACTGCCCGACTCGCCGAACTTCATACAGCAATGGCGATCCCCAGCCCGAAGGCTCGTTTCGAGGCCGTACTTGACGTTCTCCCCGCGTGCTTCGCCGCGGATTGGTGTACCCCGCCGTTCTTTGCGGATCTCAAGAACCTGCGTGCCCGCGCTTCCGATCTCGGTCTGAGTGAAGAGTCAGTGGAACGATACGAGTTCGCGGAACTCCTGCAGCAGTCTTTGCAAGCGGGCATCGCACAATACCAAGCGACGCTCAATGAGTGGGTTTCCGACCCTGTCAAACAGCCGCCACCGCGGCCACGCTGAGTCCTGGGCCGCGCTGGTCATCAGGCCCGGCAGGAGATAGCCACCGCTTCAATCGAGATCGCCCGGCGCGATACGGCATCGAGCCGCAGCACCACACCGCACGCACGCAGGTCGTCGCTCGCCACATCGAGCGGGACTGGGTACTGCTGCGCCATGGCACGCACGGTCGCTTCGGCACTCCGACCGATCACGCCGCGATGCGGGCCGGACATCCCAAGATCGGTGATCGCCGCGAGGCAGTTATCGATGATGCGTGCGTCTGCGGTTTGCACATGCGTGTGCGTGCCCACCACGGCGACCACGCGCGCCGCGCCGCTCGAAGTCCATCGCTGCACGCAGTGCCACGCCATCGCCTGCTTTTCGCTGGTCGTTTCACCGTGTACCTCGACGATGACCATCGCGTTCTGTTCTCGGATCGCGCCGATCTCTCGGTCAACAACCGCGAACGGATTATCACTCGGTATCGACATGAATATCCGCCCCAGCACGGTGACGACATACAGCGGCGGCGAATCCACGCCCGGCGATGAAAGCCGGATGATCCGTTTGCCCGGTGCCTCCATCGAGAGGTTCGCCGGTCTCGAGATCGGCTGCTCAGGATCTTCCAGCACCGGCAGGATCGCGCGGTCTTTATACACATGATCACCCAGCGTTACGGCGTGTACCCCCGAGCGCAACAGTTCCCGGAAGTTGTCCGGCGTGATGCCCGCACCCTGCCGTGAGTTCTCCCCGTTCACGATCACTTGCGTCACCGCATGGCGTTCCCGCAGGACCGGCACGGCGTGCGCCACGGCTCGCCGGCCCACGCTCCCGACGACATCGCCCAGAAATGCCACCACCATTTCAGCCATTCCCGGTTCCCCCGCCCGGTACGCCCGCGGTCTGCACCCCGCTCGAATCCAGATGCCCGTCCGACCGCTGCAGCGTGCTGCACGCGATCAGCCCCGACACAAACGGATGGATCAGATGCTTGTGCCGCGGGAGTACCCGAACGATCCACGCCTCGCGTGGCGTGCGCGTCGGCTCAAACCGCACTACGAACCGGTGTGCTCCGCTCCGCAGGTCTCGATCGTGCTGCATCTCGTGCGACCGGACGTTGATCAGTTCTCCGTGGCTGTCGAGTTGCCCCTGCGAGAGTTGCACCGTCACATCTGTCGCCGAAAGTGCCCCGAGTTCTACTACCGCCGATACGTCCATGATCGGGCGCCCTCGCCCAGGTTCGCTCTGCACGTCGTTTACATGTACGCCGCGCCAGTTCGCTCGCAGTCGGTCGATATGGTCGGCGGCCGATCGTGCAGGCTCCAGTTCACTCGCCTGCAACCGCGCCGATGCCTGATGCGCGGGGATGTAGTACCGCTCGGCGTACTCGATCACCATCCGGTGCGTGTTGAAAACCGGCGCGATCTGCTGGATGCAGTTTCGCATCCGCGTCGTCCAGCCCCGCGGCGTGCCTGATGCGTCCCGGTCATAAAACTCGGGGATCAGTTGATGCTCCAGCAGCCGGTACAGCGAGTCGCTCTCGAAATCCTCACGCTGATCGTTGGGCAAATCGTGATCGAATGTGCCCAGGCTCTCGATATGAAAGCCCAGGTCGCTGGCAAATCCTTCGTCCCACCAGCCGTCCAGTGTGGATACATTGATCACCCCGTTCATCGCTGCCTTCATCCCGCTCGTTCCTGATGCTTCAAGCCCACGGATCGGGGTGTTCAACCAAGCGTCGCAGCCACGCACCAGTTGACGCGCCACCTCGATATCGTAATCTTCCAGGAACACGATTCGATCTTCGACATTGTGCGTGCGCGCGAACTGCACAATGTCGCGGATCAGGCGTTTGCCCCCCGAATCGCCGGGGTGCGACTTGCCCGAGATCAGCACCTGCACCGGCCGATCCGAGCGGATGATGCGAAGCAGCCGTTCGGGATTGCGCATCAGCAGTGTCCCGCGTTTATACGCCGCGAACCGCCGTGCGAACCCGATGGTCAAGACTTCTGGATTCAGCACCCGCGCGGCCCCCGCGAGTTGCAGTTCCGTTCCGCCGCGCGCCGCGAGTTGTTCTCGCACCCGCTGTCGGCTCCATGTCACCAGGTCCATCCGTGATTCCTGACGGGTGCGCCACAGCACATCATCAGGAACTTCGGACAGCCGTTCCCAGCACCGGGCATCCTGCGGCGAATCACGCCAGGACCGCCCGAGGTACTCATCCAGCATCCCCCCAACGCGCGGGCCGATCCAGCCGCTCGCGTGAACTCCGTTGGTCACATGCCCGATCGGGATGTCATCGCGCGGCGTGCCGGGCCATATGTTCCGCCACATCCCGCGAGACACGCGCCCATGTAGCCGCGACACACCGTTGGCGAACCGTGAGAGCCGGATCGCCAGCACCGCCATCGAGAAAGACTCCGATCGGTCGGCGACGTTCTCACGCCCCAGCGCCAGCAGCCCTTCCATGTCCAGCCCGAGCGAATCGGTGTACGAAGCGAAGTAGTGCCCGACGAGCGACGGCGCGAACCGGTCGATACCCGCCGGCACCGGCGTATGCGTCGTGAACACATGCCCCGCGGCGGTCGCTTCCCGCGCCTGATCGAATGACAGCCCCGTCCGCTCTCGCGCCAGCCGTGTGCGCTCCAGCCCCAGGAACCCGGCGTGCCCTTCGTTCATATGACACACCGTGGGATCGAGCCCCAGTGCGAGTAGCGCACGCACGCCTCCTATCCCCAGCACGATCTCCTGCCGGATCCGCATGTCGTGGTCGCCAAGATACAGCCCGCGTGTGATCTCACGATCCTGCTCGGCATTCTGCGACAGGTTGGTATCCAGCAGATACAGCGGGATTCGCCCCACATCAGCCCGCCAGACCGCGACCGCCACGTCGCGCCCCGGCATCTGCACCGACACCGCTACGTGCTCCCCACGCTCGTCAAGCACCCTTCGCACGGGCTGTTGATCGAAGTCCATCGCAGGGAAACGTTCCGACTGCTGACCGTCGGCGTCGAGCGATTGATGGAAATATCCACAGCGATACAGCAACCCGACCCCAACCAGCGGTATCCCCAACCCCGATGCCGATTTGAGATGATCCCCCGCGAGCAGCCCGAGTCCGCCCGAATAGATCTGGAAACACTCCGTGAGTCCAAACTCGGCGCAAAAATACGCCGCTAAGAACGGCCTCGTCCCTGGGTTCGCTTCGTCCGTTGTGCCAAGTGTCTTCGTCGAGTTGGCAATCCCAGCCTCGGCATCGTGCCGGCGCGTGGTCCACCATGTCGCCCCGCTTCGGTGCGCATCCAGTTGTCGCCACGCCGCCGCGGCGGCACCGACAAACGCCGCGTCCGTGGCGAGCTCTTGCAGCCGCTCGTCTCCCACCTCGTGCAGCAACGCGATCGGGTTATGCCGCGTGCGTTCCCACAGTTTCGGGCTGACCCACGCGAACACGTCCGCCGCACCGCTCGTGTCGCCCCCGGGTGCGGACCACGTCCACCAGAAGTTGTACGCCAGGTCGAGCAGCGGGCTGAGCGGCGCGGGGATGCTTGATAGTGACGGCGGCGTCGGCAGTGACGTGTGCATGATGAAGTGGGGTTGGTCCGTGGTGTGCGTGGCGGATCGAATAAACAGCATAGCCCACGCCGCGCCTCTGCACGCCGGGTTCACGTTGCTTTCTCTTGGCCCGGAGCATTGCCAACTCGCACGCCCGTCATCGGCAGTCTCATAGTGTCTTGATGCCGCGAAGTTCCTCAATCAAAATCGCGTGCGAACGCACGCCCATCCGGTAGCACGCGACCTCGAACTTCTCGTTCGGCGAATGCACGCGGTCATCATCCAGCCCGAACCCCATGAAGATCGTGTCGATCCCCAGTATCCCCTTCAGCATCCCTGCCACCGGTATCGAACCCCCACTTTTGATCAGTTCGGGCTTCTTTCCCGTTGCTCGTTCGACCGCACGCGAAGCGGCTTTCAAATACGCCGATTCCGTCGGTACCGTTGCTGGGAATCCCTGTCCATGATCAATGAACTCCCACCGACATCCAGGCGGGGTCTTGCTCCGGCACCACGCGAAAAACGAATTCGTCACGGTCGCTGGGTCTTGATTCGCCACCAGCCGGAAACTCACCTTCGCCTTCGCTACCGCCGCAATGATTGTTTTCGCGCCTTCGCCCGTGTATCCCCCGCAGATCCCGTTGATATCGCATGTGGGACGGCCCCATTCTCGCTCGAGCGCCGTAAACCCAGCCTCGCCGTAATCCGCCTCCGACGCAAGCCCGATTTTCCTGAGTGCGCCGGCCGTGTCGAACTGCAGGTTCCGCCACGCACTCCGCTCTCCGTCGGTGAGCGGTACGACCTTGTCATAGAACCCCGGCAGTGTTACTCGACCGTTCTCGTCCCACAACTGCGAGAGAATCCGCGAAAGGTGATTGATCGGGTTTGGTGCTCGTCCGCCCCACAGGCCCGAGTGCAAGTCCTGATCCGCACCGTGCAGCACGACTTCTGTATAGGCCAGCCCGCGCACGCCGTAGGTGATCGCCGGGCGTGTGCGTCCCAGCATCCCCGTGTCGCTGATCACGCACACATCGCACTTGGCGAGCGCATCTTTGTGGTCCATGACGAACCGCTTGAGGTTCACCGACGATGATTCTTCCTCTCCCTCGATCATCACCGTGAACTTCACGCCCCCGGCGATCAGGTTCCCGACTTGCTTCCACGCCCGCATCGCTTCCAGGAACATCGCCACCTGACCCTTGTCGTCCACCGCGCCGCGGGCCACGATCCGCCGCCCAGGCACGTCCGCCCCGCGCTCGCCCGACGCCGCCTCACGTATCACAGGCTCAAACGGGCCGCTCTCCCACAACTCCAGCGGGTCCGGCGGCTGCACGTCGTAGTGCCCATAGAACAGCACATGCGGACCTTTGTAATCCGCCGCGCCGGGGACATGCGCAAACACGATCGGGTGCCCGCTCCCCACGCCGTCTTTCACATCTCCCGTCTCGACCAGCCGCGCTTCGATCCCCGATTCCCGCAAATGCGCCGCGCACCACTCCGCCGCCTTCCGGCACTCCGATTTGTACTTCGGGTCCGTGCTGATGCTGGGTATGCGAAGCCAATCGACCAGCCGGCCAATCGCGGCGGATTCGTCACGGTCCAGGTGCGAAAGCACGGCGTCAGTGTTCATGCCACAGCATATGCGATATCCCCCCCAGCCGATCTCGCACGCTCCCGCGTCATAGTGTCGTGACCCGCTCCGGATCGGGAAAATCCCGGTACAGCGCCGACTTGAACCCCGTCACCATCGAGTACACCGGGCGGTGCAGATTCTCGACATCCCCCGTGCGCATGGCGACCTCGCTGAATGCACTGTCGAGTTGTGCCAGATCGCGGAACTCCATGCGGATGTGGAACTCGCCCAGATCCTCCGGTCCGAAACCGAACTTGCGCCGCGTCAACCGCCACCCCTCGACCTTCCCCTGCTTTTTCAAGTGCTCCATGTAGGCGTCCAGCGCCCGCACAAACTCCATGTCGCGGTGCGACTCCTTCAGGTTCACCCAGATGTCGTAGTAGTTCATGCCCCACGGTACGAACCCGTCGCACGGCAAGTTCGCGTCGATGGCGCGCTCCTTGTTGAACACCCACTCATCGATCGGCTCATTCCGAAACCCTGCGGAGTCTATTTCGTATCGCTTGACATGGAAACACCCCACACCTGCACCCGCTGCGGCGGGGCCAACCTTGAACCCGGCACCCTCGGCTCCTTCAGTTTGACCTTCAGACCTTCAAATACCAATTTCCTCACACTCAAAACAAACGACGTCACCATCAAGACAAACATGTGCCTCGACTGCGGCCTCATTGAGTTCATCGGCGATCTACGCAAGGCCCAGTCGCTCGCCGGGCAGCGAGAAAAGCCTCATTGAGTCGAGACAACTCCTCGGCTTCTCATCCCAGGCACCTTCAAGGGGCACGCGTCACCGATTCGGCTGCGGGGTCACTCGCAAATACGGCTTCAACTTCTTGAACCCCTTTGGGAACTTCACCTCTGCCTCCGCGTCCGGGACCGACGGCACGATGATGCAGTCCTCCCCGTCCTTCCAGTTCACCGGCGTCGCCACCTGGTATTTCGATGTCAGTTGCAACGAATCGATCACGCGCAGTATCTCATCAAAGTTCCGCCCCGTGCTCGCCGGGTACGTGATGGTCAACTTCACCTTCTTGTCCGGCCCGATTACAAACACCGACCGCACCGTCATCGTGTCGCTCGCGTTCGGATGGATCATTCCGTACAGGTTCGACACCTTCTTGTCCGCATCCGCCAGTAACGGGAAGTTCAACTTCGTACCCTGCGTCTCTTCGATATCTTTCGACCACCCTTCGTGATCGTTCAGTTGGTCAACACTCAACCCGATCACCTTCACGCCGCGCCGATCGAACTCCGGCTTCATCTTCGCCACCGCCCCCAGTTCCGTCGTACACACCGGCGTGTAGTTCTTCGGGTGCGAAAACAGCACCCCCCATGATGCCCCAAGCCAATCGTGAAACCGGATCTCGCCTTGCGTCGATTGCTGCGTGAAATCGGGGGCAATGTCACCGAGTTGAATGCTCATATTCTGGCCTCCGCAAAACTTGTTGCCGATGGCACCAGTGCCTCTGGCTCGCGCCCGCACGTTCTCGTGTTTCACCGATGGAACTGCAACGCCTCGTTCAAAGCCGCCGGTCGGAGTTGAACCGACAACCCCCGCATTACAAATACGGTGCACTGCCATTGTGCTACGGCGGCTAACCCTCAAGTTTAGGTACTCCTCCCGCCATTCGCCAAGTTCGACTGCACTTCCTTCTTGGGCGTGTTCCCGATGGCATTCTCGTCGATCACCCGGCGTTTCCTACTACGCCTCCCCGTCGGTGTATGACTATCTTTCTTTGGCATGTCCACACCCGAGATAGCGATCAACCTCCGCGGCGTCACCAAAACGTTCGGGCGTGGTGCCGCCGCTGTCCCCGCTCTCGCCGGGGTTGATATGTCCGTCGAGGCAGGCCAACTCGTCATGCTCGTCGGCCCCAGCGGGTGCGGGAAAACGACCCTCATCTCCATCATTTCCGGCGTCCTCGACGCCGACCAGGGCGTCGCCGAACTCTTCGGCGTCGATTGGAAGTCCCTCTCCACCGGTCAAAAAACCGCTCGCCGAAGTGGTGTCGTCGGCTTCGTCTTTCAGCAGTTCAATCTCATCCCCACTCTTTCTGCGATGGACAACGTCGCCACCGCCCTACTCGTCCGCGGTGTCTCCAAACAAGACGCCCACGAGCGCGCCGCCGATATGCTCACTAAGGTCGGCCTCGGCCAACGCATCCGCGCCTTCCCCTCTCAGATGAGCGGCGGGATGCAACAACGTGTCGCCATCGCCCGCGCACTCGTCGGACGACCCCGCCTTCTTGTCTGCGACGAGCCGACTGCCAATCTCGATGCCCACACCGGCCTCGCCGCCATGGACCTCATCCACGCCGCCAGCCGAGAACCCGACGACCTCGGTCGCAAACGCTGCGTCGTCGTCGTCACACACGACAACCGCATTTTCGGCTACGCCGACCGCATCGAAGAAATGGAAGACGGATTGATCAAAACCAAGCCTTCCGAGTTTGTACTCGACAATCAGCGCCGTGGTCATCAGGGGGAACATACCCCCGCTGTACCACGTTCTTCTACGTCTCAATGAGGCCCCCGCCTCCCGTCATTGAACTCGATCAATCTGCTTCAGGCCGCCCGCCTTTGGTCCGCTCTCGTCCGCTTGCCGATCCACCTCGCACAGATTTCAAGCAGCGATGACTTGTCAATCGGCTTCGTGGCATATGCATCACACCCCGCGCCCAGGCACTTGGCATGATCCTCTGCCATCGCGTGCGCCGTGAGCGCGACGATCGCGATCGCATTCCCTTCGGCGCGCAGTGTACGGGCCAGTGTGTACCCATCCATCTCCGGCATCTGCATATCACTCACCAGCAAGTCATACCGCGTCCCCGCAGCATCCGCTCGCCGGATCATCT
Source organism: Phycisphaerales bacterium (assembly GCA_041742635.1). GTDB lineage: Bacteria > Planctomycetota > Phycisphaerae > Phycisphaerales > UBA1924 > JTS-AC122. Next base: position 10,764 of record JBGSIF010000255.1, read on the forward strand.
CGAGCGCGATCGCTCCGTTTTCCGCGATGTCGACAACTGCACCAGCCCTTTTCAAATGGTATGAAATTAGCCGCTGATTGTCCGGCCCGTCCTCCGCGAGCACGATCCGTCCGCGCAGCGAAGATACAGGCCCAGCCAACGGTGCCGCCGACTGAGTCGACACGACGTCCAGCCCTGAAACCATGACCGCACCCGGCAACGCGACCAGCGGCAGTTCTATCCGGAAGCAGGAACCCTCCCCCTGTTTCGTATGCACCAGCGATACTTCGCCATCCATCAGCCGCGCCAGCCGCCGGCTGATTGACAGCCCCAGCCCCGTACCACCGTGCTGCCGCGTGACCGTCGAGTCGGCTTGTGAGAACGGCTTGAACAGCCGCTCCGCCTGTTCCGCCGACATCCCCGTCCCCGTGTCTTCGACCTCGATGATCAGTCGCCCGTTCTCGTTTGGCCCTTCCGCTTTGGCGCGGATCGTCACATGCCCGGTGCTGGTGAACTTCACCGCGTTCCCCGCCAGGTTCATCAGGATCTGCCGCAGTCGTGTCGGATCACTGCTGATCCGGTCGGGCAGCGGTGTTATCAACCGGAGCGAGAGAGCGATCCCCTTTTCGTTCGCTCGTGCCCGCACCAGGCTTTCGACTTCAGTCATGATCCGTACGATCGGTGTCTCCACCCGTTCGAGCGTCATCTGTCCTGCTTCGATCTTCGAGATATCCAGAATGTCATTGATGATCGTGAGCAGGTGATGCCCTGCATTGCGGATCGTGTCGATGGTCTGCACCCGCCTCGCCGGTGCCCGGCTCATATCCCCATCGTCCCGCAGCAGGTCCGCGTACCCCAGTATCGCCGTCAACGGCGTGCGGATCTCGTGGCTCATGTTCGCCAGAAACTCGCTCTTGGCATGATTCGCCGCGTCCGCCGCCACCCGCGCCTGATGCATCGTTTCTTCGACCGTTTTCCGCTCCGTGATGTCCACCAGCACACCGCGCAGCAGCGGAGTGCATCGCGCGGATTCCTCCACGCTCGCAAAGTCATCGATCCACACGACCCGACCATCTGATGCGATCATCCGGTACTGGAATCGATGATGCCTTTTCGCCTCGATCTCGCTCCGGCAGAATGCAAGCGCCGCCGAACGGTCCGCTTCGTGCAGGTGCGTTTCCCAGAACTTCGGCGTCAACCATTCTTCCAGCGGATACCCCAGCCGTGACGCCTGCGGCGACACATACGTAAACGCACTCCGCTCCGCGTCATATTCCCACACGATCACCTCGGTGCCTTCAACCAGCGTCCGGAATCGCTTCTCGCTCTCCGCGAGTTGTGCTCCACGTCGTTCCAGTTCCCGCATGACCCTGACTTGATCCGAGATGTCCTGCGTGAACATCACCAGCCCCCCCACCTGCCCGTCCGGCTCATACCACGGACGCACTTCCCACCTCAGGTGCTGGTCATAGTGCCACCCCGGCGGACGCCACGGGTCGTCTTCGCACCGTTCGACCGCTCCCGCAAGACACCGCGCGTGCGCTTCTTTCCAGCGTACAGGCAGTTCTGGGAACACGTCGTAATACGAAATCCCCAGCACCTCCGCGCCCCCAAGTTTGAAATCGGCTTTCCACCTGTTACTCACCGCTATGTACCGCATCTCGTTATCAAACATCGCCACTGCCGCCGGCGCGTGTTCGATGAACGTCGCCAGCCGGGATCGTTCTCGTGCGAGATTCTGTTCGCTCAGTTTCCGCATCGTGATGTCTTCACGCGTCCCCACGATCCGCGTCGCGCGCCCTTCGTTGTCCCGCGATACCACGATCCCGCGATCCACGACCCACCGCCATGCCCCTTCGCGGTGACGAACCCGGTGCTCGAACTCATACACCGAGGTTGTGCCCGCGAAGTGATCCTCCATCGCGCGGCGGGCACCGGCCAGGTCATCCGGATGAACCCGCGACGACCACTCGTCGATGTGCGGCCGCACGCACGCCTCCCCCACGATCGCGGCCCACCGATCATCGAACTGTGCCTGCCCTGTTAGCGGATTCCAGTCCCACGAACCGATCCCGGTGCCTGACAACGCGAGTTCGAGCCGTTCTCGTTCGATTTCGACCGCGTTCGATTGATCCCGCAGCAGGCGCGTCATCTGCTCCGCGTGTTCTTTCGCCGATGTCAGGTCGGCCGTCATCCGCTGAGATCTCCCCAGCTCCTTCGCCCGGCGATGCCACAGACTCCAGTGGGATACCGCCGCTATCGCGCTGAGCAGCACCCCGATCGTTGTAATCGATATGGGCGATATATCCGATATTTCCACCTCGTTCACCGGCGTCGTGGACGCCCGCTCCAGCGAGCGCCCGCCATCACGAACCACCTGATGCCGTGCCATCCGCGCGGCGGCCACGCTCAGGCTTGCTCCGATCAGGAACACCATCGCCGTCACCACTACCACACGCGTGCCCGCTCGTTCTGTCGTGCCGATCGCTTCTCGTCTGCGGTCTCTCAGCCGCCACGCGATCACCATCACGCTGATGCACAACACCGTGCCGACCGCCACCACCACTTCAACAGGCGGCACCCGCCCCGGTGTGACAACGCTCAGCACCAATACGAACCCCACCGGCATCGTGACCCCGATGACGGTGCATTCCAGCAATCGGCGAAGTTGGTCTCGGGTTCGGTTCACTTCAAGTAGGTACGTTCGCTGTGTTCTCCACACATTATCGAACGATCTTTACCTGATCGTGAATCGCATTGGTTCGCGTATTTCAGGTACCCGCGCAGTTCCCGCGCGTTACACCCTTCCGCTACAACTGCCCGGCGAGCATCTGCTCCGCCAACGCCGCCGCGTCCGCATCCTCGCTCGTCCCCGTTTCCTCTCCCATCGCCCCGATCCGCTCGTGTAAATCACCGATGTACGAGATGCGGATACCAAAGTTTTCTCCGACTTTCACGGCGGTCCCCGATCCAACCTGTTTGTTGTTCACATGAATCGCCAGTTCATCGTCCGCACTCTTAGACAGTTCGATTACCGCACCCGGCACCAGCGCGGTGATCTCGCTCACATGCATCTGCCGCTCGGCCAGCAGAACGATGATCGGCACTTCCAGAGCCAAAATTCCCGCTAAGTCCGACGGCATACTCCTCTATCGGACACCCGCCCTCACGATCTGAGTCCTCGCCCCGCTTCCAAGGCCACATGTCGGTCGCGCGATTTTCGCGCGACCCGAGTTCCCCGTCACATCTCCACGTACTTTCTTTATTCTCGACGGCCCCTCTCCCCGACCGGGTTACGATCGACCGCTATGCCGTTCCCACCCTTCCTTCTTGCTTCGGCTTCCAACAACGAACTTGTTATCGACCTCTTGGCCATCCTCGCCGCCGCGGCTTTGGTCGCCATGCTCCTCAGCCGACTCCGCCTCGCCGCCATCCCGGCTTACATCATCACCGGTGCGATCATCGGTCCCGACGCCGCGCAACTCGTCTCCAGCATCGACAACATCGAATCGGTCTCGCAGGTCGCCATCCTCCTGCTCATGTTCACCATCGGCCTGCACCTCCAGATCAGTGGACTCAAACTCGAAGCCGTCCGAATCATCGCGCTCGGCGTCGGCTCCACCGTCGCCTCGGTCCTCCTGCTTTGGCCTCTCTCAATGGTCTTGGGCCTGTCCACCCCCGCCGCCCTCGCCGCCGCCATGGCGATGTCCATGTCCTCCACCGCCGTCGTCCTCCGAATCCTTCAGCAGCGCCGTGAATCGCACCTCTCCCACGGGCGCGTCTGTGTCGCCGTCGTCATCTCGCAGGACCTCATCTCGCTCGTCGTGCTCGCGGTCCTGCCCCTCCTTGCCGCTTGGGCCGGTGCCCACGCCACCAGCGACCTCATCGTCGAACCCGCCGCTCAGCCCGAACTGTCGCGCCCCATGAACCTCGTCATCGGCGCCGCTAAAGGCGTCGCGGGCATCGCCGGCATGATCCTCATCGGCCGCATCATCATGCCTCGGCTCCTCCGCGAAGCCGCCAAGGACACCTCCGCCGAAACCCTCCTCGTACTCTCCGCCGCGATCGCTCTCGCCGCCGCCGCAGGTGCCGGCTACCTCGGCTTCAGCCCCGAACTCGGCGCGTTCCTCGCCGGCTTTCTCCTCGCCGGCACCGATTTCCGTCATCAACTCACCGGCCAACTCGCGCCCATGCGCGACCTCTTCATGGCCGTCTTCTTCACCGCCGTTGGGCTTCGCCTCGACCTCTCCACCATCGCCCATGACTGGTGGATCATCGCGCTCGCTCTACCGATTCTCCTCGCCGTCAAAGCCTTGACCAACGGCCTGGGCACCTGGCTCACCGGAAACACCGCCGCCAACTCCGTCCTCGTCGGTTTCTTCCTGTGCCAAGCCGGCGAGTTCAGCCTCGTCATCCTCGACGCTACCGCCGATGTCGGCCTGCTCTCCAAAGAACAGAGCGGCGTCATCGTCGCCATCGTTGTCCTCTCCCTCATCGTCACCCCGGGCATGGTCGCTTGGGGACGTTCCTTCAAAGAACGCTTCGTTCGTGTCCCAACACTCGGCGCCCTCCGCGCACGCGCCGCCGGCCACGCCAACCCTGCTCCACCCAACGCCTCTCACGCCCTTCCGGTTCGCTCGTCCGTCTCCCCAAGCAACGCGGCGAACGCTTCCCCCGATCGCTCAGCCCCCGACTCTTCCCCCACGCTCCCTCGCCGTCACGTCATCATTGCCGGTTTCGGCGTCGTTGGTCGCAATCTCGCCGAACACTTCGCCGCCTCCAAAATCCCCTTCGTCGTCATCGAACTCAACCCCGACACCGTTCGCCGACAGCGCACCCTCGGCCGCTCCATCGTCTTCGGCGACGTCGCCAACCCGGAAGTGCTCGAATCCGCTGGTATCCACGATGCCGAGGCCGTCGTGCTCACCATCCCCGACGACGACGCCACCGTTCGCGCCTGCCGCGCCATCCGCGCGATCGCCCCTTCGGTTCACATCGCTGCCCGCACCTCCTTCCTCAGCCGCGCTATCCAGGCTCAGGAAGTCGGTGCCGACCAAGTCACCGTCGAGGAAATCGCCACGGCCAAAGACATGGCCGCACAGGTCATGGCCAAACTCACCAAAAACACTCCACGTTAGCCGTTGCCTCGTTCTGGAAACACGCTCTCCCTCCCATACTTTGGTCTCGCTGTGTCTGCGGGCATTGTTATTGGGTGGCCCGACGGTCCCGTGTCGGTCTTCGACAACGAACCCTATACCGAGCAAGTTCGGACGTGTCTGAAGATCCCAACATGAAGTGTTCCGGTTCCTACGTGCGATCATCCGATTGCCCATCCCCCAAACCCCATCCCCCAAACCCATTGTTGAGGCCCACATGCCACTGCTTCCCCTCGCCGCTGCCTCTCTCCCGTCCGCAGGCCCCGCTTTCTTCTTGATTCTTGCTCTCGTGTTCACCTCCGGCGTCCTCACTTCCTTCCAGCATGGCATGAACCGTCGCTTCAGCACCCTCGCCGGCAACGCCATCCACGGCGGCATCCTCAACTTCATCGTCGGTCTCCTCGCAACGCTCCTGCTTTGGGCCATACTCACCCGCGCTCACCTACCCAGCCGTGCTGTCTTGACCACCGGCGGAGAACACGCCGGCGGCGGTCCTTGGTGGATGTGGCTTGGCGGTGTCTGCGGCGCGGTCTATGTCTGTGCCGCCGTCTATGCCCTCCCCCGCATCGGCAGTGCCTACCACGTCAGCGCACTCGTGATCGGCCAACTCCTCGCCGCCACCATAATCGACCATTTCGGACTTATGGGGCTGGATGTCAAACCCGCCACCACCGGCAAAGCCATCGGCCTCCTCCTCATGGTCGCCGGCGTCGTGTGCATGAAGTTCGCTTGATTCCAGCCACGATATCATGCACCAGCGGTAAACAGTGGGGCTTTGGGGGGGCCGCCGCATCGCCTTCCGGTTGGATGGGTCTACCGCTCCGGCCCTCGTTTCCACGCACCTCCCTTGCCCTTCGCATCGCCCCGTTGTAGAGGAACTCGAACATGATTCACCCGCCCACTCGCCCGACTACACCCTGCACCGGCGCCGCACGTTTCACACGTCTCTCCCTCGCGGGCCTGATTGCCGCCGCCGGGCTTGGAGGCGTCCCCATGGCCGCCGCCCAGGTCGTGCGCACTATCACCATTACCCCCGCCCAGCCCATCGAAGCAGGCATCGAGTTCATCGATCCCGATGCACCCCCGCTCCCCGGCGCGGTCCCGATGATGGGAATCCCAGGCTCCCTCATCCCCGCCGCCGCCTCGCCCCTCTCCGCCGCTCAACTCGACGACGCCAAAGCCGAGTTCGAGGCCGCCGACGACTCCGCCAAGGATGCCCTCCGCGCTTACTACAAAGACATGGGCGTCGATCTGGACCGGTTGATCTCCGGCCAGCCCGCCGACCCGGCCGATGCCGGTGCCGCCCCGATGATCCTGAGCCTCCTCCAGGCCGTGCAGATGCAGAACTTCGCCCGCGCCCCGCAGGCCGTCCTTGCCGCACGCTCCGCACTCGGTTTCGGCGACGCCCCTCAACCCGCCAAAACCAACTTCGACGGCCTCGCCAAATGGCTCCACCTTCACGTCATGGCGGGTGAATGGGAAACCGTCGCCGCCTTCCTCGCCGATCTTCCCAAGTCCGACGGCGCGGGCATCTACGCCCACATCCTTCAGTCCCTCAACCGTCCCGCCCCGCCGCAAATGGGGCCGAGCGGGCCGATCCCCGCCGACCCCGCCCTGTTGCCCGAAGAAGTCCTCCTCCTTGCCGACGCCGCTCCGGGCGAACTGCTCGATTGGCAGTTCGACGTCTTCTCTCAGTTGCTCCGCTCCTCCGCTACCAAGTACAGCATCGCACCGATGCTCACCCGCCTCAAGGCCGGCACCAAAGCCTTCGGCACCGACGACGCGAGCAAACGCGAACGCACCGTCAAGTTCCTCGTTTCCGCCGGGCTTGTAAACGAAGCCGCCGCGTACTTCCCCTCCCTCGACGACGCCCGCGCCCGCCGCGACGCCCGCGTCATCCTCAACCACGCTCTTTACCACCGCGACCTCGCCACAGGCACCAAGGGCGGCTCCCCCCAGGAAATCGACCAGCACCGCCGCACCGCTTGGAACCTCTTCCGCGAGATCACCCTCCTCGCCGAGGCCGACGCCAAGATGCGACAGGATGCCATGCGCTCAGCGATCGAACTCCTCCCCGACATGCCCCCTGCCCAAGGCACCGATTGGCTCAAGCAGGTCTTCGCCAGCGACACCCTCGGCCCCGCCGCCCTCGAAGCCATCACCCTCAAGGCCGTCGGACTCCGCAACCAGGGCCTCGACGTCGCTAAACGCGCCCAAACCATCCTCACCATGAAAGAGGCCGTCGATACTCTCCTCTCCCAGCCCGGCGTCGATATCCGTCAACTCAAAATCCCCCTCCGAATGCTCACCACCTCCCTCATCGGTGAGGCCGAAGCCGCTCTGATCGAATCCGAGCGCCCACGTCAGGGTTGGGGTGGCGGCGCGAGCGCCGTCTCCCGCGAACTCGAACTCATCTTCCGCGCTCTCCCCGACGAAAAATGGGTCGCCGTTCTCGAGCCCAGCGTCGCCACCCGCACCTACCGCACCGCCGTCGCCGTCGCCACGGGCGTCGATGAGGCCGACGTCGCCCTCGATTACCTCGCTTCAGCCGTCAAGGCCTTCCCCGACGAGGCCGTCGATTTCGCCGACGACTTCCTCAAACGCTGGGAACGCCGGATGCGCCCCCAGGCTACCAACTACGACGACATGCCCTACTTCTTCTACTGGCGCGATAGCGTCCCTTCCGCTCCCCTCACCCGCGGGCGCCAACGCCGCAACCTCGACCGGCTCACTCGTCTCATGAACGTCCTCGATTCCATCGGCGTCGAGTCCCGCCGCCTCCCCAGCGTCGCCGCCGTCTTCAAAGCCTGCCACGGCAACACCGAAGTCTTTACCCGCGAAGGCATCCAAGCAGTCTTCGGTCCCCTCGACCGTCTCTCCCCAGAAACCGCCGCTTCTCTCGCCGAGCAGATGCGCACCGGCCTCACCGGCGACTGGTCGAACCGTCGTGCCCAGCAGACCGCTGGCATGAAGCGCACCCCGCAGGAAATCTCCGCCCTCGTCGAAAACGGCTACGCCCTCGCCATCGAACTCGTCGAAGGCGCTATGAATCAAAAACAAGACTCCTGGCGTTTCGCCGTCACCAAAGCCGCGCTGACCTACGACCGCCTCCAGTACAAACAAGCCCAGAAAAAACAGGACTTCCAGGCCTACAACCAGTACCGCAAAGAGGCCTTCGCCGCCTTCGCCCAGACCGCCGAGCGTTACGCCGCCGTCGTCACCACCGGCGAGCAGCGCGAAGACCCTACCGTTTTCCTCGCCTGGTTCAACGCCGCTGTTGGTTCCACCGAACTCAACTACCTCACCCGCGAAGACCTCCTCGTCGAAGGCTCCCCGCAAGACGATCAGATCGACCTGATCCGAAAAGCCATCGACGCCTTGCCTTCCGACGCCGCATCACGCCACGTCAGCCTCTTTGCCCACGCCATGTCCGACAACCTCCCGCGGCTCGATCCGGAGGTCAAGCCTCGCGTCGTCCGGCACGCCATGCGCATCATCGGCGAGCACCCCGCCGGTGCCCCCCTCCGCCGCTTGCTCGACCTCTACCAGGACCTCGTCAAGGACGAGATCAAACTCCGCCTCAGCATCGACGGCCCCGACCAGGTCGCTGTCGGCGAACGCTTCGGCGCCACCCTCACCCTCCGCTATTCCAACTCCGTTGACCGCGAAACCGGCGGCTTCTCCAAATACCTCCAGAACGACATCTACACCCGCGTCGGCAACAACTGGCGCCCCATGAACTACCGCGACCTCTTCCGTAAAGCCATCGAATCCTCTCTCTCCGAGCACTTCGAGGTCGATGCCATCGGTTTCTTCGAGCCGCTCACCCCCGCTCGCTCCATCACCGAAAACGGCGACGACGCCTGGCAGGAAAAACCCATGGCCTATATGGTCCTCCGCGCCAAAGACCCCAGCGTCGATCGTCTCCCCCAGGTCTCCATGGACATGCACTTCGACGACAACCTCGGCCCCGTCACACTTCCCATCGTCTCCAATGCTCCCCCTATCGACGCCGCGGCTACCACCAAACAAGTCGCCCAGACTGGACGTCCTCTCAAAAAACTCGAAGTCACCCAAACCCTCGACCTCCGCGGCATGCGCTCCGATAAACAAAAACAAACCATCCTCCTCGAAGTCCACGCCCGCGCCGACGGCACCGTCCCCGAACTCGACACCCTCCTCCCAGGATACAAGTCCGCCCTTACCGGCTACGAAGTCAAAGACACCGGCGTCGAGGCTCGCCCCGTCGCCGTCCTCCAAGAAGACGGCGACTGGAACCAGTCCTTCTTCGCCTACCGAAACGCCGCTAAAAACGAAGAAAAGGAATACGCCACCGCCGACGAGCAAGGCTTCTACCGCATGAAGACCGAGCGCACCTGGCTTATCACCTACACCCCCACCGGCGGTGCCGTCGGCGACGCCTTCACCCTCCCCGCCCTCGGTGCCGGGATCGGCCAGGGCGAGGTCAAACTCATCTCCCGACGCTTCAGCGACATGGACATTGTCGACGTCACGACTGCCACTGTCGCCGTCAATCCGCCCTTCTGGAATCTCCGCACCATCATCGTCGGCGTCATCGCCCTCCTCCTTGCAGCCCTTGGTGCCGCCGCTCTCCTCTTCCGCAAGAACCCCGTCGTTGCCGACGTCGATTCTTTCCACCTCCCCGGCCGCTACACACCCCTCAGCGTCATCACCACCCTGCGTCGGCTCCAGGCACAGCCCGCGATCGCTTCCGACGCCGCCCAGCACGCCAGCATCGGCTCAGACATCGCCTCCCTCGAACGCCAGTACTTCGGTCCCGCCGCCTCCGATTCCCCCGGCCCGGACCTTCGCGCCGTTCTCGAACGCTGGGCACGCCACGCCCGTTCTTAGTGCCCCGCTCGCCCCCTTCCAATCCGGTATCATCTTTCCCGAGTGGCACAAGGAGTATCTTCCATGGCGTTCAACATCCAGCCCGGCGAGTCCTACACCATCCGCCGCAAAGTCCTCAAAATCTTCGGTGCCGCGTTCCACATCTACGACCCCCAAGGCGGCCTCGTCGGTTACTGCAAGCAAAAAGCCTTCAAACTCAAAGAAGATATCCGTATCTTCACCGACGAATCTTGCTCCTCCGAACTCGTCGCCATCAAGGCGCGCAGCATGATCGACTTCGGTGCCAACTACGACGTCTCCGCCGGTGGCTCCGCAGGTTCCGGCGTCCTCGGTACCTTCCGCCGCAAAGGCCTTCGCTCCACCTTCTTCCGCGATCACTGGCTCGTTGTCAACGCCGCCGGCACACAAATCGCCGAGATGGTCGAAGAGGGCGGCTTCCTCGCCTTCGCACGCCGCTACATCGACCTGATCTCATTCCTCTCCCCCCAGAAGTTCGTCCTGAAAAAAATGGACGGCACCGTCGTCGCTCGCTACCGACAGCACTTCAACATCTTCGTCTACCGCCTCAGCGTCGCTGTTGAGAAGGACGACCCCGAACTCGACGACCTCCTGATCCTCGCCGGCGGGTGCCTCATCTGCGCCATCGAAGGCCGTCAAAGCGGCGGATAACTCCCGACGCATTGTCCCGACGTTGACACGCCGTCGTTGCGCGAAATCGCTGGAGCAACCCGTCGCGCTCCCTGGGTGTCTCTTTCCTCCCCCGGCCTTCTACCTGCGTGAGAGACCCACGCGTAGGTTCAACATGCCCATCCTCGGCCTCCATCACATCGCCATCATCTGTTCGGACTACCACGCCTCGCGCCGCTTCTACACCGACATCCTCGGTTGTCGCTTCCTGCGCGAAACCTACCGCGCCGACCGCGATTCCTACAAGTGCGACTTGCTGCTGCCCACTCCCCACTCCCTATCCCCCACACCCAGCCCCCAGATCGAACTTTTTTCCTTCCCCGCCGCCCCCCCGCGCCCCAGTTACCCCGAGGCTCGCGGTCTACGCCACCTCGCCCTCGCCGTCAGCGACCTCGATGCCGAGGTACTCCGCCTCCAAGCGGCTGGGATCGTCGTCGAGCCGATCCGCCTCGACGATGAGACTGGCCAACGCTTCACCTTCTTCCCCGACCCCGACGGCCTCCCAATCGAGTTCTACGAAGCCAGCCCCAACTCCCTCACCCCTCATCCGTAATCCCTCATCCCTTCCCCCCTCACCCCGCGCTCCCCACCAGTTCCGCATTCGTCTTATACCTCACCAGCGCGGCCAGCAACTGCTCCACTTGCACATGCGGCGGCATCGTCATCAGCCGCCGCCTGAGCGCCGTCATCGTCTTAAGTTCCTGCTCGTTCATCAGCAGATTTTCCTTGCGCGTTCCGCTCGCCGCAAGGTTGATCGCCGGGAACAACCGCCGCTCGCTGATCTTCCGGTCCAGGATCAACTCCATATTCCCCGTCCCCTTGAACTCCTCGAAGATCACCTGATCCCCCTGAGACCCCGTGTCTACCAGGCACGACGCGATGATCGTCAGCGACCCCGCCTCTTCCGTGTTCCGTGCCGCCCCGAAGATCTGCTTGGGCACTTCCAGCGCGCGCGAATCGATGCCCCCCGTCATCGTGCGCCCGCTCGATGCGTGCTTCCGCGAACGGTTGAACGCTCGCCCCATCCGTGTCAGCGAATCCAGCATCACCACCACATGCTTGCCCGCTTCCACCAGCCGTTTGCACCTCTCAAGCGTCACCATCGCTATCGCAATGTGCTTCTCCGTGTCGTGGTCGTTGCTCGATCCCACCACCCGGCACCGCTGCTCTCCTTGATTCGTATACTCCGCAAACGAGCGACGGAAGTCGGTCACTTCCTCCGGCCGCTCGTCGATCAGCAGCACCACCAGTTCCATCTCCGGATAGTTCCTCAAGATCGCTCCCGCGATGTCCTTGAGCAGTGTCGTCTTCCCCGCCTTCGGCGGCGACACGATCAGCCCCCGTTGCCCACGCCCGATCGGACAAAACAGGTCGATCAATCGGCACGACACCGGGCACCCCGGATACTCCAGCGTCAGCCTCGGCTGCGGATCGATCGACGTCAGTTCCTCGAACTTCTTCGCGCTCGCAAACTTCTCGGGGTCCATCCCCTCGATCGCCAGGATCGCCTCCACCACCGCACGCCCTCCACCACCGGCGTTCATCCCCACGCCGCCCACTGATCCGTCCTCGCCCCCCGGGCCGGCGAAGCCATCTTCATTCGTGCGCTGCCCCCCCGCGCCTCCCGCTCCCCCGGCCTCGCCTTGTCCTCGCCCCGGCCCAC
>JBGSIF010000256.1:0-12610 GCA_041742635.1 Phycisphaerales bacterium
GCCGCGCTGGTCGAGAGCGCGGCCGACGCCGTCGGATGCGCGGCGTCGAAGGCCGCCCGAAACTTTTCCGCGAGTTCATTCTTCCCGGCTTCCGCCGCGATCCAGAACGCCACCAGGTTCGTCCGCATCCCCGGCGAGAGAAAGAACAACTGATACCCCAGCGCCGTCATTGCCAGCCCGAGCGACCCGATGCGGATCATCATCACGGGCCGGCGCACGCGAACGCGTACGAAGAACATCAGCGTCAGCAGCGACACGCAGGCGACCATGCCGCAGATGAGTTGCAGCCCGTCGCAGATATCAAAGAGCATCGACGCGGGTTTCCCCGCCGCGATTCGCCAGTGTTCTCCGGTGTACGCGGCGTATTGGCCGAGGGTCGGCGACATCTGCTTCATTGTCGGGAACAGGACCGCCGCCGCCGCCCCGGTCATCACAAGCGAGCCGAGCCACAGCCCGAGCACGGTCAAGTGAATCGTCTCGCACATCGCCTTCCATGATCGCATGACCGATGGTATGTTCGCCGAGATTAGCCGGGCCGCCCGCCCGTTTGCTCGCCGCGCATGGCTTGGTCAACCATCGCCGCGCCCGCGTCAAGCGAAGGCTTCTTGCCGGGGCGGCCGCCGGTCTGCTCGCCCGCCATCACCGGCGACGCCGACGACATGAGTGCGACCAGCACGCCCACGATCAGCACGACCATCCCGAGTCCGTTGCCGAGGATTCCGCGGATCTCGCGCCGGCTGCGGGAGCGCATCTGGTCGAGTGTGTTCGCTTTCACTTCGCCGTCCTCCACGCGCTGCATCATCGCCTCGGCGTCCTCGCCGCTCACGCCCAGTTCCATCATCACGCGTCGGCGTTCGTCGGCTTCGGGCCACGACGCCGCCACCGCAAGCCGGGTCTTCACGCTGATCGACTTTCGCAGTCGATCCAGCGAATCATTGACTTCTTCCATCTGTTCGATCGACGCATCGGTGCGCGATACGCTTGCCAGTCGTTCGGTGCGGCTCATGTCTTTCAGGTGCGCCGTCTGGCGCGCCTTCTCACGGAAGGTCTTGCGCGACAGCGCGATGTACGCCCAGCGAGCCAGCAACTTGGCCTTCTCCGCCGTGCGCTGCGCGGCGTCCGCGGGCGAAGGATGATCGTGGAACACCGGCCACTTCCCCTCGCGCATCATGCGCATCATCCGGTCGTCCACCCACGCCTGCATGTCTTCCGCGCTCATGGCGTTGTCGGTCAGCGACCGGGCCGCGCCGCGGCAGGCCCGCTCGATCGCGGGCATAGATACTTTCGCATACAACGGCCAGAACGCCGCGGCTTCGGTTTCGGTGTATGGATGTGCATCTGGGGTGGTCCGACGGTCCCCGTCGGTATTTGTTTCCGTCCCGATTGCTTCCTCAGATCGGGTGGTCGCCGAGTCAGTGGTCGAGTTCGCCGCACCCATCTTCTTCATCGCATCGATCCGCACAGCACACCTCCAACCCCGCCCGCCGTTCCCCCCCCCGACTAACCGCTCTGGAGAGCGGTTCCACCCATTCTCCCAGCCCTTCTTACCCACCCTTCATCGCTTCCCACTTTTTCAACATCGATTCAAGCGAGGGCAACTCTCGTCGCATCACTTGCAGCCGGGTTTCGTAATCCAGATACGCAGCCAGTTCGGTCCCGGGATTCAACTGCTCAGTCATTCCGAGCAGGGCTTTGAAGATTCCATCCGACTCGTTCTTGAACCCACCCATAAACAGTGCCTGTGCGCCCGTGAGCAGGATCGGTACACTCTTGGGTGCCACATCCCGGGCCTGAAAAAAGTACTCGATAGCATCTTCTATACGTCCTACCCGCATCGATCGTTCGGCGAGATTCCCAAGACTGATCTCATGTTGCGCGGGCGTTACGGCGTGTTCCAACGCGACCTCTTCATAGAGGATAGATTGGTGCAGATCTCCCGTCGCGCTCATCGCCAAGGCCCGATGGTGCGGCACCGCCCATTTGGGTTGTGGATGGTCTTCGGCCCCGGACGCTTCATAACGGTCCAGCAAATCCGAAAGTATTTTGTTAGTATTGGCAATACCCGCGTGGTTATCGGCCGCAATGGCTTCGTGCATCTGGTTGCACGCATCCATGATCGCGCCTTCGAGCGGCGACATCTTCGCCGGGTTCGGCGAGGTGATGAGCGTCGTATGGCGAACCGGGCGGTTCATGGTGAGGATCTACTAAAAATCGACGTTAGTATATACTAGTCTATCGGCGATCTGGTTCCACGAAGTGACTGTGTTCTTTGATCTTCCAATGACCTGATTTGTTCAATAATCGACGAAATGGGGGGATTATCGGGTATTGACAGGTTCTTTCGAATGATGCAGAACTTGACTGGTGCGGTCGATAGTATAAACTAGTTGTCAACCAGTTGGAAGCATGATATGGAAACCATCGGAGCCTTCGACGCCAAGACACGCCTGAGCGAACTGCTGGACCGAGCGGCTCGCGGTGAGACGTTTCAGATCACCAAGCACGGACGGGCGGTCGGGAAGATCGTCCCGCCGGATTCGCCGCGCGACCCGAAGACGATCGGCGAATCGCTGAGGCGATTGAGCACGTTCCGCGGCGCGCTGAGCGGCTTGGGGCGCGAGGAGTTTCTGTCGCTCAAACACGAAGGGCATAGGTTCTGATGGCAATCGTTCCCGACGTGTCGGCGATTTTAGGGCAAGCGTTCGATGACGAGGAGGCGGCGTACGCCGAGGCGGTGCTCGCGGCGATCGGCGCGGATGAGGCGATCGTGCCCACGCTTTTCTGGTTCGAGATACGAAATGCGTTGTTGATGGGCGAGCGGCGTAAGCGACTGACGCCGGCGCAGACGAGCGCGTTTGTGTCGGACCTGGCGTTGCTGCCGTTCGTTGTGGATGAATCCCCGCGCGAGGCGATGGTGCTCGAACTCGCACGCCGGCACTCGCTCACGGTCTACGACTCGGCGTACCTCGAACTGGCGGAGAGAAAGAGCGTGCCGCTGGCGACGCTGGATGCGGCGTTGATCCGTGCGGCCAAAGACGCTGGGGTGACGATCTTTGGGCGTTTGGCGAGTTGAGGCGGCGGGATGGTGAGCGAGGTCGGATGCTCACGGGATGGAGCACTCTACGCGGCGTGTTTGCGGCTCACGAATGGGCGCGATGATTCGTTCCTTGTCGTGCAAGGTGATACGACGCGGTCGAGATCTTGGCAGAACATCACCGCCGGTCCAACCGATTGTTGACAGGTGCCATGAAATGCCGGAGTCCGTGCAAGTTGAGAAACTTGCACTACAGGCTGATCCGTGGATCGATCCATCGATACAGCACATCCACGGCCAAGTTGAACAGGATCAGCAACGTCGAGAAGACGAGCACGACGCCGATGATGACGAAGAGGTCTTTGTTGAGCACGGCGTTAACAAAGTGCTGTCCGATCCCGGGGACATTGAAGACGCGCTCGACAACGAACGATCCAGTCATAGCCAGCGCGCACGCGGGGCCGAGGTAACTGAGGACGGGGAGGAAGGCGTTTTTGAGCGCGTGTTTGAGGATGACCTTGGATTCGGGGAGTCCCTTGGCGCGGGCGGTGCGGATGTAGTCCGACCCGAGGACGTCGATCATGCCCATGCGGGTGAGGCGGGCGATGTAGGCGGCGAAGGGGAGGCTGAGGGTAAGCGCGGGGAGGATCGCGCCGGGGCCGCCGCCGGGGCGCCACTCGCCGACGGGGAAGATGGGGAACCACACACAGAAGGTGATGAGCAGGACGGTGCCGATGACGAAGGTCGGCTGGCTGATGCCGATGAGGGCGACGACGAGTGTGCCGATGTCGGCGAGTGAGTTGGGGCGAAGGGCACCGACAATGCCTGCACTCAGCCCGATGAAGAGGGCAATAAGGATCGCGGTCGCACCCAGCGTGATGGAGACGGGGAGGGAGGCGGCGATGATCTCGTTGACGCGCCAGTTTTCTTGTTTGAGTGAGGGGCCGAGGTCGAAGATGCGATGGGAGGGGGATGGGGTGTGGGGTGTGGGGTGTGAAGAGGTCAACGGGGAGTCGGGAGTGGTGTGGGTGGTCCGGCGGTCGACGTCGGTCTTCGTCTGGGTGCTCCGACGGTCCCCGTCGGTCGTGGTGTGTGAGGGAAAAGGCGATGGACTCGTGGGCGAAAGCCGTTCCGTGGCCCATCGCGCGCCCGTGGCGTTGTACAAGTACGACACGTAGAAGCGTGGGAAACTATCGAGGTTGTACTGGCGCAGCATGGCCTGCTGGATCTCGGGCTTGGGGCGGCGGCCGTCTTTTTCGAGGGGGTTGCCCGGGATCGCCCAAGCGAGCGAGAGCGTGATCGTGTAGATGATCAGCACGATCACGGGCAGGAGCAACAGTCGTCGGAGGATGAGTTGTGCCATGATTGATGCGGAGGATCATTCGCTGCGAGCGGAGACACGGCAGCGTACGGATGAAAAAAAAACGGCACACGCCAGGGGCATGTGCCGTTGGAGGGAATCAAAGATTGGCAAGGGGAGGCGGGGGTTTAGCAGCCTGCGAAGAAGGCGGTCGTGAAGTCGAAGAAGTCCTGGCTGTTAGTGGTTCCATCGACGTTGAAGTCGGCATCGCCGGCGAAGAAGTCGATGATGAAGTCGAAGAAGTCCTGTGAGTTGTCGATACCGTCGCGGTTGTAGTCGGCGATGCAGAAGAAGCCGAGCGTGAGCACGCCGGTGCCGAAGGCGGTAGCGGAGTTGCCGCCGACGCGGATGTAGTAGGTGGAACCGGTAGTGACACGGAGGTCTTCGATGATGCTCTGGTTGAAGCAGCCCGAGACATTTGCGTTGTCGTTGCAAGCGAGTTCATTGCCGAAGCAGCCGTCGAAGACGGTCAAGACGGTGTTCCAAGTGGTGCCCGGGCAAGTAGCGGCGCGGAGGAAGCCGGGGGCAGTGGGGGAGTAGGTGAACCAGACATCGCGGAAGAGACCAGGGGGAGAGCAGCTCGCGCCGCCGTCGGAGGTGGCTTCGTCGGTGTTGATGGGATTGGCGCCGATAATGGCGGGTATGGCGTTGGAACAATCGTCATTCGGGGCGCGTGAGGGAGCAGCGATGATCGAAAGATTCATCAGGTTGGTGTTGCTGAGGAAGGCCGAGAGGGGCGCACCGATGCGGATGTAGTAGGAAGTGCCGGCGGTGAGTGCGATGCGATCGATACGGCTGCGCTGCGCGGCGCAACCAGCGATGGAGCCCGAATCACGGTCGTTGTTGCAGGCGAGTTCGACACCGTCGCAGACGTCGTAGATGGAGAGAATGGTGTCGTAGTTCGCGCCGCAGGTCTCGAATCGGTAGTCGGCGGACGCCGGGGCGTCGAAGCGATACCAGCGGTCTGCCTTGACGATGTTGCCGGAGCAGAACGGGATGGCGGGATCATTCTCCCAAGCGGAGCAGGGCGTCGCGCCAGCACCCAGCACGTTCGTGCCGGTGGTGACGATGTTGAGGTCGGCACCGGAGCAGTTATCGTTGTTGGGTGCAATGGCGAAGGCCGGCTCGACGGCAACGACGGCGGGTGTGGAGGTGGCCATGCCGCAGGCGTTGACGACGGTCGCGGTGTAGTTTCCAGCGTCGGCCAGGGCGAGGGGGCCGTTGATGCGAAGTTGAGCGCCGTTCGCAAGGATCTGGTAGGTGGAGCCGTTGCCGGTGGGGCCGCTGGCGAGGACGGAGCCTCCATCTTTTTGCCACTGGATGGAGAAGGGAGGCGTGCCAGCCCCGCTGGCGTTGAGGATGATGCTGCTGGTGCAGGCACTGTAGAGTACAGAGGGTGTCGGGTTGGTAGCGACAACAGCGGAGATGCAGGGCGAGCCGCCGGCGTTGAGTTGGATGAGCCAACCGCCCGGTGCGTCCGGGTCGAGGATGGGCTGGCCTGAGATGTTCAAGCCGTCATCGGAGATGTCGAGGGCGGCACCGAGGTGGGAACCGCCGATGCCACCGGCGAAGAAGGTGCCGTAACCCGCCGTAGCCAGATCGACCCCTTGTTCGACAAGGAAATCGCTGAGGTCTTCCATGTTCTCGTTGATAAAGAGGAAGCCGGCGCGATAGAAACTGCCGCAGGTGCTATAGACGAGTTGGCCGATGATGGTGTTACCGTCGTCGGTCATGCCGGTGGGGATGAACTGCGGGGGGATGGGGCAATCCTGAAGCGGTGTCCACCAGGAAGAAATCGAGGTGGTGGTGTTCATGTTGTAGAGGTTGAAGCGGTCCCAAGTCTGAGTGCCGGGGTTCCAGACCCAGCGAGTCAGCCAGGGGTTGGCGATGTTGGTATTGGCATCGAAGAGGAAGGAAGTGCCGATGATGATGTTGCCGTCGTCGTTGATGTGGAAGTTGTCGACGGTGCGGTAGGCGGTGGCACCGTTGCCATCGATAGGTCCATCGGGGAGGTAAGACCAGTCGTAGGAATCGGTGTCGGCGTTGAATCGCCAGACACCGGGGCGGCCGCCGCTGGTCGTGCCGGCGACGTTGGGGCTTTCGCCGCCGACGATGACGGAGCCGTCCTGGCTGACGGCCATGGCGCGCGCGGTGGTGGTGTTACCGAGCAAACGGCGAGAAGTATTGGAAGCGGCGTTCCACACCCAGCCGGAGAATCCGCCGGTGGCGCTGGCCTGCCCGACGATGAACTGACCGGTGGAGGAGATGTCGCGGACGTTGCTGAGAGCCGTCAGGGGAGCGGCAAAGGGGAGAGTGGTCCAAGTACCCGAAGCGAGGCTGTAGCGTGAAGCGGCACCGCCGACGGTGCCGGCAGCGAAAAGCCCGTCATCGGAGGCGACGGTCGTGGAAATGGACGAGCCGGGGAGGGGGGTGACGGTCATGGACCCCGAGCCGATGTCGAATCGTGTGGCCGAACCGTAGACGATCGTTCCAGTGTTGTTGACGGCGGTGCCCCCGTTCGGGTTGACCGTGACGATACGGGGTTGGGCCGAAGCCGAACCGGAAAGCGCGACGAGCGCGATACAACCAATACCCATCCAACGCAGATTCATGGCGCATCTCCTGACAAAAACCTGACATGCCGTGCTTCAACACCTTCCGATAAGGGCTGAGAAGTAGACTCTACACGATGTGAGAGAGGCGTCAAGCATTAATGCACTTTCTATTTAGAAAACTCGATAATGAGACAAAGTCGTGAATATGAGGTATGATGTATGTTGTGAGTACTACAAAGACAGAACGAAGGCCTGAAAATAGCTTTTTGAG
The DNA here is from genome assembly GCA_041742635.1 of Phycisphaerales bacterium. Lineage (GTDB taxonomy): Bacteria > Planctomycetota > Phycisphaerae > Phycisphaerales > UBA1924 > JTS-AC122. Next base: position 7,221 of record JBGSIF010000256.1, read on the forward strand.
CGAAGCCAAGGGCGCGATGAACGATGTTCGGCGTGCGTTGGCACTTTTGGTTGAAGCGGTGGGTGCGAACCCGAGGCAGCCGCAGGAGATGTCACGTCAGTTCGGACTGGACAAAACACTGACATGGAAGATCGCCCGGTTCATATGCGATGATGACATGGTGGCGGCGGCGTCGCACCTGCCTGGAAGGAGCAGCGTTCGTAACTTGGTGGATGCGATGGTGAAGGGTGGGGCCGGGGAGTCGTTGGGGTCCAGGGTGCTGGAAGCGATGGAGCGGTTCGAAGCGATGGTGGTAATGCACTCGGGGGACCGGGAGACCTTTGAGATCATGCTGGGGAGTGCGTCGAGTGAGTTGTCGCGTCGGCGTGGGGAAGCGGCGAGAAAGCAGTTGTATCAAGGCGCGAGTGCGATATGGGGAGTGCAGGCGCGTGTGCACATGAGCACCCACTTTCTGGCACCGAACGAGGCGGACCCAGAGAAGTTGGATATCGGGGTGGTGTGTGGGTTTCTTGATTTTCGAAGGTTGCGGCCGGATGTATCGTGGACGGTATCGAGGCGCGGGACATACTTGACGGATGGCAGACCGCAGCCGTCGCCGAACATTGTTCCGATGGATGAGGGAGTCGGAGTGGAGTCGCCACCGGTGCTAGCGGAGTTCTGCTCGCGTCCGATGCAGTCGATTCGAGCGGTGTACCAGCCGTCGGCGCGGCTGACGAGGTTCGAGATCGAGCCTGGAGCGGTGGGGAACACGGCGGCGGCGAACTGCATATTGGGCTGGATAGCACGAGCCGAGGTGAGTCGGTACCGAAGCGAGGGGGACGAGATAGGCGAGAACATCGTTCGGCTGAGTACGCCGGCGGAGATGTGGTATCATGATTTGTATGTGCATCGCTCGCTGAGATTTGCGATCGACACGCCGCCCGCGGTTGTGATGTATAGCGACTTGCCCGGCGGGCCGACGTTTCCGTTCGATGGACCAACCGCGGGGCTGTTGTCGGTGTCGGAGGAACGGATTGATCTTGGGGAGACGCCGACGAGTGCGAGCACGAGCGAGGTGCCGCGATATTCGGAGATGGTGGAGTACGCGATCAGAAGGATGGGGCACGGGCCGCATGACTTTCATGGGTATCGGCTGCGCATGCGACACCCGCCGATCCCGACGCTGGCGATGTTCCGGTACGAACTGCCAAGTCGAAAATAGAACGAAGCGGGTGTAGCGCGTCGAAGTCGCTGGCTCAGGCGGATTCTTTACGTCGGACGCGGAGGTCGGCGAGGTGGAGAGCCTTGTTGAGTACGTGCGGCTCGTCGATGAGGTACTCGGCGTTCGAGCCTTTCTGGTCGGGGAGTTCGTACATGAGGTTGATCATGACTTCTTCCATGACCGCGCGGAGGGCGCGGGCACCGGTGGCGCGTTTAAGAGCCTTGGCCGCGATGGCGCGGAGGGCGGACTCGGTGAAGGTGAGTTTGGCACCTTCGAGCGAGAACATGTGCTGGTACTGACGGACCAGGGCGTTCTTCGGCTCGGTGAGGATATTGACGAGTGCTTCGAGCGAGAGCGGCATGAGCGGGGTGATGACGGGGAGGCGGCCGATGAGTTCGGGGATCATGCCGAACTCGAGCACGTCCTCGACCGTGACCTGCGAGAGGAGGATCTCGCGTTCCTGCTCGACGGTGCGGTCGTCGCGGGCGGTGAGTTCGCTGAAGCCGATGCGTTTCTTGCCGATGCGGCGACGGATGATGTCTTCGAGCCCGACGAAGGTGCCGCCGCAGATGAAGAGGATGTGCGTGGTGTCGAGTTGGATGTACTGTTGTTCGGGGTGCTTGCGGCCGCCCTGGGGCGGGACGTTACTGACGGTGCCTTCGAGCATCTTGAGGAGGGATTGCTGAACGCCCTCGCCGGAGACGTCGCGGGTAATGGAGACGTTGTGGTTGGTCTTGCCGATTTTATCGACTTCGTCGATGTAGATGATGCCACGCTGGGCGGCCTCGACGTCGAAGTCGGCGGCCTGGAGGAGTTTGAGCAGGAGGTTCTCGACGTCCTCGCCGACGTAGCCGGCTTCGGTGAGGGTGGTGGCGTCGCCGATGGCGAAGGGGACGTTGAGGACGCGGGCGAGTGAGCGTGCGAGGAGGGTCTTCCCGCAGCCGGTGGGGCCGAGGAGCAGAACGTTGGACTTATCGAGTTCAACGTCGGTGGTTTCTTTTTCGATGTGGAGGAGGCGTTTGTAGTGATTGTGGACCGCGACGGAAAGAGACCGTTTGGCCTGATCCTGCCCGATCACGTACTGATCAAGGAACTCTTTGAGGAAGCGTGGTGAGGGGACTTCCTTGAACATCTGTCCCGGCGCGGAGACGCGGCGGCGTTCTTGTTTGAAGATGTTCTGGCACAGGTCGGTGCAGTTGGAGCAGATGTAGACGTCGTTGGGGCCTTCGACCATGGGGCCGACATCGCGGCTGGTCTTGCCGCAGAAGGAGCAAGTAGTGACCTTGCGTCCCTTGAAGCCGGAGTTGGCGGCGTTTCCAGCGGATTGGTCGAAGCCGTCACGGGGGGATTTTGCCATAGGGGTACTCGGGAGTCCGCGAGGGAACTAGTAAGGACACAAGCACCGGGTCGAAAGGATCCCGATGGAGGAAGTCGATGGAAACGCAGGAAGTGTATCGGCGCATGGTGCCCACGTCTGCACAGTGAACAAACGACACGCGCAAGAAGTGCCGAAGAATCGGTGCGGCGGCGTGCGAATGAATGGGTGGAGTCAACCTGGGATGATTGGCGGGGTGGAAAGGGAGGATCTGGCCGATAGGTGGTTACGCGGGGGGCGTTGCGGCCTACGGTTGGGCGATGCCTCGACGAAGCCGTCGGGGTCGACGTTGAACGTCGGTTGGACAGGGTTCAAGCCAGCGATCGTGTCGAGCGGATTGGAAGCCCGATCCGGCGTGAGAGACGAGAAAGAGGAGAGCGAGTGCCTCGTGATATCCCTGTAGGAAATGGCGATTTGCTCGTCAACTTCGACGAGTTGTACCGCGTGCGCGATGTGTATTACCCGATGGTTGGGCGCTTCAACCACACCGGGGGGCATGTGCAGCGGCTGGGCGTCTGGGCGGACGGAGAGTTCGCGTGGGTACACGAGGATGGGTGGACACGGCAGTTGAAGTACTTGCCGGGGACGCTGGTGACCGAGGTACATCTGCGGCACGAAAAACTGGGGCTGGAAGTCGTGTGCAATGATGCCGTGGACTTCCATGAGCCGGTGTTTTTACGGCGGGTGTTGGTGCGAGATTTGATGGGGAAGGCGCGGGACGTGCGGGTGTTTTTTCACATCGATCTGTCGATCAACGAGTCGCCAGTGGGTGATACGGCGAACTATGACCCGGATACTGGCGGGGTGGTGCTGTATAAAGAAGATTCATATTTCCTGTGCAACGGGGCGTGCGAAGGGAAAGCGGGGGTATCGCAATGGTCGATCGGGACAAAGCGTGTGGGCGGGGCCGAGGGGACGTGGCGTGACGCGGAAGACGGCGTGCTGGGGCGGAATGCGATCAGTCAGGGATCGGTGGATGCGACGGTCGGCTGCGATGTGAAACTCGCGCCGAAGTCGGAGGGGGTGGTGTATCAGTGGTTGGCGTGTGGGCGAACATACGACGGCGTGCGGCAACTGAACCGGGCGGTGTGGGACAAGGGGCCGGAGACGATGCTGGCGCGCACGCGGGCGTACTGGAATCTGTGGGCGTCGAAAGAGCCGATTGATACGTCGCCGCTGCCGGAGACGGTGCGGGATCTGTACATGCGGAGCCAGTTGATCCTGCGGACGCAAGTGGATAATCGCGGGGCGATCCTGGCGGCGACGGACAGCGATGTGGCGCACTACGCCGGCGATCATTACGCGTATTGCTGGCCTCGGGACGGCGCGCTGGTGGCGCACGCACTGATCCTCGCGGGGCAGAGCGAGTTGTCGCGCGGTTTCTTCCGATATGCGGCGAAGGTGATCCAGCGCAACGGGTATTTTTTGCACAAGTACACGCCGGCGGGGAACCTGGCGTCGAGTTGGCACCCGTGGACGCTGGGCGGGCGGACGGTGCTGCCGATCCAGCAAGACGAAACCGCGCTCGTGCTGTGGGCGCTGCGGGAACACTTTGAGACGTTCCGGGATGTGGAGTTCATCAAGCCGTTGTACAACGCGCTGGTGATGCAGCCGGCGGCGTGGTTGCTCGAGCACCGGGACCACAACGGGCTGCCCAAGCCGTCGTGGGACTTGTGGGAGGAGCGGCGTGGGGTACACACCTTCACGGTCGCGGCGACGATCGGCGCGCTCGTGGCGGCGGCCAAGTTCGCGCGGGACTTTGGTGATGTGGATCGGGCGGCGACATACGAAGCGGGCGCGGAGCGGATGAAGGCGGCGGTTCTGGAGTATCTGTGGAACCCGGCGCAGAGCCGCTTTGCTCGGATGGCGACACCGATCGATAGTGGAGCAGCGAACGGTGCGGGATCGACGGGGATCGATCCGATTGGGAAGGGGGCGATGAAGCCGCACGAGTATTTGCTGGACATGACGCGGGACTCGGCGAACTACGCGCTGTTCGCCTTCGGGGCGTTCCGAGCAGGGAACCCGATGGTGATGGCGGAGATGAAGTCGCTACGGGAGCGGCTGTGGGTCAACACGCCGGTGGGCGGATGCGCACGGTACGAGAACGATTACTTTCATCAGGTCGAGCGTGTGCGTGTAAACGAGGTGGCGGGGAATCCCTGGGTGATCTGCACGCTGTGGCACGCGCAGCACATCATCGCGCGGGCGCGGACGGCGGAGGATTTGAAGGAGGCGGTGGGGCTGCTGGAGTGGACGGTGAGCCGGGCGAGGCCCAGCGGGGTACTCGCCGAGCAGTTCAATCCGTTCTCGGGTGATCCGGTGTCGGTGAGTCCGCTGACATGGTCACACGCGACGGTGGTGACAACGGTGATCCAGTACCTTCGGCGGTACGAACAACTGAGTACGAGCGGGAGCGAGGCGGATGTCGCGGGGATCTAGGGCATATCTTACGTGAAGACCGAACCGCATGACCATCCACATCGAAATACCGATTGAACAGGAAGCGGCATTTCTCGCCGCGTGGGGCAGGAATATCGATCGGGCTGCATTTGAGTCTCTGGTGATCGAGGGGTATCGCTCTGGGCGGTTCAGTGCTGCCGAGGTAGGGCAGTTTCTCAATTTGTCGGATCGGTGGGCGGTGAATAGTTGGTTGGCGGAACGGAAAGTTGCCCTGAACTACACGATTGAAGACCTGGAGTCTGATCGTCGGACGCTAGCAGCCCGTTGAAGAAGCCGAGTTTCCAGCCAGAGCGTGATTTCGAGCCAACCGTAGCATTTGCGAGCGGAGAATCGCGATCGATACACCGATCG
>JBGSIF010000257.1:0-4476 GCA_041742635.1 Phycisphaerales bacterium
CGGCCGTGCCGGCATCAGCGTCGGCCCCGGTTTCAGCCCCTGCGCGGGTCGGTGCGGGCGTCGTGATCGATTCGCCCCCGGGCACTTCGAGGCCGCCCTTTTTGTTTTCCGCCGAGGATGAAGCGTTGCTCGAAGAAGTGCAGCGCGGTGCGTTTTTGTACCTCTGGAACGAGGCGTCGCCGACGACGGGGATGACGCAGGATCGCTCGAGTTCACCGGTGGTGAGTATCGCGGGCGTGGGGTTCCAACTCAGCGCGATCCCGATCGGCATCGAGCGAGGCTGGGTGAGCCGCGAAGCCGGGCGGGCGCGTGCGAAGTTGATCGTCGGTTCGCTGCTGGCGAATCCGGAGAACCGCAAGGCGGGTCTGTTCTACCACTTTCTGGATCCGCAGACCGCCGGGCCGGCGGTGGGGGCGTATGAGCACACCGTCAGCACCATCGACTCAGCCCTGCTCTTCGCCGGCGTGATCACGGCCGGTGAGTACTTCGGGGGCGATATCGCACGGTCATGCGATTCCATCATCGCCGATGCGAACTGGCGCTTTTATGTGCTCGAGCACACAGACAAACCCTACGAGGCGGGGTTTATCAGCCTCGGTTGGCAACCGACCGAAAAGGGCAAGCCCACCGGTGATGGCAAACTGCTCCCCTATGTTTGGGCCGACGCCGGGGACGAGCACCGGCTGGTCACGCTTCTCGCGTCGGCGTCCCCGAACCCTGACTTCCGCGTCAAGCCGGCCCTGTATTACAAACTCCGCCGGCAACTCGGCGATGCGAGTGGGGGGGGACACAAGGGGGCACGGGGGGAGGCACACGGGGCCGCGAACGCGCCTTCTCCATCGGATCACACAGTTGTCTGGTTTCCGTGGTCTGGTGCGCTCTTTACAAGTTTTTTCGCCCACTGCTGGATCAACTATGCGGCCATGCAGCCCGATGCTCCGGAAGCGTTCGGTCAAACTCATCGTGCCAGCGTGGATTGGTGGGAGAACTCTCGCCGGATGGTCCGGATGCATCAGGACCGCTGTGCGGCAAACCCGAAGCAACTGCCCACGTTCGGCGAGCACGCCTGGGGGCTGAGCGCGTCGGACGTTGCCAAGGGCTACGCGGTGCCGGGGTTGTTCCCGGCGCCGATCCACATGCCCGGTGCGCGGGCCGAGTATGACTATTCGACGTTCAAGGTGCGCGACGATTATGGGGACGGGACGGTCGCGCCCTACGCCGCGGGGTCGTCGATCATGTTCGACCCCGGCGCGGCGGTCGCCGCGCTGAAGTACTACCAATCATTGAAAGCGCCAACCGGCGAGCCTCTCGTTTGGCGGAAACCCGACGCCGCGTCGCGGGGGTACGGCTTTCAGGATTCGTTCAATCTTGGCACCAACTGGGTAGCGCCGGACTGCGTCGCTATCGATCAGGGGCCGATGCTTTTAGCGATCGAGAATGCCCGCACCGGGCGTGTCTGGAAGTGGTTTGAGGGGAGCGACGTTATCGGGTGCGTCTACAAGCGACTGGGGTTTCTGAGACGTCCGACCCAAACAAAATAAGATCGATCAGTGCGAACATCGCCGAAATGAGTGGGATTTTTGTTGCAAGTATCACGTTGTGAGTTAGTATGTAAGCGTTTCCATTGTGTATGCCTTACGAATGTTCGCTGGGTGTACGTAGTTGTGTTTACAATATCATCAGAGGAGAAGCGAGATGAAGTGCCATCAAGTTTGCAGTGCGGCTTTGTTGCTTGTGTGCGCCGCTGGAGCGGCCTCAGCCCAAGTCACGGCCATCAACAGCCTCAACGTCGCCCCGTACTGGTTCGCCGATTACTTCGGCCGGAGTGATTTGACCATCACCAACAACGGGCTGTCCAGCATCCGGTTCGAGGACCGCAACTTCACCGGCGGCGGGTTCGCCAACCGTCACCACGCCGCCCTTTCCATCGGCGGCACCCCCTTCCAGTTTCAGCCCACCGACGGCTTCCGCTTTGACGTGGACGTCATCATGGAAGGCGCCGGCGGCACCGAAGCCGGCATCTGGCACGGCACCGCCCCGTTCTACCCCAACTCCGCCAGTGCCGACGTCGGCCAGATCGTCATGCTCCCCGATAACAACGGCGAAATCGCGGCATTCGGCGGCCGCGTCCCCTTCTTCAGCAACAATCAGGGTGAGAACGCCGGTATGGACCGCGCTGTGCGAAACCAGACCATCCGCCTCACCTTCATCTACGACACCGACGCTGCTGTTCGGAACTACCGCATGGCCGTCAACGGCGTCTTCGCTCCCACCAAGTTCGAAGGCGTCCACACCGCCGGCTTCCTCCCCGACTCGCTCATGGGCGTCTATGTCCAAGGCCCAAATGGTAATATCGGTGATGTCGATGTCACCTTCTCCAACCTGACGATCATCCCGACGCCGGCCTCGGCGGCGGTGCTGACGCTCGGCGGCCTGGTCGCGTTCCGTCGCCGTCGCTGATTCGTCCCTTCCCAGATCCCTCCAACCTCCTCCACTTCAACAAGCCCGGCGGCACGCTTGTGCCGCCGGGCTTGTGTATGAATCCACTTCTTTATTCCGGCTTGACAGGTCCTGCAACTTTGTGCATAATGTGACTGTAAGCGTTTTCAGTACGCTCTTTCTTCGGGGTGCTCCCCTCCATGTTTTCCAACCAGTTTGGACAGTTCGATTCGGCGGGCAAGGTCTTTGCCATCACCGATCATGCGACGCCCATGCCTTGGGTCAACGTGATCTGTAATGGTCGCTATGGACTCGTCGTCAGTCAGAACGGCGGTGGGTTCTCCTGGCTCGATAACAGCCAACTCAACGTTCTCACTCGCTGGGAAATGGACTTGGCACGCGACGTCTGGGGTAAGCACTTGTACCTGGCCGACCTCGACGCGACCGCCGCGAAGGACGAACCCAAGGTCTGGTCGCTCGCGCCATCACCTTGTTTTCCTCGGTACGACTCGTACCGGTGCGAACACACGCAGGGGCGCACTTCATTCCACACGCACTGCGCCGGAATCGCGGCGGAATGGACATTGGCCGTCCCGCCCAAAGACCCCGTTGAAGTCTGGCTCGTCCGGCTCACGAATACAACCGATACGCGGCGCCGGCTCCGCATCGGATCGTACTTCGAGTGGTGCTGCGGCGTCGCGCCCGATACCAAGCGAGAGTTCCATCGTCTGTTTATCACCACCCGCCACGACGCGGCACGCGGCGCGATCATCACCACCAAGAACATGTGGGATGTGCCGCCTCGCGTCGAGAAAGAGCACTGGAACCGCGCGTGGCCGTATGTCGCGGCTCATGCGGTCGGCGGGATCCGGTTCGATAAGCCCCTCGCGGTCGCAGACAAACGACTCTTTCTTGGTCGTCACGGCGGACTCGAATCTCCCGCCGCAATGACCCGCGCCGTGCCGATCGTAGATGGGTTCGGACGTTTCGGTGATCCCAGTGCGTCCCTCGGGGGTGATTTCACACTCGATCCCGGCCAATCCGTCACCCTCACGTACCTCATCGCCGTCACTCAGAGCGAGGCCGAACTGCTCACGTTGATCGATCGCTATCGAAGCCCGGCGGGCGCGCAGCAAGCGATCACGAACGCCGCGGATTTCTGGGATTCAACCCTCGGGGCGACTGTTGTTCAGTCCGCCGCACCGGACTTTGATTTGCTCAACAACCACTGGCTCCCGTACCAGGCGATCAGTGGGCGTCTGTGGGGACGCACGGGGTACTACCAGCAGTCCGGCGCGTACGGGTTCCGCGACCAGTTGCAGGACAGCCAGGTTTGGCTCCCGCGCGATCCAGTCAAGACCAAGAAGCAGATCCACCTACACGCCGCTCATCAGTTCGCCGACGGCAGTGTCTACCACTGGTGGCACCCCCTCACGGAGACCGGCCTGCGCACCCAGTGCAGTGACGACTACTTGTGGCTGCCGTTTGTCATCGTGAACTACCTCAAGGAAACCGGAGACTTCTCCATCCTTGATTCCGTTGCACCATTCGTCGACGGCACTCCGGCCACGCTTCTGGATCACTGCCAGCGAGCCTTCAACCGCGCCCACCAGCGCATGAGCCAGCGCGGGTTGCCCCTGATCGGCTCGTGCGATTGGAACGACGGGCTGTCGGCCCTCGGCGTCGAAGGGCGCGGCGAGTCGGTCTGGCTTGCGTTGTTCCTCGCCGGTTTGCTCGAAGACTTCTCGGTCGTATACGACCGGCGGGGCGAGCCGCAGCACGCCGCCGCGTGCCTGGATTGGCGCTCACAACTTGCACAGGCCGTGGAAACACACGCCTGGGACGGCGAGTGGTACCGGTGCGCCACGCGCGACGACGGGCGATGGATCGGAGGGAAAGAAAACCCCGAGGGCCGCATCTACCTCAACCCGCAGACCTGGGCCGTGCTCAGCGGTGTACTGGATGCGTCCCGCACCGCCCAAGCCTGGCAATCGGTGAAAGAACTGCTGGTCAAGGACATGGGGCCGCTGCTGCTCT
>JBGSIF010000258.1:0-2660 GCA_041742635.1 Phycisphaerales bacterium
GTCCACGTTGCGGATGGAGAGTTCAAAGCCTGCCGCGGCGAACTCGCGTTTCACGCGGTCCACACCGGGGTAGAAGCGGCCGTCGGGCGTGCATTCGCACCCCGTGGTGTCGAGGGTCTGCCAGCCGGTCGTGTTGAGCTGATCGAGGGCGAAATCAATTCCCATAGTCCACCTCGCTGCGGACCCCCGGACCCAAACGCTCGCCCCGGGAAGGGCGAGTCAAAGATTCTAGACGGGACCCGGCTGGTCTCCAAGGAATATCGGCTGGGGGAGGGGTGGGGGGTGATGGGGGCGGGCGGGTCCGGAAATCAGGGGGATGGTGAGGCTTTGGGCTCGGATGGCGTGCTACCGGCTTGCAGTTGCTGGTTCAGTCGGTCGCGGGTTTCGGCCAGATGTGTGGCGACCTCATCTCTTTCCCGAAGCGGCCGACGAAGAGACTCGGCGACGCGGTGGGTGAGAGGCCCGAACTCATCGTCGCCGATTCGCTGTTCAAGCTCCGCGATGGCTTCGCCGGGATTGTCGACCGACCAGGCCTTGTCCGCGGCATCGAGGAACTGGGCGTACTGATCGAGCATGGTCGGAGTGACTTTGAGCGATCGTTGATCCTGATGAATTGATCCATCCTGCCCGAGGGATGCACCCGACGATACGAATTCGCGAGTCTTGTGTCCGCCGTTCGCATGATCGGCGCGCATCCATTCGATGAGGGATCGCTGGGAGCTGATCGTCGCCCGCTGCAACTGTGTGGGATCATCCTTGTTGAACCTCGTCAGTTCCTCGAGAATCGCCTTGAGGTGCGAATCATCCCAGGTATTCGAGTCCTGTCCCAGGTTGATCGTCGCCAGCGTCGTCTTGAGCATCGATGTGCTGACGATGCTGGACACCGTCGGCCCATCGCCGGAAAGATGATGCGATGCCCTGAGACATGCAACGACGAGTGTCGTGGCGCGGTCGGGTTGATTCGCTTTCAGGCACATCTGCGTGTTGGCGAGCGTCGCGCGGGTCAGCAGGCGCATCGGGGAGATGTGTGGAAGAAGTGCATATGGCCCCTGCGAGCGATCGACACCAAAGTCGCACGTGGCTTTCTCGGCGCCGCGCACGAACTCGTCGATGATTTCGTCAAGGGCCGTGATCGATGATTCGGCCTCAGGCGAGAGCTTCCAGTTCGGGGAATCCATTTCTCGCAGGTGATCATTCAGCGGCGAGTCGTGGTTCATCATCAGTGCCGGGTTCATCGCGAACGCACGCCAGTACCACAGCGCGGCGTTTTCCGACTCCTCGGCGAAGCACGGCGTGCACACCGCCGACACCACAGAGAGCGCCACTGTCAACATTCTCATGAAAAGAGGATACTCCAGTACGTTTTCAGCATCTCAGAACGGCCTTGCCGACCGGAGCCCGCCGCATGTCCGATCCCGATCGTTTCATCAATCTTCCGCCGCTCCTGCCGCATGTGCCGTATGCCTCGGTGGCAGGGCATCAGCCCGAGGGTTCTCCGGAGGAGGGTGCACGACGTTTCTACGAGGTCATGGACCAGAGGCGCAGCGTGCGGCAGTTCTCGGATCGGCCGGTATCGCTGGAGACGATCGAGTGGATCTGCCGTGCGGCAGGGACGGCGCCGAGCGGGGCGCACAAGCAGCCGTGGCGGTTTGTGTGCGTGCGCGATCCGGCGGTGAAGGCGAAGATCCGTGTCGCGGCGGAGGAAGAGGAACGCGAGTTTTATGAGCGGCGTGCGAGCCGTCGGTGGCTGGAGGATCTGTCGCCCTTGGGGACGGACGCGAGCAAGCCGTTTCTCGAAGTGGCGCCGTGGGTCATCGTGGTGTTTCAGTTGACGAAGACGGACGACGGCGGACAGGTGTATTACCGCGAGGAATCGGTGGGGATTGCGGTGGGATTGCTGCTTGCGGCGGCGCATCATGCAGGGCTTGCGACGCTGACGCACACGCCGAGCCCTTTGCAGTTTCTTAACACGGTGTTGGGGAGACCCGTACACGAGCGAGCATTTGTGGTGATTCCGGTGGGATATCCGGCGGATGACTGCATGGTTCCTGATCTAAAACGAAAACCGTTGAACGAAACGATGGTGGTGGTGTGATCCAGCGATAAGATCAGGTGTCCCCCTGAACGCTGGAGGTGACCCATGGCCGTGCCGATTGATGGAACGCCTGAGGCGATCGCTCTTTGGAAGCGGATCGAGTCATTCAGCGTTGATGTTGGCGATGAGAAACTCACGTTTGTGAAGCGGCTGGCGCGGGAGAACGGCTGGAGCGAGGCGTTCGTGCGACGGGTCTTCGAGGAGTACAAGCGGTTCCTGTTCCTGGCGTGCGCCTCCGGGCACAAGGTGACGCCCTCTGACGAAGTCGATCAGGCGTGGCACCTGCATCTGGTCTACACCGAGTCGTACTGGGGACACCTGTGCGACAAGGTGCTGGGGCGACCGCTGCACCACGGCCCGACCAAGGGCGGCCATGCGGAGAACGCCAAGTTCGAGGATTGGTACGCCCGCACGTTGGCGTCGTACCAGCGGCTGTTCGGCGATGAGCCGCCGAAGGACATCTGGCCGTCCGCCGCGGTTCGATTCGGGGATGCAGGGCGGTTCAAGCGCATCGACACCGGGCGGCACGTGCTGGTCCCGCGCGCGGCGATCTTTGCGATGGTGC
>JBGSIF010000259.1:0-3769 GCA_041742635.1 Phycisphaerales bacterium
GCCCCCAAGCCCGCGGCGCAGCCCGCCCCGGCCCCGGCTATGGGCGATGTGATGTACCTGCCCACCGGTGATCGCGCCACGAGCGCCCTCTCCGTCCGCTGTGCGATGCCCCGCGAAGTCCTGGCCAACAACAACTTCACCTACGACGTCGAGGTCTGCAACCTCACCGCGATGTCCCTCAGCAGCGTTCAAGTGACGCACTCCCTCGAAGGCGCTCGGATTGTTTCGAGCGATGTGCAGGGCGCGGGCGGCGGGTTCGCCGTCGGCGACCTCGCGCCCCGTGCGTGCAAGACCATCAAGGTCACTGCCAACGCGGGCGGCGCGGGTTCGGTTCGTGCGTGCTCCGGTGCGACGTGGACCAACTCGATCTGCTGCTCGACCAATGTCGTCAACCCCGCCCTGAAGATCACCAAGGCGGTCACCCCCGCCGAGATCACCCCGTGCGACACCGTCACGTACACGATCGAAGTCACCAACACCGGAACCGGTGCGGCGAACAACGTCAAGGTCACGGATAACCTGCCCAACGGCGTGACCACCATGGACGGCAAGAACACGTACAACTTCGACGTTGGTACCCTCGCCGCCGGCCAGACCGTCAAGCGCACCTTCCAGGCCAAGCCCACCGCCAAGAGCGGATCCTTCGTCAACGGTGCGAACACCACCGCCGACAACAACCTCTCGGCCAAGTCCAACGATGTGACCTTCGTCGTCAAGCAGCCCGTGCTGGCGATCACCAAGGTCTGCCCCGCGAACGTCCGCCTCGGCCGCCCGGCGTCGTTCGAGATCACCGTCACCAACAACGGCGACGCCGTTGCCAAGTCCACGGTTGTTGAGGACACCCTCCCGGCCGGTTCGACGGTCGTGAGCGCGTCCGACGGCGGGACCGCCGCCGGTGGCAAGGTCACCTGGAACGTCGGTGACCTCGCTCCCAAGGCCAGCAAGAAGTTGAGCCTCACCCTGAACCTCGGCGCTTCGGTCGGCACCGTCCAGAACGTTGCCTCGGCCCGCGCGATCTGCGCTGACCCGGTCACCGCGAACTGCTCCACCGGCGTCACCGGCGCCCCGGACATCGCGACCCTCGTCACCGACGACAACGTGGACATCGTCCTCGTTGGCGATAACCAGACCTACCGCGTCGAAGTCAAGAACCAGGGCCAGATCAACCTCACCAACACCAAGATGGTCGTCACCCTGCCCGCCGGCCTCACCTTCGTCTCCTCGGCGAACGCCACAGCCTCGGGCAACACCGTCACCTTCAACATCGGTACCATCGGCGTGGGCAAGGCCTTCAACGGTTCGTTCATCGCCAAGGCCTCGACGGCGGGCGAGAAACTGCTCGTCGGCGAAACCACCTGCACCGAAATCAAGACCCCCGTCCGCGACGATGAACTCACCAACTTCGTTGACCGCTAAGAGGCGGTGCTTCGTTGACCGCTCAGAAGCGGCTTCGTTGATCGTTCCTCTCTTTGCGGCTTAGAATCTAGTTTTTCTACATGCCGACAGGCCCGAAAAGGCCTGTCGGTTTTTTACTGCTGTAGCGAAGGTATCCAAATCACACAAAGACCGAACGACAGGCGTCGTTCCCGATCCGGGCTTGGCGAGCCGCCGGTTGCGACGGATTATGAGTCGGACTTGGTATGTTTGTGAATCATCGAAGAGTGCGATGATCCGCCGCGGGGACTGTGCGCATTCTGGGCGTGCAAGCGCCGCGGTGACACCGAGGCTGTACTACTTGTCCGAGCAATCCGGTGCGTGCTGGTGCAAGTCGGATTCGAGGCCGGTCTGCCCCGTTGGGATCAAGAGTTCTTTGACGAGTTGCTTCGCGTGAGCGATGGTGCGGCGGTCGCCTGCACGCTGGGCCTTTTCGTGCTGGTTTAAAGACGCGAACAGCAACTGCCGCTGGTCTTTGGAAAGCCCAAGCAGGATCTCGGCGGCGGTGTCCCGGGTGAATGTGTGTTCATTGTCGATCACACGCTTGAGATCGTCCATCGCATCGCGCAGCCTTCGGTAGGGAACGCGCGGGACGTTGGGGAGGCTATTGAGCGCAAGAATCGCGCGATCCATGCAAGTTGCGGCGTCGGTGCCGAGAGAGATGGCGACGGGCCTCGCTTCGATCATCGAGCCAATGGCCGCTCGGGACATGTGATTGGGGATGGCACTCATAAAGTCGCTCCACTTCCGATAACTCTATACGTACGAGGGCTATAAATCGTTGCGTTATGTACGCCTCTTCGGCAGCGCATGGAGTAGTTATGTCGGGAAGGGAAGTTTGCACGCTGCCGCCTACGCGACATGGCCCGACGACCAAGAACTCGGTTGATCGAGCGTGAGGGAACCGTGGCTGAGTGCGTTCAGGTATCAGACAGCCGAGCCGCGAAGAAGCAGATGTGTGCAGATCGAACAAGTGGCCGGATGTGTACTGCAACGATCGCGCTGCTGACGTGTGGTGCCAATAGGAGAGAGAACGATGAAACGGATCAGTTTGCTTGTCGCGGCTGGGTCGATTCTTGTGTTGGGTTCGACGCATCCCGCGAGTGCGGTCGAGGTCTCATCGACGTTCTCCGGGGGGCTGTACGCGAGCGGAACGACGACGCCCGGGTTTATGAACTATTACGTCGGGTACGCCGTGCCATCGACGCCGATTGAGCGGCGCAACTACTTTATCTTCGATCTGACCGGGGTGAGCGGCGAGGTCGCCAGCGCATCGCTGAAACTCTACCTTCCCGGTGGATCGATGCCGTCGGGGTACATCAGTTCGGATGCGACCGAGGACTATCGCATCAGCGGCTCGGCGTTTGCGTGGACGGCGTTCGCCGAAGCGTTCGGGGGCACGGCACCGCCCCCGATGCTCGCCGCGATGTTCGGCACGATGGGAGTGGGACCGGCTTACGGCGTGACGACGCTCTCGATCGATTCGGGCGGGATGGATGTGGTGATCGACCTGTCACCTGCGGCGATCAGCGCGATCAACCTATCGCTGGGTTCGCACTTTCTGGTCACAGGGCGATTGACGGACCTCCACCCATTGATGCCGGGAACCCCGCCGGCGGAACTCGCGTTTGCATACACGGATATTCCGTCGGCGACGATACCGATGCCGCGGCTGGAGATGGTGATGGTGCCGGGGCCGGGGGGTGGGGTGCTGATTGTGATAGCCGTGGTGTGCGGCGTAAGAAGGCGGCGGCACGATGTTCGCTGAGATGCGATGAAACGGGTTGTGATTCGTTTGCGGGTGAAGAAGAGAAGCGAAGAAAAAGGGGCAGGAGATACGCCTGCCCCACAAGTTAGCACACGCACGGATCGGAACCAAACTTAGCAGCCTTGGGGCGGCTGGAAGAAACAGACGAGGAAGTCGAAGAAATCCTGGGAGGTGGTGAGGGAGTCGCCGTTGAAGTCGCCGTTGCCGGTGAAGAAGCCGGCGAGGAAGTCGAAGAAGTCTTGGGAGTTGACGTCGCCGGAGAGGTTCCAGTCGCAGGGGCAGGGGTTCGAGCAAGGGCCGGAGGAGCAGAGGGAGCCTTCGCCGCCGAAGGTACCGCCGGCGATGGAGCAGTCGGCGGCGGTGAGGTCGATGCAAGCACCGGTGGAGAAGCAGCAGCGGCCGGTGGGCGGGAGGCAGGAGGTGGGGCCGCAGACGGAGCCGTTGCCCTGGTAGGAGCCGCCGGCGACTGAACAGTCGGCGGCGGTGAGGTCGAGGCAGTTGCCGTTGGAGAAGCAGCACGCGCCGGTGGGGAGGGGGGCAGTTGACGGAGCCGCAGGCGGTGGCGTT
>JBGSIF010000260.1:0-20847 GCA_041742635.1 Phycisphaerales bacterium
GACGGGTGCCGTCGCCTCGTTGTCTACGGCGTCGGAAAACACACCCGCCGCCTCCCCGGCGTCTTTGTCGAAGACCTCCCTTTCGTCGGCTTCATGGACGACTCGCTCCCGACGTGGGAGTTCATGTTCGGCTTACCCGTCGTCCACGCCGCCGACGTGCGGCCCTCGCTGCGACCCGACGCCGTCATCTTGTCCAGCGATGCGTGGGAAGAATCCCTCTGGAATCGCACGGCGGCTCTGCGTGCCCAAGGTGTGCGCGTCTATTCCTTATACGCCCAATACCCCGATTGCTCGCCCGCACCGGCCCGATCCGTGTGGCGCGATATCACCCACGACCAGCCCTCTCGGCTCTCCCCTACCCCGCAATGATTCCGCATGGACCTCTCCCACATCCCCCTCATCCTCCAGTCCCTTTCCACCCTCACCGTCGCGGGCGGCGTCACCTTCGCCGCGTTTCAGTTCCGCCACTGGCGCCGCGTCGCCCACACCGCGAACTTCACCAAACTCGTCGAACTCCAGATGGAACTCCGCAAAATGCGGGTCAACGACCCCTCCCTTGCTTCCATCTACTCCCACGACGTCAAGGACATGCGCAGCGACCGCGAGATCCGCGAATACTTCATGAACCTCATGCAACTCTCGATCTTCGAGATCGTCTGGTTCAACCACCGCGAAGGCCTGCTCCCCGACGATTACTTCGAGAGTTGGGTCAAGCGCATGCGCGAGATCCAGAAAGAAGAATCATTCCGCAAAATGTTCGACAACCCCGCGATGAAGATCATGCACGACGATTTCCAGAACCTCGTGCGGAAGATGCTCGATGAAGACGCCGCGCGTGCCGCCGTCTCTCGTTCGTAGTCCGTACACAAGTTTCATGCACATTGGCTGGCTTCCGCCGGAATCCGTGTCACGATTCAGTTGGGGCAGGGCGGTCGCGGGGCGGACGTCCATTGGTGTATTGCAACGTTCCCTCGTACCTCTCGTCCATCTTCTTCGCACCCTTGTGTAACTGATCTGGAGATTGTCATGTCCCGCCTCCGACACATCGTCATCGCAACCCTCGCCGCCGCTGTCGGCGTCATGGCCTCTCCCTCCCTCGCTTGGCCCCCCGGCTTCTCCTCCGCACCCATCGCCACCGGCTGGAACCAGGCCGTCGGTCTCATGTACGCCGACTTCGAGCACGACCCCGGCGTCGATTCCCGCCTTGTCGTCTGGGAAAAATCCGGCCGCGTCTGGCTCGTCGAAAACGGCGTCCGTAACCCCACCCCACTCATCGACCTCTCCCAAGAAGTCGGCGACTGGCGCGATTACGGCCTCCTCGGCTTCGCCATCGACCCCGACTTCCACCACAACGGCTTCATCTACCTCCTTTACGTCGTTGATTACCACCACGCTCGATACTTCGGCACTGGCCAGTACAACCCCAATACCAACGAGTACTTCCGCGATACCATCGGCCGCCTGACCCGCTACACCTGCGACCCCGCCACCGGCTTCCGTTCCGTCCTCCCCGCTTCCCGCACCGTCCTCGTCGGTGAATCCCTCTCCACCGGATTCCCCATCTGCCACCAATCCCACGGCATCGGCTCACTCGCCTTCGGCGACGACGGCTCCCTCCTCGCCTCCTGCGGCGACGGCGCGAGTTACGAATCCCTCGACGTCGGCGGCCCCACCAGCGGATCCTCCAACACCGCCGTCGCCGACGGCATCATCACCCCAACTCAGGACGTCGGCGCCTTCCGCTCTCAGATCGTCAACTGCCTCAGCGGCAAGGTCGTCCGCATCGATCCCGCCACCGGCAACGGTCTCCCAGACAATCCGTTCTTCGATCCCGCTAATCCTCGCGCCCCGCGCTCTCGAATGTGGGCCATGGGCTTCCGAAATCCCTTCCGCTTCTCCGTCCGCGCCGGATCCGGCACCCCTGCCAACCCTCCGGGCACCATCTACCTCGGCGACGTCGGCTGGTTCTCCTGGGAAGAACTCAACGTCATCAAAGCCCCAGGACGCAACTTCGGCTGGCCCAACTACGAAGGCCTCCAGGCCTTCCCCGCCTACAACGACAACAACGCCCCCAACCGTGATGCCCCCAACCCACTCTTCGATCCCTTCTCCCCCGGCGGCTGCACCCAGCAGTTCTTTACCTTCCGAAACCTCATCATCCAAGACACCCTCAATACCCCCTCTTGGCCCAACCCGTGCAACGTCGCGCAGCAAGTGCCCGGTAGCATCCCCCGCTTCGTACACACGCGCCCCGCCATCGATTGGAGCCACGGGGCCAACTCCCGCGTCCCCACATTCAGCGGCAATAACGCCGCTGTCTGCGACCTCGGTGCCCCCGGCTGCATCCCAGGCCCCCAGTTCGGTGGGTTCTCTTCCACCGGCGGCGTCTGGTACACCGGTACCACCTTCCCACCCCAGTACCGCAACACCTACTTCCAAGGCGATTTCGCCGGACGCTGGATCCGAAACTGCGTCTTTGACTCCGCCGACAACCTCACCGAAGTCCGCAACTTCGACGCCGCCGCAGGCGCGGTCGTCGCCATCAACATGGATCCGAACACCGGCGACCTCGTCTACATCGACTATGACTCGATGGGTGCCTCCACGGTCAACCGACTGACCTTTGCCAATAACGCTCCGCCCATCGTTGTCGCCGCCGCCACGCCCAACTACGGCCCCACCCCGCTCGTCGTGCAGTTCTCCTCCGTCGGCACCTCCGATCCCGAAGGCGCCGCCCTCACCTACGACTGGGACTTCGGCGACAGCACGCCCCACTCTTCCAGCCCCAACCCCTCTCATACCTACAACGCGACTCACGACATCACCGCGCTCGGCACCATCGTTACCCGCGTCTTCGAGTTCAACCCCCCCCGCCCCACCGGCGGCGGTAACTGGAACGCCGAGATCATCCGCGACGGCGACTTCCCTCCCCTCGGCAACCAAGACTCCGCGCGACAGTTCGACACCTACCACGGCGGCGACCAAGGCACCGGCGGCAACGCCGATTACATCGGTTACACCTTCCCCACCAACCAGCAGTTCCACTCCCTGCTCTTCCAAGAAGGACGCCACTTCGGTGACGGCGGCTGGTTCGACGCCCTCAGCATCCAATCCTTCAACGGCTCGACATGGTCGAACGTCCCCGGCGTCACCGTCTCACCCGCCTACCCCTTCTTCAACGACGGCGAAAACTACGAAACCTTCCTCATCTCCTTCCCCCCCACCACCGCCCGTGGCATCCGCATCATCGGCAACCCCGGCGGGTCCGCCAACTTCATCTCCGTCGGCGAACTCCGCGTTGTCGCCGCTCAATCACCCGTCTTCCCGACACTCCGTACCGCCACCCTCACCGTGAGCGATCCCGCCGGAAACGCGGTCTCCACCGACATCAACATCTCGCTCAACAACACCCCCCCGATCGTCCAGATCACCAGCCCCTCCGACGGCGACGTCTTCCCCGTCTGCACGAGCATCAACGTACCCCTCGCCGCGAACATCTCCGATAACGAGTTTGCCACGAACCAACTCACCTGCGCGTGGCAGACCATCCTGCACCACAACGATCACCTCCACCCCGAGCCGATCGACCCGAACTGCGCCACCACCACCGTTCTCTCGCCACACGGGAACACCGGCGAGTCCTTCTTCTTCGAGATCCGACTTACCGTCACCGACCCCGCCGGGCTTTCCACCACGCAGTCGATCAACGTCTTCCCCGTCTGCTGCCCCGCCGACTGGAACACGTCCGGCGTCGTCGATTCTCAGGACTTCTTCGACTTCCTCGCCGCCTTCTTCCTCGGCATCGCTGACTTCAACAGCGACGGAGAAACCACCAGCCAGGACTTCTTCGATTTCCTCGCCGCTTTCTTCAATGGATGCTGACTCAATCATCATGAGTTCTTCGGTAGAACCGCTTTGGGTGGAACCGCTCTCCAGAGCGGTTTGGGGAGCGCCGATCGGCCCCAGATCACACCCGGTGTTGTCGTCCAGACTCCACGCGTTCCCTCGGATTCATCCACGGCACCCCATTCACTTCTCGACCCGAGCACATGGCTCCTTGGTTACGGCGCCGCCCTATCCTTCACCAACGTTCGGCCCCGCCGCTCGCTGGAGTCTACATGTCACACCCCATCGACCCGGACCAACTCCTTGCCAAAGCCCGGGCGGGCGACCAGGAATCTCTTATCCGCCTGCTCGAGCACCTCACGCCGGACCTGCGCCGACGAATCGCCGCCAAAATGAACGGCCCTTGGCGCAGCATCGTCGATGAGGACGACATCCTCCAAGTCACCTTCATGGAGGCCTGTACTCGCTTGGACCGCTTTACCGGTGGCGGCGCGTCCGGGTTCATGGCCTGGCTCAGCAAACTCGCCGACAACAACCGTATCGACGTCATCCGCGCGCTCGAGGGTGCCAAGCGTGCCGCCCCCAGCAAGCGTGTCGGCGCGTCACCCTCGCCCAACACCGAAGATTCCACCTACGCCCTCATCGAGATGCTCGGCGTCACTTCCGCCACCCCAAGCCGTCAAGCCGCCAAGGGCGAACTGGCACGTTTCCTTGACCTGGCCCTCGTCACCCTGCCGGCCGAGTACGAACGAGTCATCCGGCTCTACGACCTGGAAGGCAAATCCGCCGCCGACGTCGCCCACGCTCTTGGCCGCAGCGAAGGCGCCGTCTACATGCTCCGCGCCCGTGCCCACGAACGCCTCAGAGAAGCACTCGGCCCGGGTTCTAAGTTCTTCTCTTCGCCCGCCTGACGCTCACCGCCCCACATTCACATGATGCCGCAGCGTCGGCTTTCCCCGGTCCGGCAGGTCCACGCCCACCACATCGACCCGCAGCGGCCGATCCGCCCACCCGTTCGCCCGCGCCAAGTGCCGCACGATCGCCAGTACCTTCTCGCGCTTCTCCTTGTTCGCCTTCGCCTCGGCCGGCATATCCGCCCGGCTCCCCATCGTGCGAGTTCTCTCTCCCGCACACGCACCGATTCCATTCTCTCGCACCCGCTTGGTCTTCACTTCCACCCCCACGATCGTCCGGCCGTCCGGTGCGACGCAGAGCACATCCAGTTCCCCGAACTCCACATGGACGTTCCGCGCGATTACCCGGTACCCCGCCCGGCGCAGCATCGCCGCCGCGGCTCGCTCGCCCGCTCGCCCCACCTCGTCACGTTCACCGCGAATCCCCAGCAGCCCTCGCCGCACCCGCTTCACGATCTCCACCATGCCCATCATGGCCGGTTCACCACCAGATACCGATCGCTGGCGATCGCCACGAGCTTGTCCGTCATCTCGTTCACATCGCTGAAACTCCCGCTGTTCATCAGCCGGGTCAGGTATTTCTCCGATTCCTCGCGGAACCGACGCTCTTTGATCTCGCGGTCGAGTTGCAACTGCACGTCGTACAGCGACTTCGGTGTCGGCGTGTTGATCGATTCCAGGTGAACCCACGCCGTCCGGCGTTGGTACGCGATCGGCCCAACGATACCGCCCGGCGACAGTGACTTCGCCGCGTCGTTCAGTTCCTTATTCGGGAAGAACTCTGTATCGGCGTATACCCCGTCTTTGAGCGTCCGCTCCGCTACGCCCGCCTGCCCTGAGTTGAACTGGTTCTCCGCTCGTTGAGCCAGTTCCTTGAACGCCGTACCCGCCCCCAGCGCCTGCGTGAACTCCTGCACGACCTCGGGCTTGTCCGTCGGCACCCAGATCATCCGCAGCGTTGCCACCGGCGCGGGGTTGAACTCCGCGAACCGCCGCTCGTACTCCAGTTGCACGTCTTTCCAACTCACGATGATTTTCGACGCCACCCGCTGATAGATCTCGCGCTGCACGAGTTTGGTTTCCAGGTCTTCCTGTACCTTCTCGTCCAGGTTCTTTCCTTCGCGCTCTTGCAGCGACTCGTCTACCACGGCCTCGCTCCCTCCGCTTCCGGAAATCAACTCGGTGCGCAACTGCTCTAGAAAAAACAGCAGCCCCTTGCGCTGTTCCGGCGTCAGCGACGACCGGGCCTCGGCCAGCACCAACTCATCCCGGATCTTGTCCAGCAGTGCCCGCCTGATCGCCGTCCGTGCCTCGGCCTTCCACGCGGCGTCATTCTTCAGTTTCACCACCAGCCCCGCCAGCGCCGCGTCCAGTTTCGTGTCTCGAAAAAACCTCGACGCATACACCGGGTTCCCGTTGATCTGCCCCACCAGCGAATCCAGCACCAGCCCGATGTCCGATCCATCGGTACCCGTGCCACCCGACGCAGGCAACGCCGCCATGCTCGGCGTCCCGACCACCGCCGCCACGTCGACCATACCCGTTTCGTTCCATCGATCCCCAGCACCGCTCGCGGCGACCGCTTCGATCCTCCGCGGCTCCCGCGGGACCAGCACCACGGGTGTGTCTTCGCCACCCGCCGCGAAACTCGACGCCGTCAGTTTTCCAGATGCCTTTGGCGTGCTCGACGAACACCCCGCCGGCACCAGCCCCGCGCACGCCGTCATCCCGAGGACGACCGCTACGCGCCACCCCGCCGCGGCTGAGCAACACGTACACCGAGCGACAATCCCCGTAGTAGGCATGGGCGGTTCCAAGTTCGCTCGTGCATCGGGCACCCGCCCGCGCACGCCGCGTACCAAAGTCTACCGGCCTCGCCGCCCAAAGCACACGGATGGTACTCGCCACTCCGTACCAATCCCCATCAATCCACCGGCCCCGCCGCTACCGCCCCGCCGACCCCGACCGGCTTCGTCGGTACCAGCGCCAGCATCCGCTGAACCGCCTCGAGCGCGTGCTGCTTCGCCTTTGGATGCACCGTGATCCGGTTCACCACCTTCCCCGCCACCAGGTTGTCCAGCACCCAGCACATATGCGGCTGATCAATGCGGTACATCGTCGTACACAAACACTGGCAATCCGACAGGATCCGCACATGTACCCCGCGCTCCGCCGCCTCGCGCGACAGCCGCCCCACCAGGTGTACTTCCGTTCCGACCGCCCAGTGCGACCCCGGCTCTGCCTCGCGGATCGTCTTAATGATGAACTCGGTCGAGCCGGCAAGATCCGCTCGGTCCACCACTTCTTTGCTGCACTCGGGGTGAACCAGGATCTTCGTACGCTCCTTCCCGCGCTTCCCGTGGTTGAGTTCTTCGATCTCCTCGCAGTGCTCGGGACGGAACAGTTTGTGGACCGAGCAGTGCCCGGCCCACAGAATCACGGTCGCCGCGAGCAGCGCGTCAGGGGTCGCGCCCCCCAGCGCATCGCCCTCATTTGCCCGGCGCGGGTCGTACACGCACGTCTGCGTCCGCACGTCCATCCCCGCCGCCGCGGCGGTATTTCGCCCCAAATGCTGATCCGGCAAAAACAGGATCTTGATCTCTTCCCGCCCCCCCCCCCTTTTCTTCTCTGTCCCGTCCGCGGCATCCAGTGGCTCCGTCCCACCATCTAGCGCCCACCGCATGACGAGCGCGGCGTTGCTCGATGTACACACGCACCCCCCGCGCATCCCCACGAACGCTTTGATCGCCGCCGACGAGTTGATGTACGTGATCGGTATCACCCGCCCTTTCCACCCTTGTTTTTCAAGCGTCCCCGTGATCGTGTCCCACGCCGCTACGGCTTCGTCATAATCAGCCATGTCCGCCATCGAGCACCCCGCGGACAAATCCGGCAAAATCACCGCGACCCCGTCGGGCGTGAGCATGTCGGCCGTCTCCGCCATGAAATGCACCCCGCAGAACACCACGTACTTCGCGCCCTGCGCCGCGACCTTCTCCGCCGCCAGTTGCGACAGTTTCAACGAATCGCCCGTGAAGTCGGCGTGCTGGATCACCTCGTCGGTCTGATAGTGATGCCCAAGGATCACGAGCGAATCGCCCAGTTCCCGTCGGCGCTGCGCGATCCGCCGCGCCAGTTCCTGCGGCGATGCTAACGTGTACGTTTCGGGTAGCGAAGGTTGCCAGAGCATGGGGTTCCAGGGTCTGTTGGAGGCCGATCCATCGAATCGACTATCAACTGTACGTGCCTTCCTCGGATCACGAACACCCCGCAAAGAAGCACCCGATGAAGTCAAAGAAGTCCTGACTGTTCGTCACCCCATCGGCATTGAAATCCGCATTCGATGCGAAGAACCCCGTCAGGAAGTCAAAGAAATCCTGGCTGTTCAGTTCGCCCGACCCGTTCCAGTCGCACGGGCATCCCAGCGATACGCTCCCCGAGTCCATCGCCACCGGCGCGCTCTTCCCGAACATCTCCCACATCTCGTACGCCACCTGCCCGGGGTTCTCCATCCCGCTGCTCGCGTTGTCACGCAGGAACTCGATGTAATCCTTCGATGTCGTCTGGTAGTACACCGTCACATCCGCCCGGCGCGCGCCGCTCGGCACCGCATACGCCGTGTCGTCCCAATATTGCCCATCCGCGTACACATACCCCGTGTGCCCCGACTGCACCATGTTCGCAAACGCATTCGTGAATCCCATCGGCGGGATCCGATTGTCAAAGTACACCACGTTGTTCGCCACCAGGTGAAAACTCGGCCCCGCCGTCAGCCCCGTCAACGCGGCGATCGTTGCGTCGATCCCATGCACTCGCTCGTAGACCTTCGTGTCTCCAGTCGTCAGTTCCGCCGTGGCGGTGTTGTACGCCCCGCGCTCCGCGATCAACTGGTTTGACCCGTTGTAGAACTGCACGTTCACCCACATCCGACGCCCCTCCACATACCCCGTCGGCAACTTGTGCCCCGAATAGTTGATGATCCGAACGTTGAGAACCCCGGCATTCTCCGACAGTTCCATGTCGCTCGCTCGCTGCAGCATGTCCACGTTCCGCGCGATCGAATCCTCGATCGACTCGTCCGTCAGCCCTGTCTCGCCTTGGTCATACAGCGCGTTCACCGCGCGCAGCACCCATGTATTGGCTCCGTTCATATTGTGCTGCGGCAAGTCATTCCGCACCGGCGACGGGAACCCGCACCCCTCCCCCGTCGTCTTGGGCATGTGACAATCCTGGCAACTGCTCACCGCCGTCTGGTTTCCCCCGAATCGACCGTTCATCTCTACCGGCCCGCTCGCAAACATACTCCCCAGCCACTCGCTGTACGTCCGCTGCTCCGGAAACTGCGTGTACTTATCATCCGACGGCGCGGGCGTGTCCCACGCATTGGGCGCATACGTCCCGTCCGGCTGCTTCGAGTGGTGCGGCAGGCTCACATCGTGACACGTCGCGCACATCCGCGAATCTCGATGGAACGGGGACACCTCAAATGGGTGGAATGGGAACCCACCCGGCCAGTCCGCCCCAAGGTTGAACGGACCCCGACGCCGATCCTCCGGATCGATCACGTAGTTCCCGCTGTGTGGATTGAACGGAAGTTCCGTGAGTCCCGCCAAGATGGCCGCATCGACCGCCGGATCGACCCCCGGCGTATGTTCCGGATCCACCATCCGGTGACAAATCGAGCACGAAATACCCTGAAAATCGTTGGATTCCAATCCCGAACCGTCCGTCGGCTCGCTTCGCCCCTGAATCCACCCTTGCGGGACGTGGCAGCGCAAGCACGACTCGCCCCCCGCCCCGGCGTCGTTGTTCGCCACCCGCAGCGCCGCGTGGAAGATCGGATCCCGTGCCGCCTGACCCATCATGCTCGCGGCCCACCGGGTGTACGGCTCCTCGGCCTCGTCATAACTCCCGTGACAGAAAGAACATACAACCGCGCTCACGGGCGCGCTCGTCAGCGTCCCGGGCTGCGTGCCCGGCGCGTGAAAATCGTTGATTGTCGTCGGCAATGGATCGATCGCCAATGCCACACCCGCCGCGATGACCACAAACCCCGCCACCCACCCGAACTCCGCGGCTCGCTTCAACTTCGATGTTCTGGTTCCCATTGCTCGAATCCTGTTTTCGGGTGACATTGAACCGACGGATCACGTATCGTCATGTGTTTGGGTGATCTGGAGACATATCGGGCCAAACACGACAGATACCGCGGCTCCGCGTCGGGAGCATTAGCGACAAATTAGTCTGTTGAAACACTGTGTTTGACAGTATGGTCCAAATCGGCCAACCGTCAACCTGTATTCGTTGTTCTTGATTAGATAGATCCCAATCGAGAAGGCAAGGCACATCAAATCTGCCCCGGCTCAACAAGCCAGCCGCCGAAGCGCGCAGTACGAATCTTGAACGTCCGTATATGCTTGTGTCCTCGCCCACCGAGGAGCAGGGTTATGGGTAGGGCACGACGTGTTCGAATGGGACGAACTGAACAGGCACAGTCGCTCTTTTGCCTCGTGATGCTCTGGGTAGCGGCGGCTCGGGTTTTCGCGCAGCCTTGCGATGTCGCGGTGTGGTCGGCGCCAAGCGTCGAAGCGAGGTTTAGCCACGCGCTCGCGTACGACTCGCAACGGGACCGCATGGTTCTGTTCGGCGGGACGGACTCGGTCACGTTTTTTGGTGACACGTTCGAGTGGATTCCCGGCGTTGAGGCCCACGACGGCTACTGGAGCCGGGTTGCTACCCACGGACCAGCGGCCCGAGAAGGACATGCGATGGTGTACGACGCCTCGAGGGACGAAGTCGTGCTCTTCGGCGGGTCAACAACCGGGCAGGTCTTCGACGATACGTGGGTTTGGGACGGCACGACATGGCAACGGCGGAAGGGCAATGGTCCAAGCGGGCGTCACAGCCACACCATGACGTGGGATACAGGTCGAGAGAAAGTGGTGCTCTTCGGGGGTCAAGGCGCCGTCGGTGCTTCGGGCGTGCTGCTCGGCGATACGTGGGAGTGGGACGGCCAAGCGTGGACTCTTGTCGCTACGAATGGGCCTTCGGCGCGGTACGGGCACGCCGGGGCGTACGATCCCGGCCGTGAGCGCACGATCATCTACGGCGGGTTCGCGGGTGCCGGCAGTTATCCGAACCAGACGTGGGAATGGGACGGCGCGACGTGGGCGCCCTCGCCGGCCGCCGGCGCGCCGGGCGGCCTGGCGAGCCATGCCATGGTGTACGACCACGCCCGCGGCGAAGTCGTTCTTGTCGGCGGTTACTCGAGTGCGACGTTCCAACAAACCAACCGGGTGTACAAGTACAACGGGTCGCGCTGGCTTCTCGAGCAAACGCTCGCGGCACCCGCTCCACGTGCGGGGCACGCGGTGGAGTACGATGTGGGCCGTGATCGAGTTGCCTTGATGGGTGGGTCGCTGGGTACTCGGCGATCGTCTGAAACCATGTTTCTGCCCGGCGGGAGCAACACGTGGCAACCCGCGCTCACCAACCCGGTCCTCCCCGCTGATCACGAGGCGCAGGCCGTGTACGACCGTACGCGTGATCGACTGGTGCGGGTCATCGGGAGGACCGATACCCCAACCCATACGCACGAACGGCGTACTTTGACCGACGATGGTTCTCCGCCGCGGTGGGAGCGGGTTGCGGTCGGCGGCCCTAGCCCCCGTGTAGGGTTCAGCCTCGTGTTCGACTCCATACGCCATCGAACGGTTCTCTTCGGGGGGTACGACGGATCGGGATATCTGAGCGACACATGGGAATGGGACGGACAAGCGTGGCTCCTCGTGGCTACGACCGGCCCAGCCCCTCGCATTTGGGCGAGTGCGTTCTTTGATCCCGTGAACGGTCGAGTGGTGCTGGTTGGTGGGTTCGGGCAGGCCGCGGCTCTGAATGACATGTGGGAGTGGGACGGTGCCGCATGGGTCCGGGTGTTCGTGACCGGTCCGGCATCGGTGCCCAACGGAAGTGCCACATACGACGCCGTGCGTCAGCGCGGCGTGCTGTGGACAGGCGCCTCGGTGGGCCAACTGTGGGAATGGAATCCCTTTGATCGAACCTGGAGGCAACGCCCGGCACCGCCCGAGGGGTGGTCCTTTGTTCACCTTGCGTTTGACGAAGCGCGTGGCGTGAGTGTTCTCTATGGCGATAACTCCTACATCTGGTCATGGAACGGTTTGAACTGGGAATCGACCACTGTTGGTTCCGGGCCGTTGCCGCAAGCATCCTCGCGGCGCACGTTTGTCTATCAGCCATCGACCCGACGGTTCCTTGTCTCGTTCCAGCCAAGCCATGATGATTGGGAGATCGAGGTCACGCGCGATTTGCCAACGATCGTGGACCAGCCGGAGGACGTGGTTGTGAGCGAGGGGCAGCCCGCGGTTCTTTCGCTCGTCGCCGGCGCGGGATCGCCGCAGTATCAATGGCGGTACCGCGGGTTGGCGCTCCAAGATGACGCGCGGCACCGGGGTACGCAAACATCAACACTCGTGATCGAACCGGCATTGCCGTCAGACTTCGGGGTGTACGACTGCGTCGTTAGCGACGGTTGTGGCCCCGTGACCAGCCGTCCGGTGGCACTGGCCGTCACTCCATTCGCGGGTTGCCGGGCTGACTTCAACGCCGACGGGTTTGTCAACTCGGCGGATTTCTTCGACTTCATTGCCGAGTTGTTCGCCGGGTGTCCATAACCGGATGATTCAGTGGTCGAACGCTGGTCGCGCGGCTTCGGCCGTGCCGTTCTTGGCGTGCAACAATCGCTTCTATGCCACGGATCACCCGCGCCGCGATTATTCAGGCCCGTACGCCGCACTTGGGAGAGGGGGTGGGGGGGGCGTCGCTCGATGCGATCAAGCGGGCGGCGATCGAGAAGCACCTGGGGCTAATCGACGAAGCGGCCACGCGCGGGGCGCAGGTGTGCTGCTTGCAGGAGTTGTTCTACGGGCCGTATTTCTGTGCGGAGCAGAACCCGCGGTGGTACGACCTGGCGGAGCGGATCCCGGACGGGCCGACGGTGACGCTGATGCGCGAGCGGGCGAAGAAACTGGGGATGATGCTGATCGTGCCGATCATGGAAGAGGCGATGACGGGGGTGTTCTATAACACCGCCGCGGTGATCTCGCACGCCGGCGAGTTCCTGGGGCGGTACCGCAAGCATCATCTGCCGCATTGCCTGCCGGGGTTCTGGGAGAAGTTTTACTTCACGCCCGGCGACGGCGGGTACCCGGTCTTTGACACGCCGTTCGGCAAGATCGGCGTCTACATCTGCTACGACCGGCACTTCCCTGAAGGGGCGCGCGAACTCGGGCTCGCGGGCGCCGAGATCGTGTTCAATCCCAGCGCGACGGTGGCGGGGCTGAGCGAGTATTTGTGGAAGATCGAGCAGCCGGCGCACGCCGTAGCGAACCAGTATTTCGTCGCGGCGATCAACCGCGTCGGCGTCGAGAAACCATGGTCCATCGGCGAGTTCTACGGCTCCAGTTACTTCTGCGACCCGCGCGGGCAGGTGATCGCGCAGGCGTCACGGGATAAGGACGAAGTGCTGGTAGCGGATTTGGATTTGGGGTTGATCGCCGAGGTGAGAAGGGTGTGGCAGTTTTATCGGGATCGGAGGCCGGAGACGTACGGCGGTATCAGCGGCTTCTGAGGTGGTCGGCAGGTCAGGACTTGTATGCCACTCGCGGTCACGGTCAGTTGGGGATTCAAGGGTGTAGTCATTATTCGTGGCAAGCACTCTTCGCCCCGGGAGGGGCGTCGGCGTGTAGCCACGAGTAAAGCGAGTCCGCGAGCGGAACTCGTGGACAATGTGAATCAAGTTTCTGTTCCCTCCGGCGGGGCGACGGACGTGAAGTTCCGCTGCCCGTCCGGGGCAGGAAAGAGATTTGTCGGAGCCGTGTACCACGGGCTGCGCTTCGCTCCGCTCGTGGCTACACCCCGCGGCCCCTGCCGGGGCCAAGACGCAGAGCCGCGATTTTGGACTCCTTCCGAACTTCAAGCACACCGTCCATTTCCGGAAGATCCCGCTGCACAACGCCGTCAACGGCTACGTGCCGATCAGCATCCACTCGCCGGCGGAGGTCATCGCGTATGAGCAAGACATTTGACTGCGTGGAGATGAAACGCAAGGGGCAGGAGACGGTGGGGTCGCGGACGGCGGAGATGACACGCGAACAGGTGCTGGAATACTGGAAGCGAAAAACCGACGACCTGCGCAAGCGAGCCGGGCAGGTGCCGAAGCCGACAAAGAAGTTGGCGTGACGTCGAATCGGACGCCCAACCATTGACCCGCAAAGCCGGGTCAATGCCACCCGGTGCCTCATATGCTGTGTGCATGGCGGATGAATCGATGAATGAGCAAGAGGGGCCGTTGCTCGCCGCGACGAATGCGGTGCGAGAACATTTCGGTGTTCCCGCGTGCTGGGCGGCTCTCGCGCCCGGTCGTGTCAACCTCATCGGCGAGCACACCGACTACAACGACGGCTTTGTACTCCCGATAGCGATCGATCGTGCGTGCGCGTGTGCCGCGGCCGGCGCAGATGATCCGGTCACGCGCATCATCTCCGTTCCGTGTGGCGGGGTAACCGAAGCAGCGCCGATCCGGTCCACCTTGATCGACTGGCGGTCGGTTCGCGAGCAAGGCTCCGCGTTCATCCGATCGCTCGGCCCCGACGACCGCTGGGCCGCGTATGTCATCGGTGTTGTTGAGTGCTTTCGGCGCGAGTGCGAGCGGCGAGGTGAGCCGCTCGGCACGTCGTTTCCGACGTTTCGTATCGCCGTCGCGTCGTCCGTCCCGCTCGGGAGCGGGCTGTCGAGTTCGGCATCGCTCGAGGTCGCCGTCTGCACGATGCTTGAAGAAGCCACCGGGGTGGTGCTGACGAAACTGGAGAAGGCGAAGTTGTGCCAACGGGCGGAGCGCGAGTACGCTGGGGTGCCGTGCGGGATCATGGACCAATACGCGTCGGTGTTTGGCGAGGCGGGGCACGCGCTGCTGATCGATTGCCGATCGTGTACGCATACGTTGGTACCGTTGCCGCCGGCGGATGAAAACGGCGCGGCGATCGTCGTGGTGAACTCGAATGTCCGGCACGAACTCGCGGCGGGTGAATACGCGAAGCGCCGTCAAGCCTGCCAAGACGCCGCGGGTTCGCTAGGGCTTCGTTCGCTGAGAGAGATCGACCTCTCGCGTCAAGCCGAGCAACTCGCGGGGCTGCCCGAGGAGGTGTACCACGCGGCGATGCACGTCATCTCGGAGAACCAGCGCACGGGGAGCGTGGTGGAAGCGTGCGAGCGGGTTGCGGCGGGGCGAACGACATGGAAGCGGGCGTTACCCGAGATTGGGCAGCGGCTGGTGCAATCGCATGAATCGCTCCGCGATCATTACAAGGTCTCGTGCCCCGAACTCGATGCACTCGTCGAGATAGCGATGAGTGTGCGCGGCGTGTACGGCGCACGCATGACCGGCGGCGGGTTCGGCGGGTGCATCGTCGTGCTGGTGCGGCCGTCGAAGGTGGCGGCCCTGCAGAATGCACTCAACGCAGAATATCCCTCACGCACCGGGCGTGCCTGCGCGATGTTTGTCGTGACGGCATCAAGCGGCGCACGAGTACAAACGTATTCCTAAACTACGTATTGTCCCGTCATGCTGCTTACCCATGTTGCCTGTATATCTAGTATATTGTGCACGAAATCAACCACGTCGTGTGGTTTTACCCCTTGTTTAGGGTTATTTTTAGAGAGGTTGGTTTGTTTCGACTCGGCGTTCAAAGTGAGGTGTTTCTATGCACGCTCTCCGTGCTCGTTTTGCTGTTCTCTCAATCGTGGCAATTGCCGGCACCGCTTCGGCTGGCACGATCACCATCAGCGGCACGTCCGGTACGCGGAGTGCCTCGGCCCGTTTCGAGAACACCGGCGGCGGGCTTGTCATCAGGCTGACGAACAACTCCAGCGCTGATGTGATGGAGCCGATGGATGTGCTGACGGCAGTGTTCTTCGACGTTATCTCCGGCGAAACGCTCACTCCGGTCAGTGCGTTGCTCTCTGGCGCGACCGTTCACTTCGGCCCCAATGGTGGCGGGAACGTCGGCGGCGAATGGGCATATGGCGCGGGGCTGTCCAGTGCGCCGGGGAGCGCGACGCGCGGCGTCTCGTCCGCCGGGTTTGGACTCTTCGGCGGTGCGAACTTCAATGGTGCAAACCTTGAAGGGCCGACCGCCGTCAACGGCTTGAACTACGGCCTCTCGTCCACCGGCGACAACCCCACGACCGGCAACACGCCTGTCACCGGCGGCGTGCCCCTCATCCAAGACCACGTCGTGTTCACCCTCTCGGGTATCTCGGCTCTCTTCGATCCCGCCGCCAGCATCCGAAACGTGTCGTTCCAGTACGGGACGGCGCTGAGCGAGCCGAACGTACGCGGCGGCGACGGTGGCGGGGTGATACCGCTCCCCTCGGCGTCCTTCCTCGGGCTTGCCGGACTCGGTGCGGTCGCGGCTCGTCGGCGTCGTGCGATCTGAGACCGATACGGATTCGTTCGCGCGTTTCGCTCTGTCGCACGAAATCGAATAAGACATCGATTTGCTGCGCAGCCGTCGCGCACGGTCGGTCCTGTTATAGGTTGTTTGCAAGTTCCGACGCTCGTCAACTGCTCCCGTGGCGCATTCGTTCAAGCCCTTCGGAGAAGGGGTAACTCGGGAAGACTCCGACGTGTCCGGATTGCCACGCGGCGGGCGGCGGGTAGACATCGCCGCGGAACCCGGCTTCGTACATCGCACGCAGGGTGGATTCCAGCGAAGGTTCCTGCCCGTCCGCGCCGACGAGCCGGTTCACCCGCGCATTCAAGAACGAAACCGTCGCCACAGGGACGCGCTCGCGCCGGTCCTTGAGCATCTTGGCGACCGTGACGAACCCGCGCTTGAGTTCGGGCAAAGTGAAGTGCGACCGCCCGGCGGGACGCAAGATTGCCAGCACGAGGATGAGGTCCAGGTCGAACTTCAAGACATACGGCTCGCGGTCGGTGGAAGCATGAATGCCGACCGATTCCTGGAACATCTTCGCAAACGATGTGACGGCCTTGGCGGTCCACTGGCTCGCCGGGACGAGGTCCACGAGTTGGGCGATGATGCCGTGGGAGTTGTCGGTGTCGTTCACGCCGCAGACGACGGCGCGGTAGCGCCCGTCGAGCACGTCGCGCAGCAGGTCTTGCCCCCAGAGGATGCGGATGCGTTCACCGGCGGCCGGCCCGGAGAGCACGCCCGCCGGCGCGCTCGGGAGCAGGTTCACGCGGTCGGGGAACTGATCCGAGCGCATGAGATCGTCGGCGTTGTCGTCGTAGAGCAGGATGCGTGTGGCCATGGCGTCTCCTCATGGTGTGTTCGGTGCGTGCGATGGGGGTGCGACGCTGAAGAAATATGATAACCGATTTCGCTCGTTGAAGGACGGGGGATTGGCTCAATGCACGGCGACTTTGCGGTACTGCATGATGGTGTAGACAAGCAGAGCAGTCACGCCGCCCCACAGGATCACCAGCCCGCCCAGCCCGTTGTGATGGGTGGCCTGCTGGCCGGCGTTGATCGTGATGACGGCGATGAGCGCGGGGAAGAAGGCCCAGAGGTAGACGGTGAGGGGGAGTTTGGACCGAAGCCGAAGGGCCATGACGGCGCCGGTAAGGATCATCACGCCGCACGCGACGGCGCTGGCGAGTCGCTCGTGTTGTTTGCTGATGATCTCGCGCCGAAGATCGGCGAGCCGGCGACGCAGGTCGTCGCGTGGTTTCTGCACATAGTCATCGTTACCGTTTGCCGCGGCGAGATGTTCATCCGTCAGCGGCAAGAGTTCGGCGGACGAAAGCCGCATGATCGCGCCGGTGGGTGAATCCTGGAGTGTCGCGCCGTCGAGCGTGAATGTGCGGAGCGAGCCGCTTGTATCTGGGCGAGGCGCACGGTCCACTGCGGGTGTGGAGGCGCGATCTGGCTTGGCGACTTCGTTTTTCACCCCCGTGAGTTGCAGAATCAGCGAGACGGGTTCATCAGTCGAAGTAGGCACCACGGCGGTCCGCACCCACGCCGACTCCGCCGACTGCACGAGCGTGCGCCCGTTATCGAGCGTGCGGACGACCTGCACGGGCGCGACGGCGTTGGCGGCAGCGGTGTCGGGAGTGTTCCGAAGGCTCCAGTATTCGCCCTTGGCGTCCCACTCGATCCTGCCGGCGCGGAGCAGGATCGGTTGCCCGTCGCGGTCGAGCAGTTTGGCCTCGCCGGTCGTGCGGAGGGCGGCGTCGATCGCGCCCGTCACCCGCCGCTCGCACAGGTGCGCCGCGAGCACGCGCCTTCTGGATTCGATGATGTTGATCCGGTCGGGGGATTGTTTGAGTGCTTCGAGTTCGCGCCATGTGAAGAACTTGGGGTCCTCGTCGAATGTGTTGGGGAGTAGGTAGGACATGAGGGTGTATTCGACGTCGCTGCCTTGCTTGCCGACGGTGCGGGCGCGGACGCCGCGTGGCTTGATGATGACGCGGGTGACGGAGTCGCCGCCTGTTTGGGCGTCGTCGCCCGGCCCCGACGGGGCGTTCTCGCGCACGAGCCAGACGTCGGCTTCCTCGGCGCTGATCTCCATCTCGACGTTGCCTTTGGAATCGAGCCGGACGACCATGAGTCGTTTGAGGTACAACTGCTCGTACGCCGGTCCGGATTGGGACTCATCACGCGGGACGGTGCGGACGACATCGGCGTAGATGAGTGTGTCGCCGAGTTTCACCGCGTCCTTGCGCTCGATCGCGCCGATGATGTAGCGTGCGGCGTCGCGCGTGATAAGTTGCTCCGCCGACCGCAGGAAGCGCGGGATCACTTCGTTCTGCATCACCAGGATTACGCCCCCGAGCACCACGCCCGAGATGACGACGGGCATCAGCAGCGAGCGGTGCCCGACGCCCGCGGCGAAGCACGCCGTGACTTCGTTGTCGCTGCACCACCGGTGGTACGCGAGCGTCGCGCCGAACCCGGCGGCGAACGGAAGCGCGTACTGGAGCATCGGGGGCATCATCAGCAGCATGAGGCGCAGGGTTTCGATCGGCCCGAGGCGACCGTCGGCGAGCATCCGCACCGCCGCGGCGAACGAGAGCACTGTCACCAGCACCGCCGCCGTGAGCAGCAGCAGCCGCCACACATCGGTGGTAATGAAACGCCAGATGGTGAAGGGAGGACGGCGACGCAAGTGGTTCGATTCTAGCGGGAGGCAAGTCGTGAACTGCGACAGGCTGCGGTGGACAGTGGACCGGGCGTCCCGCCCGGCTCTGCGGTGCCAGACACAGTCGACCGACCGTGTACCCAACGACCACCGGGCGGGACGCCCGGTCCATTACACCGAGCGAATAGGAATCTGTTTGGAGTCGATCGGGCGAATATTCCGTGCGTATCGAATAGTCTGCGCGACCTTTCGGTTTATGTATTCGGTCCCGGTGCCATCGTGGTGTACATTCAACAGGGGCGTATCCAAGTGTCCGGATTCAACCGATTTATATTCAGATTCTACCCTCGCTCGGTGTCGCCCGAATCATTGGTGTCCGCCCATCAAGTTGGTCCGCATCGAAAGAGCAACGGCATGTCCCGCCTACGTCCGGTTCGTTCATCATCCGCTCGGTTTGTGCTCGCCGTGGCGATTGGTTTGTCGTATGCAAGCACGATCGATGCTTATGGCGTAGCACTCGCCGACGATGCGGCCGCACCGCAACCGGCATCGCTCGCCATCCCGACGTACTTCACCGACGGTCGCGGCGTGACGCCGTTCCTGGTCGCCACGCCGCTGGCCAAGTCTTCCGCGGCGTCGCGCGAGAACACCGAGTTCATGGACGACCTGGGGAACGTCCCCCCGCCGACGCCGGGGTACACGATCACGAGCACGATCGTGGTTGAACTGTCGGACCCGAAGGTGATCACACCCGGTTTGACGAAGATGGTCCATGGGGCCGGCGCGTCGATCCGCCCGCATGATGGCGCGCCGGGGTTTGTGCTCGTGGACTCGCCCGCCGCGGCGTGGACGATCCAGAGCGCGGTCACACTGTCGCAGCAACTCCGCGTCGCTGGGGCCTTGGTTGGTGTCGCGTCGGCGTACCTCGATATCACCATCCCGCTCGCGCCACGAACCCTGCCGACCGATCCCAGTTTCAATCTCCAGTGGAGTCTGCACAACACCGCGAACCCGCTGTTTGATATCAATGCCGAGCCGGCGTGGGACGCGGGCTACACCGGTGCGGGGGTCACGGTGGGCGTCGTGGATCAGGGGTGGCAGACCGCGCACCCCGAGTTCCTCTTTGCGCTCAACGTTGCCGCCAGCCAGACCGGCAACGAGTTTGATTCGCACGCCACAAGTTGCGCGGGCATCATCGGGATGCGTGCCAACAACTCCATCGGCGGCGCAGGGATCGCGTACCAATCCCAACTCTCCAAACTCTACTACGGATCGTCCACGGTCAATGCCGCGGCGTTCGGATTCCGAAACGACCTCAACGCCATCAAAAGCAACTCGTGGGGTCCGTTCGATAACGGCATCATTTCTTTCATGCCGTCCAACGAGCGCACCGCAATTCAAACCGCCATCAACACCGGACGCAACGGGCTGGGCGAGATTTTCGTGTGGGCCTCCGGCAACGGCGCGCTCGTCAACGACCGCGCCGACTACGACCCGTATGTCACGAGCCGCTTCACCATCGGCGTCGGTGCGATCGATTCCGACGATCATCGATCCGTGTACAGCGAGTCCGGCTCCTGCCTCCTCACGGCGGCACAGTCCGACCGCGACCTTGGTACATCCAGCGACATGGGGATCTTCACCACGATCCCCGTGGACGGATACACATCCAGTTTCGGCGGCACCAGCGCGGCGTGCCCCCTTGCCGCCGGTGTCGTCGCGCTCATGCTCGATGCCAACCCCACGCTCACCTGGCGCGATGTGCAGCATGTCATCGTCAACTCCGCTCGCTTTTGCGATCAAGCAAACCCCGCGTGGACGTTCAACGGTGCGGGGCGGCGCGTCAACTACGCCTACGGGTTCGGCGCGATGGACGCGGGCCGGGCGACGCAACTCGCCGCGCAGT